>JAUWBF010000115.1 GCA_030601755.1 Verrucomicrobiota bacterium | reverse complement strand
CGGACTCGACGGGCTCAACGAACTCGCCGCCCTGCCCGAGGCCGACACCGTGCTTGTCGCCGTCGTCGGCACCACCGGCCTGCAACCCGCGCTCGCCGCGCTCGCCGCCGGCAAGGACCTCGCCCTCGCCTCCAAGGAGATCCTCGTGCTCGCCGGCAAGTTCGTCATGGCCGCCGCCCGCCAAAGCGGCGCGCGACTGCTGCCCGTCGACAGCGAGCACAACGCCGTCTTCCAGTGCCTCGAGGGCCGCGACCCCGCCGACGTGCGCCGCATCGTGCTCACCGCCAGCGGCGGCGCCTTCCGCGACTGGCCCGCCGAACGCCTCGCCACCGCCACCGTAGCCGACGCGCTCAAACACCCCAACTGGTCGATGGGCGCCAAGATCACCATCGACTCCGCCACCCTCGCCAACAAGGGCCTCGAGCTCATCGAGGCGCGCGAGCTCTTCGGCCTGCGCCCCGACCAGTGCGAGGCCGTCGTGCACCCGCAGAGCATCGTGCACGCCCTCGTCGAGTTCACCGACGGCGCGTTGCTTGCCCAACTCTGCCCGCCGTCGATGACCTTCCCCATCCAACACGCGCTGCTCCACCCGCGCCGCGCCCCCGGGGCCGACACCTCGCTGGATTTTTCCAAGCTGCTCTCGCTCGACTTCCGCCCCGTCGACGAGACCCGCTTTCCCATGCTGCGCCTCGCGCGCGAATGCATGGTCGCCGGCGGCACCGCGCCCGCCGTCTACAACGCCGCCAACGAAGTCGCCGTGGCCGCGTTTCTGGCGGAAAAAATCCCCTTTCTTGCCATCCCCGCCCTCGTGGAAAACGTGCTCGCTGCCCTGCCCGCCCGCGATCCGACGGACCTTTCCGCCGTGCTCGCTGTCGATGCCGAGGCCCGCCGCCTCGCCGAGGCCGGGCTGCCCTCCCTGTCCACCGTCTGAATCTCACTCCCGTTTTCCTCATGCTCGCCTTTCTCTGGTCCGTCCTCGTCATCGTCGTCTTTTTCGGAGGATCGATCATCGTCCACGAATACGGCCACTTCTGGATGGCCAAAAAACACGGCCTCAAGGTCACCCGCTTCTCCTTCTTCGGCATCGGCCCGCCCATCGTGAAATGGATGGGCAAGGACGGCGTCGAATACTGCATCTGCTGGTTCCCCATCGGCGCCTACGTGCAGATCCCGCAGCTCGCCGAGATGGGCAAGATCGAGGGCGAACTCTCCGCCGCCGACCGCAATCTCCCGCCGCCGCCCTTCCGCGGACTCGTGCTCACCCTCGTCGGCGGCGCGGCCATGAACCTCGTCTTCGCCTTCGTGCTCGCCTCCGTGCTCTGGTTCGTCGGCCAGCCCGTTTCCAAGGAAGACCAGACCACCCGCGTCGGACACGTGCAGCCCGTCGTCACGCTCTCCGACGGCCAGACAGCGCCCGGCCCCGCCCTCGAGGCCGGCCTCCGCCAAGGCGACGTCATCCTTACGGTCGACGGCAAATCCGTCGCCACCTTCAACGACATCAACACCCTCGTCGCCCTCGGCGCCGGTCGCTCCGCCGACGGACGCCCGCAGGTCGAACTCACCGTCGAACGCGACGGCCAGACCCTGCCCGTGACGGTCATTCCCGCCTACACCGGCGACGAGAAGATCCGCGAGATCGGCGTTGAACCCGCCGTGCAACCCATGGTCGCCGGCGTGTTTCCCGACAGCCCCGCGCAGGCCGCCGGGCTCAAGGCCGGCGACCTCATCGTCGCCCTCGACGGCCGGCCCGCCGAATACGTCAGCTTCGTCTCCGAATACCTCCGCCTCCACGGCGCCAACCCCGTGCGCCTGACCTACGAACGCGACGGCGAGATCGCCGAGACCACCCTCACCCCCCGCCTGAGCAAGCCGCCCGGCTCCGAGGTGCCCGTGCCACTGATCGGCGTCAGCCTCGGCGGCCGTTACAGCACCACCCTCGTGCACACCGCGCCGTGGACCCAGATGTGGAACCACGCCGTCACCACCTGGCGAACCCTCGCCAGCCTGCTGCACCCCAAGTCCGACATCGGCCCGTCGAAGCTCAGCGGACCCGTTGGCATCGCGCGCGTTTTTCACATCACCGCGCAGATCGATATCCGCCTCGTCCTCTGGTTCACCGTGCTCGTCAACGTGAACCTCGCCATGCTCAACCTGCTGCCGATCCCCGTGCTCGACGGCGGCCACATCGTGTTCGCCACCATCGCCAAGCTCCGCGGACGTCCGTTGCCCATGCAGGTCATCGGCACGGTGCAGACCGTGTTCATGGCCTGCCTCTTCGCGATGATCCTCTACGTCACCTTCTTCGACGTGCGCCGCATCGCCCGCGACCGAGCCCCCGCGCCCGCCGCCGAGGCCCCGGCCCCCACCGCGACACCAAGCGCGACCCCCGCCGCACCCTGAGCCGACGCCCCGACCCGATTGTCACTTAATAAGTGACAATCCTCCGGGCCCGCCCGCCGAGCGCAGGCAGGTCGACAGTCCGACATGCCCGGGCACGCCAACAGGCGCGCCGCCGACGCCCGCCCGCTGACGGTTTGACATTGGTCATCCGTCATTGGTCATTGGTCATTCCGCGCCGCCCACGGCGCGCTCCTCGCCATGGCCTACTGCACGTCCCGCTTTGAAACCATCCGCCGCCGCACCGTCGAGGTGAAGGTCGGCTCCGTCGCCATCGGCGCGCACAACCCGATCCGCGTGCAGTCGATGACCACCAGCAACACGCAGGACGTCGACGCCACCGTGCGCCAGTCGATCGCCCTCGCCGAGGTCGGCTGCGAGATTATCCGCGTCACCGCGCCCAACGTCGCCGCCGCCAAGTGCCTCAAGGACATCCGCGCCAAACTCTCCGCCGAAGGCTTCGCGAACATACCCCTCGTCGCCGACATCCACTTCCTGCCCTCCGCCGCCATGGAGGCCGTCGAGCACGTCGAAAAGATCCGCGTCAACCCGGGCAACTACGCCGACAAAAAGAAGTTCGCCGTCCAAGAATACACCGACGCCGCCTACGTGCAGGAGCTCGAGCGCATCCACGAGACGTTTTCCCCGCTCGTCCTGCGCTGCAAGGAGCTCGGCCGCGCCATGCGCATCGGCACCAACCACGGCTCCCTCTCCGACCGCATCATGAACCGCTACGGGGACACCCCCCTCGGCATGGTCGAGAGCGCCCTTGAGTTTCTCCGCATCTGCCGTGGGCACAACTACCACGACATCGTGCTCTCGATGAAGGCCTCCAACCCCAAGGTCATGATCCAAGCCTACCGCCTGCTCGTGGAGCGCATGCAGATGGAGGACATGCACTACCCGTTGCACCTCGGCGTCACCGAGGCCGGCGACGGCGAGGACGGTCGCATCAAATCCGCCATCGGCATCGGCTCCCTGCTCAACGACGGCCTCGGCGACACCATCCGCGTCTCCCTCACCGAGGACAGCGTCTACGAGGTGCCCGTCGCCCAGGCGATCGCCCGCAAGGCCATGGCGCGGTGGCAAACCGCCGCCGCTCCCACCTCCGTCGCCCAGCCCGAGGCCGCGCCGGACGCCGTTGATCCGTTCCACTTCACCCGCCGCGGCGTCACCTCGTTGCCCCTCGGCCCCGACTGCCTCGTCGGCCCCGAGCAACCGCCGCGCGTCATCGTGCGTTCCCCCTCGGCCGCCGCCCTCGGCGAGACCCTGCAAAAACTCGCCGCAGCCCGCCTCACCGACACCCCGCTCGAGGGCGTCGTCGTGCCCGTCGCCACCGCCGCCGAGGCGACCGCCGCCCTCGCCACCGCCGCACAGGGCAAACTGCGTCCGCAATTCCTCGTCCTCGAGCTCGCCTCCGCGCTGACTCCCGCCGACCTCATCCCCGTCGCGCAGTCCGCCGCCCGTAGCAGCGGCGGTGACGCCGCCGGGTCCGCCGCCGCCCCCGCCCTCGTGCTCCTGCGCGCCTTTGCCGGCGAGGAGACCGACATGCTCGCCGGCTTCGCCAAGCTCGTGCGCACCCACGGCCACACCCTCGCCATCGCCACCACCGACGACGACGTCGCCCTGCTCACCCCGCTCCTTCGCCAGCTCGGCGACGAGCGCCTGCTCTTCACCCACTCCGGCGCCGCCTCCGCGCAGCACCCGCACACCCACCCCGTCGGCGCCTACCGCGCCCTCGCCGACGCCCTGCGCCACGCCGGCTGCCGCGCGCCGCTCTGGATTCGCAATACATCGGCCATCTCCCATCAGCCATCGTCCATCGCCACGGATTTTCTCGGTCGCCTGCTCGACGCCTCGGTGCTCACCGGCTCGCTCCTCTGCGACGGCCTCGGCGACCTCGTCTCCCTCGAAACCGACCCCGCGCCCGACCGCGCCCTCAAGCTCGCCTACAACGTCCTGCAAGGCGCCGGTGCCCGTATCACCAAGACCGAATTCGTCGCCTGCCCCTCCTGCGGACGCACCCTCTTCGACCTGCAGACCACCACCCAGCGCATCCGCAGCCGCACCGGGCACCTCAAGGGCGTCAAAATCGCCATCATGGGCTGCATCGTGAACGGCCCCGGCGAGATGGCCGACGCCGACTTCGGCTACGTCGGCGGCGCCCCCGGAAAAATAAATCTCTACGTCGGCAAGACCTGCGTCCAATACAACATCCCCCAAAACGAGGCCGACGACCGCCTCGTGGCACTCATCCGCGACCACGGCAAATGGACCGACCCGGAGCCTGTCACGGCGTCCTGAATACGCCCGAAACGACCCGTTTCCCTCTGAAAACGTGACACCGCCGAAACGGTGTAGTGACAGCCTCGTGACAAATGCGAAACGCCCCGAAAACGGCCCCGCGACACGCCCGATTCAGGCAACCAAAAAATCGAAAAACTTATCCGCAAATCCGCTGTGAATAACTTGTCGGAAACTTGCTCTTGAAAGCCCATCCGCCTTTCCCGTTACTCCGAACCCGCTTCAGCCACCCACGGCCCTGCGCCCGCTCTTTCCCACGTCCCACGCCTCGGCCACCCGCCCGGCGTCGCCAGCGAACAACTCACAAGTCACCTTTTTACAGCGACTTAACCACCCAACCCGACCGTCCCTATCCCCGGCCGGCACGGCATCCCTTTTTTCGTTCGCCCGACCCCGCCCGTGACCAAGCTCCCGACGTGACCGGAAGACCCGTGCCAGTGCCCGATGTGAATAATTCCCAGCCCACTCGCACCATCCATGTCTTCCGCCGCCCTCACCACCAGCCTGTGGGACTCCGTCAAAAGCGACTTCAAGACGCTTTTCCCGGAGGACGTCTTCCAGCTCTGGTTTGAGCCCGTCACCTGCGTCGATCAGACCGACGACGCGCTGACCCTTGGCGTGCCCAACGACTTCGCCGCGATCTGGATCAACGACAACTACCTCGACCTGATCGTCCAGCGCCTCCGGCTCACCGCCGGCCGCGACATGACCGTGCGCCTCAAGAAGACCGGTGGCGAGGCCCGCATGGCCGCCCCCTCGCCCGCCGAGAGCGCCGCGCCCCTCTCCCCCGCCCGCCCCCGCGGCGGCCGCACCGCCCGCGGCGGCGCCCGCCTCGACGAGCGCGGCCCCTACGTCGGCACCCTCAACCCGCGCAACACCTTCGACACCTTCGTCGTCGGCTCCAACAACCAGATGGCCCACGCCGCCGCCCTCGCGGTCGCCCAAGCCCCCGCGCAGGCCTACAACCCCCTCTTCCTCTACGGCGACACCGGCCTCGGCAAGACCCACCTGATGCACGCCATCGGGCACGCCATCCTGCGCAACAACCCCGACGCCAAGGTCGCCTACCTCTCCACGGAGAAGTTCACCAACGAGTTCATCCAGGCCATCCAAGAAAACGGCCTCGTGAAGTTCCGCCAGCGCTACCGCCATGTCGACATGCTGCTCCTCGACGACGTGCAGTTTCTCGGTGGCAAGGAGCGCATTCAGGAAGAGTTCTTCCACACCTTCAACGAGCTCTTCGAGTCGCAGAAGCAGATCGTGCTCTCCAGCGACCGTCGCGCCTCCGAGATCCAGAAGCTCGAGGCCCGCCTTGTTTCCCGCTTCGAGTGGGGACTGCCCGCCGACATCCAGGCCCCCGACTACGAGACCCGCCTGGCCATTCTCCGCACCAAGGCCCAAACCCTGAAGTTCGACCTCCCCGCCGACGTCGCCAACTTCATCGCGCAGAACATTTCGAAAAACATCCGCCGCCTCGAGGGCGCCCTCATCAAGGTCGCCAGCTACGCGTCGCTGACCGGCAAGACCATCGACCTCGCCGCCACCGAGATGCTGCTGCAGGACGTGCTCATGGAGCAGGCGCAGAACGCGCTCACCATCGAGATCATCCAGAAGCGCGTGGCCGACCACTTCCAGATCCGGCACAGCGACATGACCAGCAAGCGCCGGCCCAACAACATCGCTATCCCGCGCCAGATCGCCATGTATCTGTCGCGCACGCTGACCAAGCACTCGTTGCAAGAGATCGGCGACGCGTTCGGTGGCCGCGACCACGGCACGGTCATCCACGCCTGCAAGGCCGTGGACAACATGATCGAGCAGGACGGCCAGATGCGCGGCAGCATCGAGTT
>JAUWBF010000049.1 GCA_030601755.1 Verrucomicrobiota bacterium | reverse complement strand
AGTTCGTAGAACATGCCGTGGTGGTCCATGAGCAGGCGCTCGTGCTCGGTGGAGCGGATGCGGGGCCACTCGGTCTGCCACTTGTGATCCCAGCAGTGGGACGCCTTGGGCAGGCGGTAGGTGGTCCACTTTTGATCGCAGCCGGTGAAGACCTTGAGGATGGCCGAGGCGCGATCCCAGCCGGTGGCGAAGATGTTGCGTCCGTAGGGACCGAGGCCGCCGAGGCCGACGAAGGGTTTGCGTTCGATGACGGTCCATTTTTTGCCGTCAAACTCGGCGAGCGTGCCCTCGCTTTGTTTGCCGAGGAAGTCGGGCTCGGCGTAGTCGTTGTTTACGACGACGAGTCGGCCGCCCTCGGTGTAGCAGTCCTTGAAGTGGCAGGAGCCCTCGCCGGGCGTGCCGAGCTCCTTGGTGAGGTCGAAGAGGTGGCGGACCTTCAGCGTGCGCACGTCGAGTTCAAACAACTCGCCCTCCATGCCGAGCATGTAGACGAGGTTGTCGGGATCGGTCAGGTGGGTGGCGGTGCCGCAGAGGCGGATCTCGGCGAGGGCCTTCACGGTGCGGACCTTGTGCTTCGTGTCGACGACGTGGGGGCCGATGATGAGCTGGCTGGAGGCCGTGTGGACGAAGCGGTTGGCGTAGGTGCCGTCGACGGCGGCCGGGTGGACCGACATCTTGAAGTTCTCGTCGATCACGCGCAGGCCGACGCCGGTGCCGGTGTCCTTGCGGTGCGAGGCGTAGTTGAGGATGTAGAGGCGGCCGAGCCAGGGCATGAGGCAGCCGATGCCGATCTCGCTGCGGGGCGGACCGAAGTCGGCGACCTGCGCGTAGGCCGGAATGACGCCGCTGACGTTCGGCGGAAGTTGGGGGTGAGGGGCGTTGACGGATTTTTTCATGAGGGAATGGAGGGACGCGAATGAAACTAAAGTCTGGCCCGGACGGGCCAATGGGCTAGGGATCGAAATCGTTCGATTTTTATGGCGCGCATACAGGCAAGCTCATTGGTGGAGGTGGCGCGGGAGGCGGGCGTGGCGTTGTCCACCGCCTCGCTGGCGTTGCGGGGCAGTCCCTTGGTGAAGGCGGCGACGGTGGCGCGGATCCGGGCTGCGGCGGAGCGGTTGGGCTATCGGGCGGACGCGCGGGTGGGCTCGCTGATGGCGCGCATCCGACGGACGCGGGGAACGCGCGACCGGGAGCGTCTGGCGTTCGTGTGGGTGAGCGCGTCGCGCGCGGAGACGCGGCGGGAGTGGTTTTGCCGGGAGACGTTCGCGGGAGCGACGCGGCGCGCGGAGGAGCTGGGGTGCGTGCTGGAGGAGTTTTGGTTGCACGACGCGGGCATGACGGCGGCGCGTCTGGAAAAGATCCTGGTCACGCGGGGAATCACGGGCGTGGTGTTCTCGGCGCCGCTGCGCGACATGGAGGTGACGGTCGCCTGGAACTGGGCGCACTTCGCGGCCGCGGTCATCGGCAACTCCGAGTTTTATCCGCCGCTGCACCGCGCCGGTCATCACCACTACCGCAGCATGTGGACCGCGATGGAGCGGGTGAAGGCGGCGGGTTGCCGGCGGCCGGCGGCGGTGTTGCACGAGCCGCATCACCGGCGCATCCACGGGGTGCACCAGGCGGCGTTTCTGGCGAACCATCCGCTGCCGGCGCAGGCGCGGGGCATGGCGCGCTTCGGCTGGCCGGAGGATGTCGCGGAGACGGAGGCATGGCTGGCGAAAACGCGAGCGGATGCGTTGATCTGTGTGGTCGGTCCGCCGGCGGCGACCTTGGCGCGACTGCGGGAGCGGGGCATCCCGGCACGCATCGTGACGCTCGCGAATCCGACCGCGGACCTGCCCGGCATCGACATGTGCGAGGGCCGCGTGGCCGCGAGCGCGGTGGATCTGGTGATGGCGCAGCTGCACCGCAACGAGCGCGGCGTGCCGGCGCACCCCACGGCGTTGTTGCTGGAGGGAGAGTGGCGGGAGGCCGCCGTCGGCGATTGAGCGCGGCGTCAGGAAGAGCGCCGCGCCCGATCACGCGGGTGATTCAGCGGCCGATGGGGCTGTTGTCGTTGCCGTTGCCGTGGGGCAGGGCGTCGTTCCAGACGAGGACCTGGTTGCCCTTCTCGAGGCCGGCGCGGAGGTCGGCGTAGGGCACGTCCTGGACGGCGAGGTTGCCCTGCTTCAGCGCCACGCCGGCGGCGGTGGCGGCGGCCTGCGCGAGCACCATGAAGACAGGCTCCATGCGGATCGAGCCGTAGGCGATGTGCGAGGAGGAGAGGCAGACGGGCACGAGCAGGTTGGCGGCCTGGCCGCGCTTGGGCGTGATGGTGCGGTAGCTGATGCCGTAGGGCTTGGGCAGGTGGACCTGCACGTCGCCTTCGTTGAACACGCGGCCATCCTTCACGAAGCGGCGGCAGTTGTGCGAGTCCATGGTGTAGGCGGCCAGGCCGATGACGTCGTCGACGAGGATCTTCGAGAGACAGTGCTGCTCGGTCATCACGAAGTCGGCCTTCATGCGGCGGGCCTCGCGAACGTAGAGCTGGTTGGGCCAGTGGCCGGTGTCGGCGAACTCGTCGCCGGCGAGGCCCCAGGTGTTGACCTTGGCCTGCACGTCGGCGGGCACGGCGGGGTCGGTGCGGTAGAACCACCAGAGGCCCTGGTGGTAGTTGACGTGGGCCTGGAAGATCTTTTCGCGCTCGGCGTGCGAGGCGCTGGGCCAGGCGTAGTTTTCGCCTATAAAATCGCTGGAGACGGCGCCGTGGTTGTTGGTGTCGGTCTTGAGCCCGCGGATCATGTCGAACTTCCAGAACATCTGGTCCCAGCCGGCGGCGATGTAGCGGGCGAGCAGTTCGTATCGGCTGCGGTCATACACGGCGGGCTTGGGGAACGGCACGCGGATGTCCTCGCGCTGGGTCATGCACACGCGGAAGTTGTAGGCCTGCACGCGGTGGTCGCCGGCGCCGATCTCGGGCAGGCCGGGCTCGATGCCGGGCAGCAGGCCGCTGGCGGGATCGCCGGGGACGACGTAGGGATCGACGGGGAAATTGAACTGGTGTTTCTCGCGGACCTGCTGGCCGTTGAGGGTCTCGCCGTAGGTGGCGTTGGCCTCGCGACCGGTGGTGAAGTCGACGCCGGCGGCGGCGAGCAGGTCGCCCTCGTAGGAGGCGTCGATAAAATACTTGGCGCGGGCGCGGGCGCCGTGGGTGAAGCAGATCTCGCTGATGCGGCCATTCTCGACGACGGCGCTTTCGAGGTAGTGGCCGTGGTGCACGGTGACGCCGATCTCGGACAGCCACGCGTCGAGGGTCTTCTCGGCCACGCCGGGCTCGAAGCGCCACTCGGCCTCGTTGCCGTAGTGCTGGCCGAGACGCTTGTAGAACTCGAGGGAGATGCCGCCGACCGCGGCCTTGTTGCCGAAGTCGGTGAAGCCGAGACCGCCGGAGGTCAGGCCGCCGACGTGCCAGCCGGGGTTGACGAGAACGACGCTGAGGCCGTCGCGTTTGGCCTGCACGGCGGCGGCGACACCGGCGGCGTTGGCGTTGTAGATGCAGAGATCGGCCTCGAGGACCGGATGATCGGCGCCGACATCGGCGGCGGGCTTGAAATAGTAGGGGGAGGACATGGCGCGAGGGGGAGGGAGGTTTGCGACCGATGATTGCAGGCGTGACAGGCGCGACAACGGGGTGTTTTCTGAATCGTTCAGATGGCGACCGGCAAAAAACGGGTGACGATCGGCGACGTGGCGAAGCGTGCGGGGGTGTCCCGGACGGCGGTTTCCTATGCGCTGCGCGACGACCCGAACATCGCCGCGGCGACTCGGGCGAGGATCCGCAAGGTGGCCGATGTCATGGGCTACCGGCCCGATCCGGTGCTGGCCAAGCTGATGACCCACCTGCACGCGGGGCGCGCGGGGAACGCGCGCCGCTACGCCGGCAAGCTGGCGGTGCTCAACGTGCACCCGACCGACGCGGCCTATCTGCGCGAAACGGCGGCGCTGGCGGATTTCGCGCGCAGCGCCGAGCGGCGCGCCGCGGAGCTCGGTTACGACACGGAGGCGTTTTGGCTGCACGAACCGGGACGCTCGCCGCGGCGGCTCGCGCAGATGCTGGTCGCGCGCGGCATCCGCGGCCTGTTGGTCGGCTCGACGGGCCGGCATGGCTCGGTGGTGGAGTTTCCTTGGGTGAAGTTTGCGGCCGTCACGGTGGGCTACTCGGTCGAGACGCCCGCGCTGCACCGCGTGGTGACGCATCACTACCGCAACGCCCAACTGGCCATCCGCAAGGCGCTCGAGGCCGGGCACCGTCGGCTCGGTTTCGTGTCGCCGGCCGGCGCCGAGGCGACGATGGAGAACCTGCACCTGGCGGCGTTTCTGGCGTGGCAACACGAGGCGCGCCCCGGGGACCGCGTGCCGCCGTTGCTGACGGACTCTGGCGACTGGGGGGCGTTGCGCAGGTGGTTTCAGGAACACCGGCCGACCGTCATCCTCAGCACCACGGCGGGGCGCGTCGAACTGGCCGCGGCGGGTGTGCGTGTGCCCGACGACGTGGCGTTGATCAAGCTGCTGCTCTGGGACCGCGAGCTCGGCGAGGCCGGCGTGTTGCCCGGCTACGAGCGGCTGGGCGCGGCGGCGGTGAACCTGCTGGTGACGCAGTTGCAGCACGACGAGCACGGCGCCCCCGACGACGCCCGCATCGTGCAGGTGGAGGGCCGCTGGAGCGAGGGCGGCACCCTGACGCCGCCGGAACGTATCGGTTGATTCAATACGGACCGCAGATGTGGTCGTGAATCTCCGCGCGGTAGAAGGCCGCAAGCTGTTCGTGCAGCTCGGTCGAAAGCGGGGGCTGAGTGGAGACGGCGGCGTTGGCCGCGGCCTGTTCCGGGCGGCTCGCGCCGGTGATGACGGTGGTCACAGCCGGGTGGTCGAGGATCCAGCGTTGCGACATCTGCGCGAGGTTCATGCCGTCAGGCAGGAATCCCTTGAGCGCCTCGGCTAAAGCGACGGCGCGTTCGAACGGGATGCCGGCGAAGGTCTCACCGACGTTGAAGGCCGCGCCGTCGCGGTTGTAGTTGCGGTGGTCGTTCTCGGCAAAGGTCGTGCTGGCGGTGAACTTGCCCGCAAGCACGCCGCTCGCGAGCGGCAGTCGCACGATGATGGCGACGCCCTTGGCTTGCGCGGCGGGGAGCAGTTCGGCGGCGGGCTTTTGGCGGAGGACGTTGAAGATGACCTGCAACGAGGCGAGGCCGGGCTGGGCGAGGCAGAGCAGGCCTTCCTCGACGGACTCCACGCTGGCTCCGAAGGCGCGGACTTTGCCCTCGTCCCGCAGCTTGCGCAGCCACTCGAAGACCTCGCCGCGACGGAGCACCTCCGTGGGCACGCAATGCAGCTGCGTGAGATCGAGCGTCTCGACGCCGAGTCGCTTGAGCGAAGCCTCCGTCGCCGCGCGCAAGCCGGCCTCGGTGTAGCCGTCCGGATAGAGTTCGCCGGTGCGGCCGAGCTTGGTGGCGACCAAGATGTTTTCGTGGCGGGATTGTTTCAGGAATTTCCCGACCAGGGTTTCACTGCGGCCGGCGCCGTAGACGTCCGCCGTATCGAAAAAATTGATACCTGCGTCCGCGGCGCGGCCTAGAATGTCGAGGCAGGCGTTTTCGTCGACCGCGCCCCAGTCGGAGCCGCCGAGCTGCCAGCAGCCGAGGCCGATTTCCGAGACGTCGCGGGAGGAGGGGGCAAAGGGGCGTGTGCGCATGGTGCGGCCAAACAACATGGGCTACACCTTTCGGCAACTCCTTGGGCAAAATCAGCCCTGCCCCCGTCGCCAGACGGCGGGGGACACTCCGAAGCGTTTCTTGAAGGCGGCCGAGAGGTGGAATGCCGAGCTGAAGCCGGTCTGCTCGGCGACGGCCTCGAGGCGCATGGGCGTATTGCCGATCAGGCGCCGGGCGCGTTCCAGTCGCAGATCGAGCAGATGGCGGCGGGGGGAGCGACCGGTGCGTTTGCGAAACTCCCGTCGGAAAACCGCGTAGCTCACGCCGACCTCGCGGGCGAGGGCGGGCATGCTGGGCGGCGCGTCGAGCCGTTCGGCGAGGATGTGTTCGGCGCGCCGCACCGCGCGGGCCGGCGGCGACGCGCGGGTTTCCGGCGGCGCTGCCAGCCAGCCGAGCAGGCGCAGCAAAGCCGCCGCGATCTCCGCAGGCGTGGCGTTCCGGTTGCCGCCGCCGACCATGCCGGCCAGCTCCTCCCAGAGGTCGAGCATGGCGGGCAGATTGTTCGTCATACGAACATTGCCGTGGCGTGGCAGCAGGCCGGCCTCGCTCAGGTCGCGCACGGTCCGGCCGTCGAACTCGATCCAGCGTTCGCTCCAGCCGGTGTCCGCCGTCGGCCGGTAACGGTGCCACTGACCCGGCGCGACCACGATGACCGAACCGGTGGGCACCGGTCGCACGCCGCCGCCCCGGCCGAACTCGCATTCGCCGCCGCCGGCACTGATCAGCACCAATTGCCACGCGCCCAGCACCCGCCCGTGTTTCCAAGTGAACGCATGGTCGCCCGGATGGCCCTTGGGCGGGTAGGGGGCACCCGGCGCATTGGTGATACGCCCGATCCCGCGCAGCGAAAGGCCCCACGCCGATTGCTCATCGGAAACCGGCAGGTAACGGGCGAGATCGTCGGGCGTTTTGAGCATGTTCAAAAGATATATGTTTTGGCACAGTGACGATATTCCGAACCTGGAGCAATTCGGATAAAGTCACTGGCAAAAAACCGCCCCGTCTCCAACCCCGCCAATCCTGCCATGTCCAAGAAAACCTCCGCCCGTTCCGCCGCCCCGTCCAAGGCCTTTGCCACCGCCGTCGAGACCTACCAGGCCCTCGGCGTTGACGTGGAGTCCGCGCTCAAGACCCTCGCCGCCACGCCCATCTCCATGCATTGCTGGCAGGGCGACGACGTCGCCGGCTTTGAAAAGGCCGACGCCACCCTCACCGGCGGCATCCAGGCGACCGGCAACTACCCCGGCAAGGCCCGCACCATCGACCAGCTGCGTCAGGACCTCGAACTCGTCTACAAGCTCCTGCCCGGCAAACACCGCCTCAACCTGCACGCCATCTACGGCGACTTCGGCGGCAAGCCCGTCGACCGTGACACCATCGAGCCCAAGCACTTCGCGTCCTGGATCGACTGGGGCAAGTCCGTCGGCCTGCACGGCATGGACTTCAACCCGTCCTGTTTTTCGCACCCGCTCTCCGCCGACGGCACGCTCTCGCATCCCGACAAAAGAATCCGCGAGTTCTGGATTCGTCACTGCCAGGCCAGCCGCCGCATCGGCGCGCACCTCGGGAAAAAATTCGGCACGCGCACCGTCACCAATGTCTGGATACCGGACGCCTCCAAGGACACGCCGTTCGACCGTGTGGGGCCCCGCAAGCGCCTCGAGGCTTCACTCGACAAGGTCTTCGCCGAGAAACTCAACGCCAAGCATCACCTCGACGCCGTCGAGTCCAAGCTCTTCGGCATCGGCGCCGAGTCCTACACGGTCGGCTCGCACGAGTTCTACCTCGGTTACGCACTGAAGCGCGGCAACGTCGCCTACTGTCTCGACGCCGGCCACTTCCACCCGACCGAGTCGCTCGCCGACAAGATCTCCTCCGTGCTCCAGTTCGCCCCCGCGCTGCTTCTGCATGTCAGCCGCGGCGTGCGCTGGGACAGCGACCACGTGGTCAACTGCGACGACCCGACCAAGGCCATCTTCGAGGAACTGGTGCGCGGAGACTTCCTCGGCCGCACCGCCATCGGCCTCGACTACTTCGACGCCTCGATCAACCGCATCGCCGCCTGGGTCATCGGCACCCGCGCCGCGCAAAAGGCCCTGCTCATCGCGCTGCTTGAGCCCGCCAAGCTGCTCCGCGATGCTGAAAAATCCGGCAACCACGCGCTGCGCATGGCCCTCCTCGAGGAGTCCCGCGCCCTGCCGGTCGGCGCGGTCTGGGACGAGTTCTGCCGCCGCCACGACACACCCGGCGGCCTGGGCTTCATGACCGAGATCGCCGCCTACGAGCGCGACGTGCTGTCCAAGCGCTGAGTCCCTCCGCCGACTTCACCTCCGTCCCGCCTACCGCGATCCCGCCGCCGCCTACCGGCCAGCTCCACCGACCGTTTGTCACTTAATAAGTGACAAACTGGCCAGTGTATTACTCATTGCGCATCAGTATATAAAATGCGTTTGTCACTTATTAAGTGACAAATTTCGGCGGATCGAAAGTCTTGCGCGGAGGGTGAGGGGGTGGTGTCAGCGCAGGACGCCGCGTTGGCGCAGCCAGAAGAGGCAGTTCACGTCCCACGGCGGCGCGTCGGCGTTCGTCACGGGCAGGCCGAGTCCGTGCCGGCCGTGTTCGTAGAGATGCAGGTCAAATGGCACCCCGGCGGTCTGCAGCGCGTCGGCGAAGAGCTTGGCGTTTTCCACGGGCACGACCGCGTCGTCGACCGTGTGCCAGATGAACGTCGGCGGCGTGTCGGCGGTGACCTGTTGCTCGTTGGACAGCTCGCGCACCAGTTCGGCCGGCGGGTTTTCGCCGAGCAGGTTTTGGAACGATCCTTGGTGCGGGAAAGATACGCCACTGATCACGGGGTAGCAAAGGATGCCGAAGTCGGGACGCGAACTCTCGCGCTCGGCCGGCTCTTCGTGATCCGGCCGTCCGGCGTCGTAGTGCGTCAGCAGCGTCGAGGCCAGGTGGCCGCCAGCCGACGAACCGATGATGCCCACGCGCGCCGAGTCGAGCCCATGCTCGCGCGCATACAGCCGTGCCAAGCGCAGCGCGCGCGCCGCGTCCTGCAGCATGCACGGGTGGCGGTAACCGTGCTGGCCGAGGCGGTATTGCAGCACATGGCAGGTGAAGCCGTGTTCGCAAAACCACCGCGCGTAACCCTCGCCCTCGTGCGGTGCCAGCATCCAGTAGCCGCCGCCGGGCAGCACCAGCAGGGTGGCTCCGTTGGACTTGCCGGGGGCCGGATCGAATCGCGTCAGCGTCGGGATGTCCTGCGGCTGGTTGCCCAAGGCGCCGGGAGCACCGTTGATCCACAAGGGGATGGGGGAGGCGGGGGGAGTCATGCGAAAGACCCTCATTCTCTGCTCCGAGGTGCCGGGCAGACAAATCCATACTGGTTGACCACGTTCAAAAACCGCCCCGACACGCCTCGCGGCTTGCCACGGACGCCTTCCTGGCCACACGACTTTCCCCTTCATGTCCACGCCTCCCATCTCTCCCGACGACGACCAGCCCGAATTCCCCCTCGATGCGTCCGCCGCCGAGCAATCGCCGGGCGGGGATGAAAACATGGCCGCGTCCGACGGCCCGACCGCCGCTCCCGCCGCCCCCGCCGGTCCGACCAACAACGACAACGCCCCCATCGCGCACGCCTATCGCGGCTGGTTCCTCGACTACGCCAGCTACGTGATCCTGGACCGCGCGGTCACCCATCTCGACGACGGCCTCAAGCCCGTGCAGCGCCGCATCCTGCACACCCTGTGGGAAATGGAGGACGGCCGTTTCCACAAGGTCGCCAACGCCGTCGGCGCCACCATGCGCTACCACCCGCACGGCGACGCCTCCATCGAGGCCGCGCTCGTCGGCATGGCCCAGCGCGGCAACCTCATCGAGCCGCAGGGCAACTTCGGCAATACCCTCACCGGCGACGGCGCCGCCGCCGCCCGTTACATCGAGGCCCGCCTCACCCCCTTCGCCAAGGACGTCGTCTTCAACGAAAAGACCACCGTCTGGCAGCTCTCCTACGACGGACGCGCCAAGGAGCCCGTCACCCTGCCGGTCAAGTTCCCGCTTGTGCTCCTCGAGGGCACCGAGGGCATCGCCGTCGGCCTCTCGACCAAGATCCTGCCGCACAACTTCAACGACCTCTGCCGCGCCTCCATCAACATCCTCCTGGAAAAACAGGACGGCAAGAGCCACTACCGCCGCATCTACCCCGACTTCCCGACCGGCGGCATCGCCGACTTCTCCGACTACCAGGACGGCGCGCGCGGCGGCAAGGTGAAGGTCCGCGCCAAGATCGAGACCCGCTCCAAATACCTGCTCGCCATCACCGAGCTGCCCTACGGCACCACCACGACCTCGCTGATCGACTCGATCGTCGCCGCCAACACCAAGGGCAAGATCAAGATCAAGCACGTCGACGACAACACCGCCGAGCACGTCGAGATCCTCATCCACCTGCCGCAGGGCTCCGATACCGAGCAGCTCGTCAACCAGCTCTATGTCTTCACCGACTGCCAGGTCACGCTCTCGCCCTCGGCCTGCGTCATCGAGAACGACAAGCCCGTCTTCACCGACGTCACCGACATCCTCCGCCGCTCGGCCGACAAGACCGTCGACCTGCTGAAGCAGGAGCTGGAGATCCAGCTCGGCGAACTCGAGCAGCAGTGGCACTGGGACAGCCTCGAGCGCATCTTCATCGAGGAGCGCGTCTACCGCCGTATCGAGAAATCGACTACGTGGGAGGACGTGCTCAAGGAGATCCGCCTCGGCCTCAAGCCCTTCCTCGGCCAGCTCCGCCGCGAGGTCACCGAGGAGGACATCACCCGCCTCACCGAGATCCGCATCAAGCGCATCTCCGCCTACAACCGCTTCAAGGCCGACGAGAAGATCAAGCAGATCGAGGCCGACATCAAGGGCGTGAAGCACCACCTCGCGCACCTGATCGACTACGCCATCAAGTGGTTCGAGACCCTGCAGGAGAAATACGGCAAGGGCCGCAAGCGCCGCACCACCTACGACGAGATCGAGCAGATCACCGCCGCGCAGGTCGTCGCCTCCAACATGAAGCTCTGCGTCAACCCCGAGGAGGGCTTCATCGGCCTCAACTGGCGCGGCCACGAGCCCATCGCCGAGTGCTCGCCGCTCGACGACGTCATCTGCTTCATGGACGACTGCACGATGAAGGTCGTGAAGGTCGCCGACAAGGTGTTCGTCGGCAAGGGCATCGTCGACACGGCCGTGTTGCCCAAGGATGGCGACCCGCGCTTCTTCACGCTGATCTACCAGGACAAGGAGAGCGGCAAGGCCTTCGCCAAACGCTTTCAGGTCGGCGGCACCACGCGCGACAAGCTCTACAACCTCGCGGCCAGCGCCCAGAGCAAGCTGCTCTTCCTCGACCACACCAAGAACGAGTCGGCCATGCCGTCGAAGGTGCGCATCCAGCTCAGCGGCCGCTGCTCGGCGCGCGACAAGGACTTCGAGTTCGACCTGAGCGAGCTGAAGGTCGGCACGCGCGCGGCCAAGGGCGTCACCGTCACCAAGTATCCGGTCCGCACGATCACCCGCGCGGGCTGATCGCGGCGCGGGCGGCGTGGTGGCACAGGCGTTCTTGCTTGTGCCACTTTCCCGAGCCCGATCAGGCGTCGCCTTGCGCGCTCGCGGGCACGAAGTCGGCGGGGATGATCTCGTCGATCTTCGCGACCAGCTCGGAGATGTTGAACGGCTTTTGCAGCGTGCCGTGCGCGCCGAGCCTCGCGGCCAGTTCCAGGTAGGGCAGGGAGTTGCGGTTCTGGTGTCCGCCCGACATCGCGAGGATGCGAATGTGCGGATACTGCTTGCGAATGGCCATGATGGTCTCGATGCCCTCCTTTTCGGGCATGACCAAGTCGGTGACCACGAGGTCGATGGGTTGACTGGCCGCGATCTTCAACGCCACGCCACCGTGCTCGGCGACGAACGTCGTGTGACCAAACTCCGTGAGCGTCCGGCTAAGCATCGCCCGCATCTCGTCGTGATCGTCGACGATCAGCACGTGCAGTCGGGGTGTTTTGTCCATGGCGTCGGGTGGGAATAGTCGGATGGTTTGGGCAAAACGCCCGTCCATTTGGATCTGGTTGACGGGCTTTTCACACAGTGATGCATCGCATTCTTCCGAATGCAAGCGACGCGGACTGGGGACGAATCCCTAAAGGGCGGGCGCAATACTCCCGTCGGCAATAAGTTAGCCGATGTATTCTGCGGACTTTACCGAGCCTTTGCGGCCGCCGCCATGCGGCGCAGGGCCTCCTCGAGCGTCGCGCGCGGGCAGCCGAGGTTGATGCGCACGTGGCGGCCGGGCTTGGAGCCGAAGAAGCGGCCGTCGCTCAGGCCGACGCCGTGTTCCTCGAAGCGGGCGACGGGGTCGTCCCAGCCGAGATCGGCGACGTTGAGCCACGCGAGGTAGGTGGCCTCCATGGGCGCCTCGACGCGGATCTGCGGCAGCTCGCGGGCGAGAAACTCGAGCAGGAAGTCGCGGTTGCCGCGCAGGGTGGCGAGCAACTCCTGACGCCAGGGTTCGCCGTGACGATACGCGGCCTCGCAGGCGGTGAAGCCGAGGCAGGTGACCTCGGCGACGATGCCCGCCGTGGCGCGCACGAACTTCGCGCGCAGACCGGCGTCGGGGATGATCGCGAAGGAGGTGCCGAGGCCGGGGACGTTGTAGGTCTTGCTCGGAGCCATCAGCGTGAGCGTGCGCGCGGCGTGCTCGGGCGCGACCAGCGCGGTCGGCAGGTGCGGCAGCGACGGATCAAGAATGAGGTCGCAATGGATTTCGTCGGAGCAGAGCACGAGGTCGTGGCGCGCGCAGAAGTCGGCGAGGCGCACGAGCTCTTCCTTGCGCCAGACGCGGGCGAGCGGGTTGTGCGGATTGCAGAGGAAGAAGAGCTTGGTTTTCGGGGTGACGGCGGCCTCGAGCGCGTCCCAGTCGATGGTCCAGCGGCCGTCCTTGAGCACGAAGTCGACGGTCACGGACACGCGACCGGAGTTCTTCGGCGCGGTCATGAACGGCGGGTAGACGGGGGTGAGGGTGAGGACTTCCTCGCCGGGTTGGGCGAAGGCCTGCGCGGTGACGTTGAGTCCGCAGACGAGGCCGGGCAGCCAGACGATCCACGACGGGTCGATGGTCCAACCGTAGCGGTTGGCGCAGGCCTCGACGATGGCGTCGACGGTCGATTTCACGGGGCGCGCGTAGCCGAAGATGCCGTGGTCGACGCGTTCCTTGAGGGCGTCGAGGATGGCGGGGCAGGACTTGAAATCCATGTCCGCGACCCACAGGGGGAGGATGTCGCGGCCGGCGTATTTTTGCCATTTCTGCGAATCGGTGCCGTGGCGTTGCGGGACGGTGACGAAGTCAAACTGCATAGTCGGCCAGTCCTAGCGCGCCCGCGCCGCGCCGCAAGCCTTGGGAAGGAGGGCGGGCACTCTTGCCCGCCCTGAGGGCCGCTATTGGACCACGAAGGGCACGAAGATTCACGAAGCCCGGAAGCGATGTGGCCCAACCTGTGGATTTCTTAACCGCGAAAGGCGCAAAAATTCGCAAAAATCGGATCGGACGTTTTGCGGCTTTTGCGGTTCCCCAATTCCGGGCCCGGCTTCGTGAATCTTCGTGTGCTTCGTGGGTCAAATCCCCGTCAGCCTGAGGGGCGGGCAGGAGTGTCCGCCCTCCTTATTTCGACCGGTCGACGAGACAGCGGATCACCAACGCGGTCCAGCCGGTCTGGTGGTTGGCGCCGAGGCCGAGACCGGTGTCGCCGTGGAAGTATTCGTGGAAGAGCAGCAGGTCTTTGAAGTGTGGGTCCTTCGCGTAGCGCGGATCGTCGCCGTGGCAGGGGCGGCGGCCGTTGGCGTCGGGCAGGAAGATGCGGCCGAGGCGGCGCTCGATCTCCAGCGCGGCGTCGCGCAGGGTGGCGTGTTGGCCGGAGCCGGTGGGCAGCTCGACCTTGAGGCCGTCGCCGAAGAACTCGTGGTAACGCTCGAGGGCCTCGACGAGCAGGTAGTTGATCGGAAACCAGATCGGGCCGCGCCAGTTGGAGTTGCCGCCGAAGAGGTAGGTGTTGCTCTCGCCGGGCGTGTATTCGAGGCGCAGCTCCTGGCCGTCGGCGCGGAAGACGAACGGGTGTTTCTCGTGGTATTTGGACACGCTGCGCAGGCCGTGCGGCGAGAGGAACTCGTCCTCGTCGAGCAGGTAGCGGAGCACGCGCACGAGGCGCTCCTTCGGGGCGACGGCGAGCAGCACGTGCTTCTGGTCGAGCGGGCACGCGTCGCCGCACGCGGAGATGTGGCGGGCGAGGCCGGGGCGGTGGCGCAGGAACCAGTCGTAGCGTTTGAAAAAGCCTGGCAGGCGCTCGATGTGCTCGCGCGGCACGACCTCGACGGCGATGAGCGGCAGCAGACCGACCAGCGAACGGGTTTTTAGCGACACGGCGTGCGTGCCGTAGTCGATCTGGTCGTAATAAAAGCCGTCCTCGCGGTCCCACAGTCCGTAGCCGCCGACGTGGTTCATCGCGTCGACGATCTGCACGAAGTGCTCGAAGAACTTCGACGCCATGTCCTCGTAGGCGGGCTGCACGTGGCCGTCGTGCCAGGCGAGCTCGAGCGCGATGGCGAACATGGTGTGCGCGTAGAAGGCCATCCACGCGGTGCCGTCGGCCTGGCGCAGCGAGCCGCCGCCGGGGATGGCCTTGCCGCGGTCGAAGACGCCGATGTTGTCCAGCCCGAGGAAGCCGCCGGAGAAGAGGTTGTGGCCCTCGGCGTCCTTGCGGTTGACCCACCAGGTGAAGTTGAGGAGCAGTTTTTGAAACACGCCCTCGAGGAACGCGCGGTCGCGGTGGCCGCGTTTGCCGGCGATCTTGTAGACGCGCCACGCGGCCCACGCGTGCACCGGCGGGTTCACGTCGCCGAACGCGAACTCGTAGGCGGGGATCTGGCCGTTGGGGTGCATATACCACTCGCGCAGCAGGAGCGTGAGCTGGTCCTTGGCGAAGTCGGCGTCGATGTGCGCCAACGGGATCATGTGGAACGCGAGGTCCCAGGCGGCGAACCACGGGTATTCCCACTTGTCGGGCATCGAGAGCACGTTGCGGATGTGCACGTGGCGCCAGTCGCGGTTGCGGCCCTCGTGGCGCTGGTGCGGGGGCAACGGCTGCGTGGGGTCGCCGTCGAGCCAGCGCGCGACGACATAGTGATAAAACTGTTTCGACCAGAGCAGGCCGGCGTTGGCCTGACGCACGACATTGCGCGCCTCGTCGGTGGTGCGCGGCGGGATCACGGTCGCGTAGAACGCGTCGGCCTCGGACTTGGCGCGGTCGAGCACGCGTTGGAAATTTTTGCCGAACTCCACCGCGCGCTCGGTCGCGGGCAACAGGAGCTGCAGGTCGACCGTGCGGCTTTCGCCGGGGCCGATCTCGAGCACGTAGTGGAGCGCGGCCTTGGTGCCGGCGCGGGTGGGATTGACGGCATCGCTCTCGCCGTCGACCACGCGCCGGTGAAAGGCGTCCTTCACGTAGGGCGTGGGGTTGGGCGAATCCCAGAGGCGCTGGCGGTTGGTCTCGTTGTCAGTGAAGAGCGGCTCGGGCGCGGCGCCGTTGTCGGCGGACGCGTAGTGCAGCTCGATGTCGCCGAGGGTGGGGTGGTGGCCGTCGATGCGGCGGGCGCCGTCGCGGGCGTGGCAAAGGGAGGGTTTTTCGTGGGTGTCCTCGAGGTCGTTGCCCCAGCTCCAGGTGTTGCGGAAAAAGACCTGCGGCAACAGGTGCAGCGTGGCGGCGTCGGGGCCGCGATTGCTCGCGGTCAGGCGCAGCAGCAGGTGGTCGGGGCCCTGCTTGGCGACGGTCAGGCGCACGTCGAAGTAGCGGCCGTCCTCGAAGACGCCGGTGTCGGCCAGCTCGAACTCGGGATCGTGCAGCCCGCGGCGGGCGTTCTCGGAGACGAGGCGCTCGTAAGGGAAGGCGGCCTGCGGGTATTTGTAGAGCGCCTCCATCCACGAGTGGGTGGGCGTCGAGTCGAGGTAGTAGTGCAGCTCCTTGATGTCCTCGCCGTGGTTGCCCTGCGGGCCGGTCAGGCCGAAGAGGCGTTCCTTCAGGATCGGGTCGCGGCCGTTCCAGAGCGCGACGGAAAAGCACAGCCGGCACTCGCGGTCGCACAGGCCGAGCAGGCCGTCCTCACCCCAGCGGTAGGCGCGGCTGCGGGCGTGGTCGTGCGGAAAAAAATCCCAGGCCTCGCCGCCCGGCGAATAGTCCTCGCGCACGGTGGACCACTGGCGCTCGGCGAGGTAGGGACCCCAGCGTTTCCAGTTGAGCACGCGGTCGCGGGATTCGGCGAGGCGGCGGTGTTCCGGGGTGGTGGCGGGCGCGGCTTTTTTCCTCGGAAGGGTGTTCATGCGGTTGGGATCGAAGGTGGTCGCGGGACGGTTGGTGGCGAGCCGACGTTGCGGGAAAATTTTGCGCGCCCGGTGTGACAGGACCGGGCGGTTTTTCACGCTGGGCGGGAGCGCGTTTTTTTCAAGTTGCTGGGGCATCGAAGATTTCGCCGGCGGGTCAGGCTGGCACCCAGAATGCGACAATGGCGGCGTCAACAAACCCAACCCTCACAAAGGAGAAACCCATCATGAGACTCGTCCGTTATTCGTATCCGAACCACCGTTACGCCGCTTCCGCCGCCCGCAGCCCGTGGGCCGGTCTGGAGAGCGAGATCGACCGCCTGTTCGAGGGCACCCTGCGCTCGCTGGCGGACCTGCCGGCCGCCGGCCGCTTCCCCGTCGACATCTACGAGGACAAGGACAACACCTACGTCCGCGCGGAGCTGCCGGGATTCAGCCGCGACAACATTCAGGTCGAGCTGGTCGACGGCTACCTGACCCTCAACGCCACCCGCGGCGAGACCGCCGAGGGCCGCGGCGACGCCGCGAGCTTCAGCCGCTCCGTCACCGTGCCCGACGACAAGATCGCCGCCGACCGCATCTCGGCCGCCTACGCCGACGGCGTGCTGACCGTGACGCTGCCGCACCGCGAGGAGGCCAAGCCGCGCAAGGTCACCGTCGCCGTCAAGTAAGCCCGCCGTTCACAGGCAACATCGTATCCAAGAAACCACCACAACTCATCCCAGGAGGAAACCCGCCATGTCATTGTTCACCTCGATCGTTCCCGCCCTTGGCCGCGTCGCGCGCCGCGACGGTTCGTCCGCCGCCGCCGGCGACGCGCCCGTGGAGACCGTGCGTCCGCAGCACGAGATCCGCGAGACCGACGACGCCTTCGGGCTCACGGTTTATCTGCCCGGCGTGACCCGCGACAACCTCGAGCTGACCGCCGAGGACGGCCAGATACGCGTGTTCGGTCGCCGTGCGTGGAAGCAGCCGTCCGGCTGGACGCAGCTCCACCGCGAGACGTCCGACGCCGCGTTCGAGCTGGTGCTTTCGCACGAGCACGCGGTCAACATCGACGCCATCCACGCGGAGCTGCGTGACGGCGTGCTGCGCGTCTCGTTGCCCAAGGCCGAGGCGCTCAAGCCCCGCAAGATCGCCGTCTCGTAACGCCGTATCCGCAAAGCGCGCGGTTGGCGCGCCGCGCATCGTTGAGCCCACGGGGCCGCCTTCGCCATCCGGCGGGGGCGGCCCCTGTTTTTTTGCCCGGGCCGATTGTCACTTATTAAGTGACAATGGATCGAGTGGCTGGAGGGAGCGCGCGCCGCTGCGGCACGGAGGGTTTGTCACTTAATAAGTGACAATCGGCGTCAGCCGTGCGGGTCCGGCGGCTGGGCGGAGGGCGGGCATTCCTGTCCGCCCCGTTGGACGCGCCGCTCGCCGAGGAACGTCAACACCGCCACATCTGGTCGCACGGGCGGGCAGGAGTGCCCGCCCTCCTGTGCCAAGCGAGGCGCGCGCCTACTCGTCGAAACGCGTGAGGTTGTTGTCCGCGATGATCGAGCGCACGAGCGTGACGTAGTCGGAGCCGATCTCCGAGTAGCGCACGAGGCCGTGGGCCAGCGCGGGGCCGGTGACGGGTTGGCCGTTCGCGCGCAGCTCGGCCCGCGTGCGGCGCAGGGCGCGGTAGCGGGGGTGGGTGTTGAGGTTGTGCACGTAGGCGCGCACGGCGGCGGTCGGGTCGGGATAGACCGCCACTTCGAAGCGGGCGCCGGGGGCGCGCTTGGCGGGCACGATGCCGCAGCCGGGCCGGTGGCAACGCAGGCCGAAGAGGTTGTTGCCCTTGCGGGCGAAGCGCGAAGTGCCCCAGCCCGATTCGGCGGCGGCCTGCGCGAGCGTCAGCGACGGCGGCACGATGTCGACGCGGGTGATCAACCGCGCGAGCAACACGCGGTCGATGTCCTCGGCCGGCTCCAGGCCGTGGCGGACGGCGGTCGCGCGCGCCAGGGCGAGCAATCCCGGGTCCGGCGCGCGGCCGGCGGCGAGGTCTTCGTCGAGCGCGAGCAGTTGGGCGCGGAGGGCGGTCTGCTCGGCGTTGACCAGGCGGGCGAGCGGCGCGAGGTGGTCGATGAAGGCGGCCTTGCGGGCGGACGTGTCCTCGATGGCACCGAAGTCCGGCAGGTGTTCGCGCACCGGCCCGCGGTGCACGATGGCGGCGGTGATCGCCGCGGCGACGGCGACGACGGCCACGGGCCGCCACCAACGGGCGGCGGTCTTGCGCGGGATGGCGCGGCGGCTGACCGGGGGCGCGGCCAGCCGATGCGGGGCGGGGGTCACGAACCGGTTTTCTTCAGGTGGAGGAAACATTTTCCTCCGGCCCAATATTCGATGTAGTTGGCGGTGGTTTGCACGCGGTCCGACCAGACGTCGGGCGAGCGGCCGGTGGAGTTTTCCAACGCGACCAGCACCTCGTCGCCGGTGAACCATTTGCGGTAGGCGGCGCCGTTTTGCATGGAGATCTTGATGGTCACCTGCGTGTCGGTCTTGCCGGGCTGGAATTTTAGAAAGACGTCGCCCTTTTCGTCGACCTTCACGCCCGAGAGCAGGGTTTCGTCGAAAACGAGCGCCTCGTAGGGACCGAACTTTTTGACGCTGGCCGTTGCGGGAGCGGTCTGGGCGGCGGAGGCGGAAGAGCTGCCGCCGGTGACGTCGGCGGACTCGGCTTGGGCGAACGGCGTGGCGGCGAACAGGCCGGCGATGAACAACGCGAGGATCGGTCGGCGAGTGGTCATGCGGCCAGTTTGCGTGTGCACAGCCGCGAGGCAAGCGCGCGGACGGGAACGCGCATGCGCCGTGCGCCGGTGGCGTGTGTGGCGGACGGGGTTGCCAGCGGGGCGCGCGGGGGTTTTGGTTGGGCGTTTGTTTTTGCGACTATGGACATCCTACTGACTCGTTTGACGGACTATTTCACTACCACGGGCGTCGACTCCGTGAACGCCGACCTGCTGGCCCGCGGCGTGGGCTTGGCCGGCCTGGTGCTGCTCGCGTGGCTGTTCAACTTCATCGCCAAGCAGGTGCTGCTGCGCGTGGTGACGGCGATCATCCACCGCAGCTCGGCCAAGTGGGACGACGCGCTGGTCGAGTCCGGGTTCTTCTCGCGGCTGTCGCACATCGCGCCGGCGCTGGTCATCCATTTCTTTGGTGACGACGTGCTCGGGCAGACCCCCGAGGTGCTCAAGGCCGTGAACACCTTCGTCAACGTCTACTTCATCGTCATCATGGTGACGGTGCTCATGGCGCTGCTGAGCGCCTTGGAGACGCTCTTCAACCGCAGCCCTCTCGGCGCCAAGGTGCCGATCAAGGGCTTTGCGCAGGCCATCAAGCTCGTGATGGTCCTCATGGGCCTGATCTTCGTGCTCTCGCAGCTGCTCGACCGCTCGCCGCTGTTCTTTTTCTCCGGTCTCGGCGCGGTGATGGCGGTGCTGTTGCTGGTCTTCAAGGACGCCATCCTTGGCTTCGTCGCGGGCATCCAGATCTCGGTCAACCAGCTCGTGCGCGTCGGCGACTGGATCGAGATGCCCAAGGCCGGCGCCGACGGCGACGTGATCGACGTGGCCCTGACCACCGTGAAGGTCCGCAACTGGGACAAGACCATCACGACCATCCCCACCTACGCGCTCATCTCCGAGTCGTTCAAGAACTGGCGGGGCATGCAGGAAATGGGCGGCCGCCGCATCAAGCGCTCCATCTTTATCGACATGTCCACGATCAAGTTCGCCGACGAGGACCAGCTCCACCGCTGGGAGCAGATCCGGCTGCTCAAGCCCTACCTCGCCGAGAAGCTCAAGGACATCGCCGAGGAAAACCAGCGCCGCGGCGACGACCTGGGCGTGCTCGGCAACGGCCGCCGCCTCACCAACCTCGGCTCCTTCCGCGCCTACTGCGTCGCCTACCTCAAGGCCAACCCGCGTATCCACCAAGAAATGACGTTTCTCGTGCGCCAGCTCCAGCCCACCGAGCATGGCCTGCCGCTGGAGATCTACGTGTTCACCAACGACACGCGCTGGGCCGTCTACGAGGGCATCCAGGCCGACATCTTCGACCACCTGCTGGCCGTCATCGACCAGTTCGGACTGGCCGTCTACCAGCAGCCTTCCGGCCGCGATCTGCGTGGCATGGTCACTGGCTCCGACGGCGGGCTGAAAACAAATTCTCAAAAACCGGCGTGAAGTTTCGCCGAGGGCGCGTTTAGGTTCTTCCCCGTCCATGGAAGAACCTCCCCCTACCATCGCCGCCGCCGTGCCCGTCTCGAACTGGGCGCTGGTGCGGCGGCTCTTCGGCCTGGCCTGGCGCTACCGCCTGCGCTGCATTCAGGTGCTCGCCCTGCAGTTGGTCCTGCTGACCCTCGGCCTGACCGGCCTGTCACTGACCGGCCTCGGCATCGACTACATCCGGCATGTCATGGACCCCGCGGAGGTTCTCCTGCCGGAGATGAAGTTCCTCCCGACGCTGCCGGCGGACGGCGAACCCATCCTCGTGTTGCTGGCGATCGCTGGCGGTATCCTTGGTTTCGCCGTGCTGCGCGCGCTGCTCAACTACGCCTACACCCTTTCGATCAACATCCTCGTGCAGCGCCACCTCGTCGTCGATCTGCGCGGCGAGGTCTATGACAAGCTCCAGCGGCTCAGCTTCCGCTTCTTCGACGCCAATTCCACCGGCTCCATCATCACCCGCGTCACCGGCGACGTGCAGGCCGTGCGCATGTTCGTCGACCAGGTCATGATCCAGTGCGTGATCATGGTCATCTCGCTGACCGTCTACGTCATCTTCATGGCCAGCCTCAGCCCGTCGCTGACCCTGGCCTGTCTGGCCACGACCCCCGTGCTGGCGATCATGTCCACGGTATTTTCAAAGCGAATACAGCACCGCTACGCGCAGAGCCGCAAGCTGATCGACCGCATGGTGCAGCACTTCGCCGAGAGCGTGCAGGGCATGCAGGTGACCAAGGCCTTCGGCCGCGAGGACGAGGACCGCGCGGCCTTCGAGGCCAAGAACGCCGCCGTGCTCGCCCAGCAACAGGGCATCTTTTGGCGCGTCAGCTTGTTCTCGCCCGCCGTCGGCCTGCTCACGCGCATCAACATCCTGATCCTGCTCGGCTTCGGCGGCCTGCAGGTCATCCGCGGCGAACTGGCCCTAGGCACCGGCCTGGTGATCTTCGCCGGCCTGCTCGAACAGTTCTCCGGCCAGGTCAACCAGGTGGCAACCCTCGTCAACAGCGTGCAGCAGTCGCTGATCGGCGCGCGCCGCGTGTTCGAGATCCTCGACGCCCCCGTTGAGGTGCGCAACGCGCCCAACGCCGTGCGCCGCCCGCGGCTGGAGGGACGCGTGACGTTTGAACACGTCAGCTTCGCGCACCGCTCCGGCGATCCGGTCGTGCGCGAGGTCGACCTCGACGTCGCCCCCGGCACCTGCGTGGCCATCCTCGGCGCGACCGGCGCGGGCAAGAGTTCGCTGATGAGCCTGATCCCGCGCTTCTTCGACCCGCAGTCGGGGCGCGTGCTGATCGACGGCATCGACGTGCGCTCGTTGCACCTCGACGACCTGCGCCACGGCATCGGCCTCGTCTTTCAGGAAAGCTTTTTGTTCTCCAACACCGTCGCGGCCAACATCGCCTTCGGTCACCCCGACGCCACCCGCGAGCAGGTCGAGAAGGCCGCGCGCATCGCCGCCGCGCACGACTTCATCATGGCCCTGCCGCAGGGCTACGACACCGTGCTCGGCGAGGGCGGCAACAGCCTCTCCGGCGGACAACGCCAACGCCTCGCGCTGGCCCGCGCCATCCTCCTCGAGCCGGCCATCTTGCTGCTCGACGACCCGACCGCCGCCATCGACGCGCAGACCGAGCAGGAAATCTTCACCGCGCTCGACAACGCCATCGCCGGCCGCACCACCTTCATCGTCGCGCACCGCGTGAGCACGCTGCGTCGCGCCGACCTCATCCTCGTCATGGAAAACGGACGCATCGTCCAGCGCGGCACCCACGCCGAACTCATGCGCTCCCCGGGCGCCTACCGCCGCGTGGCCGCGTTGCAACTGCTCGACGGCCGCGACCTCGACGCCGCCCCCGGCGAGCCGAAGGGAGGCGTCGCATGAAGCCGCCCGCCAACTCCGCGCCCTCGCTCACCATCCTGCAAAAACCCGCCGGCGAGGACGACGCGCATGCCCGCCCGCTCGAGTGGGGCCTCATCCGCCGGCTGTTCGGCTACACGCGACCGCTCGCCGCCAAGCGCAACTGGCTGATCTTCCTGACGCTCTCGCGCGCCGTGCAATTGCCCATGCTCGCGTGGGCGGTCGGCGTGATCATCGCCGGACCCATCGCGCGCGCCGATCACCGCGCGTTGCTCTGGGCCGTCGCCGGCTACGCGTTGCTCGCGGTGGTCACCGAGGGCATGTTCCACTTCCGCCAGCGCTTCGCCCAGGAGCTCGGCGAGACCGTCGTCAACCGCCTGCGCAACGAGGTCTTCGCCTGCGTGCAGCGCCAGCCGATGGGCTTCTTTCACCGCACCAAGCTCGGTCGCATCATCGGCCGCATGACGTCCGACATCGAGGCCCTGCGCGCCGGCATCCAGGACGTGTTCTTCGTGAGCATCGTGCAGGCCGGCCAGATGGCCGCCGCCGCCGTCATGATGGCGTGGACCGATTGGGTGATGTTCCTGGTCGTGCTCGCGATGGCGCCGATCCTCTGGGCGATCAACCGCCACTTCCGCGTGCGGCTCAGCCATTACTCGCGCGCCACGCAGGAGAGTTTCAGCCGCATCACCGCCAACCTCGCCGAGTCGGTCAACGGCATCCGCGTGACCCAGGGCTTCGTGCGCGAGGACGTGAACGCCGGCCTCTTCCGCAGCCTCATCGCCGACCACGCTCGCTACAACATCAGCCTCGCCCGCACCTCCGCGGTGCTCGTGCCGATCCTCGAACTCAACACCCAGTTCTTCATCTCCGCGCTGCTCATGCTCGGCGGCTGGCGCACCTTTGGCGGACACATGGACGTGGGCGACCTGATCACGTTCTTCTTCCTCGCCAACCTGTTCTTCCACCCGATCCAGGTTCTCGCCAACCAATACAACCACGCGCTCATCTCCATGGCCGGCGCCGAGCGCGTGTTCCGGCTCATCGACCTCAAGCCCGAGTGGACCGACGCCGACGACGCCGTCGCGCTGCCCGACCCGCGCGCCGACGGCGAGGCGCGCGGCCTGCACGTCGAGTTCCGCGACGTCGGGTTTTCCTACGTCAAGGACACGCCCGTGCTGCGCGGCGTGAGCTTCGAGGCGAAGCCCGGCCAGACCGTCGCGCTCGTCGGCCACACCGGCAGCGGCAAAAGCTCGATCCTCAACCTCGTCACCAAGTTCTACCTGCCCGACTCCGGCGCGGTGCGGCTCGACGGCCACGACGTGCTCGCGATCACCGGCCATTCGCTCCACCGGCAGATGGGCATGGTCACGCAGCAGAACTTTCTCTTCACCGGCACCGTGCTCGAGAACATCCGCATGGCCCGCCCCGAGGCCACCGAGGACGACGTGCGCGCCGCCGCGCGCGCGTTGGATTGCCTCGACCTGCTCGAGGCGCTGCCCGACGGACTGCACACCGAGGTCGGCGAACGCGGCGGCGGCCTCTCGCTCGGCCAGCGCCAGCTCGTGTGCTTCACCCGCGCGATGCTCGCCGACCCGCGACTCGTTATCCTCGACGAGGCCACCAGTTCCATTGACGCGCTCACCGAGGCCCGTTTGCAGACCGCGCTTGCGCGGTTGCTGAAAGGCCGCACCAGCCTCGTCGTCGCGCATCGGCTCAGCACGATCCGCCACGCCGACCTCGTGCTCGTGCTTGATCGCGGCGAGATCGTCGAGCGCGGCACGCACGACGAATTGATCGCGCTCGGCGGCCACTACGCGGAGCTGCACGCGCAGTTCGCGCAGGCCTCGAACGGCGACTGATCGGGTCGCGTCGCAAAGCGCGTCCGGCGCGATTGTGCAAGTTCGTATTTTCTCCTCTGAAAACGGCCGATTTAAGACGCTCAAAAATCTGTTGCCTTCACTCCGCCGCCCTCTACGAACGACAGTCGATATGGCCAAAAAAACCACCCGCAAGCCCAACGCTGCCTTCATGAAGCCTGTTCAGCCTGATGACGTCCTCGCGGCCGTCGTCGGCTCCAAGCCGCTGCCCCGCACCGAGCTCACCAAGAAGCTCTGGGACTACATCAAGAAGAACAAGCTCCAGGACCCGAAGGCGAAGACCGTGATCATCGCCGACGAGAAGCTGAAGCCCGTCTTCGGCGGCAAGAAGTCCGTCACCATGTTCGAGATGACCAAGCTGGTCTCCGCGCATGTGAAGGCCTGATTCGGACCCCAAAGCAATCGCTTCTACCTCAAACCGCCGGGCGCTTTTGCCCGGCGGTTTTTTTAGCGCCCGCCGCGAGCGCACGGCACGCCATGACGTGGCGAAGCCGTAGGGGCCGACCTTGGTCGGCCCGGGAGACGTTCCTCTGGAAGGGGGCGATAAACCGGTTCACACGCAACGGGCCTTGCGAGCAAGCCCCTACGATGGAGCCGGCGTCATCGCCGCGTCCGCGCCCTCACCAACCGAAGCCCAGCTGCGTATCCGTCGGCGTCGCGGGCAGGGGCGCATCGGCCAGGCAGGCCTCGTCGTCGTTGGCGGTCGCGTTGATGCGCGCGGACACCGGTCGCGCGACCAGCCGGTCGTCCGGCGCCGGCCGGAGCAGGGCGGCGAGCGCGGCCGATGTCATGGCGGAGTCGATACGCGGGTCGAGCCACGTGTCCAACTCGGCGTCGGTGGCGAGCAGCACCGGCATGCGGTGATGCACCGGCGACATGACGGCGTTGGCCGCCGTGGTCACCACCGTGCAGCGGTCGCCGTCCCACAGGCCCCCGAGGCAGAAGGGCTCTTCGTCCGCGCGCAGGAACGCCCACGGCTGCCGCGGGCCGCCGGCGGTTGTCCATTCGTAGAAGGCGCTGGCGGGGATCAGGCAGCGGCGACGGCGGAAGGCGTCGCGGAAAGTCGGCTTGTCCGCGACGGTCTCCGCGCGGGCGTTGTTGAGCGGACGTGCGTCGGCGGCCGCCCCGGCCGGCATCAGGCCCCAGTGCAGCGCGGTCAGCTCGCGTCCGTCGCCGACGTTCGCGGAGGGCCGGTTGCGGATCACGGGGATCGGTCCGCCGGGCGGGATGTTGAAGCGCGAGGCGGGCAGGGCGCCCTCGGCCATGATCGCGGCGGCGGCCTTGGCGATCTGCGCGAGGTGCGCCTTTTTGAGGGCGAAGCGTCCGCACATGGTCAGACGGAGGCGGCCCAGCCGCGCACGACGGCCGGCACGTCGCGCAGCGAGCCGAGCGGAAAAAAGCGGCCGTCGGCGACCGGCGCGGTGTCGACCAGTTCGTGTTGCCAGGTGAGCGGGTAGGGCACGTGCGCGCCACCGCCGCCCAGCGCGAGCACGGGCAGGATATCGGACTTGAGCGAGTTGCCGACCATGAAGAACCGGCGCGGGTCGACGGCGTGTTTTTGCAGGATGCGCGCGTAGGTGGCCGCGTCTTTTTCGGAGACGATCTCGACGTGACGAAAGCGGTCGGCGAGGCCGGACTTGGCGAGCTTGCGCTCCTGGTCGCGCAGGTCGCCCTTGGTGATGAGGATCAGCGGGTGGTCGGCGGCGGAGAGTTCGGCGAGCGTCTCGACGACGCCGTCCAGCAGCTCGACCGGGTGGGCGAGCATCTCGCGTCCGAGTTCGATGAGGTGGCGGATCTCGTCGGTGCCGATGCGTCCCTCGGTCAGGTCGATGGCCGTCTCGACGGCGGACAAGGTGAAGCTCTTCACGCCGTAGCCGTAGAGTTCGAGGTTGCGCATCTCGGTGGCGAAGAGCACGCGCTCGACCTCGGCGGCGTCGTG
>JAUWBF010000001.1 GCA_030601755.1 Verrucomicrobiota bacterium | reverse complement strand
GCGAGGCCGGCGCGGCTGAGGATGGCGGCGGCGGCGGAATCGACGCGCAACTGCACGCCGCGCGCGACCAGGGCGGAGGCGACCTTGGGCAACAGCTCGGGGGCGGCGTCGGCGTGCACGAGGAGTTGCTCGGCGGCGTTGCACACGCCGGGGCGCTGGGTCTTGGCGTTGACCACGACGGTCTCGGCCATGGCGGCGTCGGCGGCCTTGTCGAGATAGACGAAGCAGACGCCGGTGTAGTGCTTGATGACGGGGATGGTGCTGTTCTCGGCGACGTGGCGGATGAGGCTCTCGCCGCCGCGGGGGATGATGCAGTGGATGAGCGTGTCGAGCTTGAGCAGGGTGGCCAATGCGGCGCGGTCGGTCGTGGGAATGAGTTGCACGGACGCGGCGGGCAGGCCGGCGGTCTCGAGGGCGCGGGCGATGAGCGCGGCGAGGGCGACGTTCGTATTGAAAATTTCCTTACCGCCGCGGAGGATGCAGGCGTTGCCGGACTTGAGGCAGAGGATGGCGCAGTCGACGGTGACGTTGGGACGGGCCTCGTAGATGATGCCGATGACGCCGATGGGCACGCGGATCTTGCGGATGCGCAGGCCGTCGTCGCGGGTCCAGGCCTCGAGCTCGGCGCCGACGGGGTCGGGCAGGGCGGCGACCTGGCGGACGGACTCGGCGAGGTGGACGAGCTTGGCGGGGTTGAGCGTGAGGCGCTCGATCTGCGCGGCGGTCAGGCCGTTGGCGGCGGCCTGGTCGAGGTCGCGGCGGTTGGCGGCGAGAAGCTCCTCGGTGGCGCCTTCGAGCAGGCCGGCGAGGGCGGTGAGCGCGGCGTTTTTTCGCTCGGTGGTCGCGGTGGCGAGCACGAGCGAGGCGGCGCGGGCCTGCTGCGCGATGGCGGTGACTTGTTGGGCGAGATCGGTGAACATGCGGAAAGTGGGACAGCTAATGTGTCCGTCAAATTGGGTGAGTTTCGGTTAAACGCAAAGTGGCGAAGACGCGAGGGGCGGGCGCAATAGGACGGTGCGCGTCGTTTGTTTCTAATTTTTTAACCGCGGATTACGCGGATCGCGCGGATGTGGACGGGGTGATCCGTGTTCATCCGTGGAATCATGTGGTTCAATATCTTGGGTGGCTTTTTGTTCGATTACGGATCGCTCGGTTTTTTCACGGATTGAGGCTGATTGATCCGCGCTCATCCGCGTGATCCGCGGTCAAATGCAGTCGGCTCAGGCGGAGCCCAGGCGGGCGGCCTCGGCGCGGATGTCGGGCCAGCGGTCGGCGGGGATGGCGGGGCCGAGGTGGCGCACGCATTCGGAGCCGAGCAGCGAGCCGAGGGCGCCGGCGGCGGGCAGCGAGTAGCCGCGCAGGTGTCCGCCGAGGAATCCGGCCGCCCAGGCGTCGCCGGCGCCGGTGGTGTCGACGACCCGGGGGGCGGGCACGGGGGCGATGCGGTGGAGCTGGTCGCCGTGGGCGATCCAGGCGCCGTCCTTGCCCATCTTGACGCAGGCGATGGCACCGTGCTTGGCGAGGGCGCGGGCGTGGGCGGCGTAGTCGTCGCCCAGATCGGGTTGAAGGGCACGGATCTCGTCTTCGTTGGCGAAGACGATGTCGATGCCTTGCTTGAGTTGGGCGGTGATCCAGTCGCGGGCGGCGTTGACGACCTCGAAGGAGGCGATGTCGATGCTGAGCGAGCAGCCGGCCGCGCGGGCGGTGGTGACGACGGCGTCGGCGAGCTCGGGATTGAAGAGCAGATAGCCCTCGATGTGGGCGTGGCGGCAGCCGGCGAACGCCTCGGCGGTGACGTCGGCGGGGGCGAGCGTCATGGCGGCGCCGAGGCAGGTGCGCAGGGTGCGTTGGCTGTCGGGGGTGACGAGGGAAACGCAGCGGGCGTTGGGCAGGGCGGCGTATTTGAAACGGGCGCCGTTGCCGCCGGCGTCCATGAAGCTGGTGCGGTAGTCGAGCGCGGTGTCGTCGTTGCCGAGCTTGCCGAGGAAAGTGACGTCGAGGCCGAGTCGGGCGGCGCCGACGGCGGTGTTGCCAGCCGAGCCGCCGGCGACGGTGGCGGGGGCGGCGGGCAGACGGGCGACGAGCGCGGCTATGTCATCGGGTTCGACGAGGACCATGCCACCCTTCTCGCCGGAGACGGTGGCGAGGAATTCCTCGGGCACGTGGGCGAGCAGGTCCATGATCGGTGATCCGACGCCGATGAGGTCAAATTCGTGGGCGCGGGCGGCGTTGGAGGAGGCGACGTTGGAAGCGGCGGCGTGGTTGGCGTTGGTCATTGTTGAGAAAGGCTGGAAGGAAAGGCGAGGTGAGGGCGTGGACTCGGTAATGGCCCGGATTGGCGGGCGCGGGTGGCGGTCACTCGGAGACGACGAGCGAGGTGGCGAGCAGGAGCTCGTCGTCGACCTCGATCAGCAGGCCGTAGTCGCCGGGGGCGGCGAAGGTGAGGTTGCGGATTTCGTTGATGAGGTTGATGCGGTGCAGCGGGCCGGGGGACTCGAACTCGCGCTCGATCAGCGGGCGCGGCCGGGTGGCGTCGGCGGTCATGGAGATGCGCAGCCGGTGCGGGCCGGTAGGCACGTCGTTGAGCACGAGATACCAAACCATGCAGGGGTGGGTGAGGGGGAACTGGCGCGCGCGGATGTTGGCGAACACGCCGAGCAGGGTCTGCTTGCCCGTGGACGGGTCGACGTGGACGGCGTCGCAGACGAGCCAGCTCAGGACTTGCGGTTTGGACTGCATGAGGAACAGGCGAATGTGAAAGCGGGCGCACGCGGGGCAACCGCAAAGGCTGCGGCGGACCGGCGGGTCGGCGACGCTCGGGGCAGCAACGTGTGGGAGCGGCGACGCTCGGGCCGGCGCGCGCACGGTCTTTGCGCTTGGCCTGCCGGCGCGGCGTGGTTGGGTGGCGGGCGCAATGCGCTGGGACCTGTTGTCATTCGAATCGCTGAAGGCCTACCCGTGGTGGCTGGTCGCGGCCTGCGCGGGGGTGGTGCTGGCGGCGCTGTTGGCGTTGATCGCAAGACCGTTGCAATGGGCGCTTTATCTGTGCCTCGGGCTGGTGTTCCTCGTGATCATGGGCGGGTTCCTCGCGTGGTTGTGGACCTGAACCCGCCTCGGGCGACGCCGGCGCGGAGCTTTTTCTTGTCAGGCTTTCACGCGGCCCGCTATGCCTGACCGATGAAATACATTTTCGTGACGGGCGGGGTGGTTTCCTCGCTGGGCAAGGGCCTGACCGCGGCCGCGCTGGGCGCGCTGCTCGAACTGCGTGGACTCACCGTCCGCATCCAGAAGTTCGACCCCTACCTCAACGTCGATCCCGGCACGATGAGCCCCTTCCAGCACGGCGAGGTTTACGTCCTTGAGGACGGCGCCGAGACCGACCTCGACCTCGGTCACTACGAGCGGTTCACCAGCGGCAAGCTTTCCCGGCTCAACTCGCTCAGCTCCGGCCAGATCTACGAGAGTGTCATCCAGAAAGAGCGTCGCGGCGTCTATCTCGGCAAGACCGTGCAGGTCATCCCGCACGTGACCAACGAAATCAAAGAGCGCATCTACGCCGGCGGCAAAGACGTCGACGTGCTCATCACCGAGATCGGCGGCACCACCGGCGACATCGAGGGCCTGCCCTTCCTCGAGGCCATGCGCCAGTTCGCCCTCGAGGTCGGCCCGCGCGACTGCATCTTCATCCACGTCACGCTGGTTCCCTACCTCAACGCAGCCGGCGAGCTGAAGACCAAACCCACCCAGCAGTCCGTCGCCAAGCTCCGCGAGATCGGCATCCAGCCCCACATCCTCGTCTGCCGCTGCGACCACGACCTCGACAACGGCCTGCGCGACAAGATCTCCATGTTCTGCAACGTGCCCATGAAGGCCGTCGTGCAGTGCAGCGACGTCGCCTCCATCTACGAACTCCCGCTCGCCCTGCAAAAGGAGGGCATGGACGACCTCGTCGTCGACCTCTTCGGCCTCAAGAACCCCGCCCCCGAGAAAAACATCTGGGTCGACATCGTCCGCCGCATCCACAACCCCGCCCACGAGGTCAACATCGGCGTCGTCGGCAAATACATCGAGCTGCAGGACGCCTACAAGTCCGTCTACGAGTCTGTTACCCACGCCGGCATCGCCAACAACTGCAAGGTCAACATCGTGCGCATCGACGCCGAGGACCTCGAGAAGAAGAACGGCCTCGCCATCCTCAAGGGCCTCGACGGCATCCTCGTCCCCGGCGGCTTCGGCGACCGCGGCACCGAGGGCAAGATCGCCGCGGCCCGCTACGCCCGCGAAAACAAGATTCCCTACTACGGCCTCTGCCTCGGCCTCCAGATCGCGGTCATCGAATACTGCCGCAACGTCCTCAAGCTCAAGGACGCCAACTCCATGGAGTTCGACCCCGCCACGCCCAACCCCGTCATCAACATGATGGAGGAGCAGAAGACCATCATCGACAAGGGCGCCACCATGCGCCTCGGCAGCTACGAGTGCGCCCTCACCCCCGGTTCCCACGCCCGCAAGGCCTACGGCGCCGACAGCATCCGCGAGCGCCACCGCCACCGCTTCGAGGTCAACAACGCCTACGTCGGCCAGCTCCAGCGCGCCGGCATGATGATCAGCGGCATCAACCCCCGCCGCAACCTCGTCGAGATCGTCGAAATCAAAGACCACCCTTGGTTCCTCGCCGTCCAATTCCACCCTGAGTTCCAGTCCAAGCCCAACAAGGCCCACCCGCTCTTCGCCGCCTTCATCGGCGCCGCCCTCAAGCTCAAGAAGGCCGCCGTCAAACCGGCCAAGCCCGCAAAGGCCAAGAAGGCTTCAACGCAAAGCCGCAAAGGCGCGAAGGTCGCAAAGAAGAAGTGATCCCATTGTCGCGCGACAGTTGTGAAGCCCGCATTTGTTCAGCCTGCCTGAGCTTTGCGTCTCTTTGCGACTCCGCGCCTTTGCGTTAAAACAAAACCATCCTTCCCATGCCTCTCTTCGACCCGAAAAAGCTCCTCGTCCTCGCCGGTCCCTGCTCGCTCGAAAACGAAAAGGTCGTGCGCACCGTCGCCGAGAAACTTGTCGCCCTCCGCGCCGCGTATCCGGAAATCAACTTCGTCTTCAAGGGCTCCTTCGACAAGGCCAACCGCACCTCCATCGCCGGCGGCCGCGGCACCGGCCTCGAGGAAGGTCTCAAGCTCCACGCGCTCGTCAAAAAAGACTACGGCCTGCCCTGCGTGACCGACGTTCACGAGAGCGACCAGTGCGCCCCGGTGGCCGAGGTTTGCGACGTTCTCCAGATCCCCGCCTACCTCTGCCGCCAGACCGACCTCCTGCTCGCCGCCGCCGCCACCGGCCGCGTCGTCAACGTCAAGAAAGGCCAGTTCCTTTCGCCCAACGACATGGTGCACGTCGTTGGCAAGCTCAAGGCCGGCAACGCCGCCGAGATCTGGCAATGCGAGCGCGGCGCCACCTTCGGTTACAACAACCTGGTGGTCGACATGCGCACGTTCCCGATCATGGCGCAGAACGGCTATCCGACTATCCTCGACGCCACCCACAGCGTGCAGCTGCCCGGTGCCGCCGGCGGCAAGAGCGGCGGTCAGCGCGAGTTCGTGCCCACGCTCGCCTTCGCCGCCCTCGCGGCCGGTGCCGACGGCCTCTTCCTCGAGACCCACCCCGATCCCGACAACGCTCTCTCCGACGGCCCCAACATGGTGCCGCTCGACCAGCTCGAGGCGTTGCTCGCGAAGTGCCTCGCCTTTTGGAAACTCGCCCGCTCCTGAGTCGGCGCGGGTTCGCCCCAGGGTTGCGCGGCGGTCTTGAGCGCCGCGCAACGGGTCAGCTTTTCTCCAGCAGCCGTCGCAGTGCCGCGTAGTCGATCTTGGCGTTGTGACGTTTGTCCAACGGCAGGCGCTTTAGCACATGGATACGCGGTGCGGGCAGTCCTTGGGCGGCCAGTCGCGCAGTGACCGTTTCCACGAGCCCCGCATCATCGGCCTCAAGCGCCAGCCTGGCCCGTCCCGCCACCTCCAGCGTTGCCGTTCGGTGCAGGCCGTTGATCCCCCGCAACGGCACCTCGAACTCGGCGGGATAAAGCACGCGTCCCTCGACGTTCATACGCGCCGCGCAGCGACCGGCGAACCAAAGCCGGCCCTGTGTGTCGAACAGGCCCGCGTCTCCCGTGCGATGCCAGACCCCGCCATCGACGCGAAACTTCGTCTCCTCGTCGCCCACGCCGCCGAGATAACCGGACACGACGTGTGCTCCGCTCACGACGATCTCGCCCACCTCGCCGGCGGGCAGCCGTTCGGCGTCGAATCCTGTCCGATCCAGAGCCGCGCGCGGCTCGCCCCAGCGGTCGCGGAGCACCGCGCAGCGAATCTCGGGCCGCACGTGGCCGGCGGGCAACAGGCGCGCCGCCTCGGACGCCGCCAGCGCTTCCTGCGCGTCGATTTCCGCGATGGGCTCCGCCTCGGTGCTTCCATAGACGCACACGAGCCGGGTGTCCGGCGCGACCGCGCGAAGCTTGGCCAGATCGTCCGCCCACAGCGGACCTCCGCCCGTGTAGATCGTGCGCAGTCGGGCGAGTGCCTCGCGACCCGACGAGACTGAGGCGAAGCGCAACCAGAACGCCGGCGAGGCCCCGCCGCGCGTGATGCCGTGCCGGGCGATCTGTGCGGCGACCGGCGCGGGGTCGATGGCACCGGGCTTGGCGACGTCGCCGGCCGGAATCACCGAGGTGAGTCCGCTGCCCAGATTGGCGATGAGAAAGATGGGCAGCGCCGTCAGGTCGGTCTCTCCCTCGCGCAGCGTGATGGCCTCGGCGATGGCGGCATGTTGCGCGTGCAGAAAACCGTGGGTGCGCACGATCGCCTTGGGCGTTCCGGTGCTGCCGCTGGTAAAGGTAACCAGCGCGGGCGTCGCCGTGTCACCCTGCGCGATCCCGGCGGACGGCCCGGCGGCGACGAGTTCTTGCCAGGAGTCGCAGCCGGGAGCCCAGCCGCCGGTGCGAATGCGCACGAGACCGCGGCGGAGGCCGGGCACCGCGAACGAAAACCAATGGGCCTTGGCCACGCCGAAGAGCGCGCGCGGACGCCAACGTTGCACGCAGGCGGAGAGGTGGGCGCGACCTTGGGACGGGTCGATGAACAGGCAGACGAGTCCGGCCTGCCACGCGCCGATCAGGAAGGCGTAGAGCTCCCCGCTCATCGGCTGCAGCACGAGCACGCCGTCACCGGGCCGCAGTCCGCGGGCTTGCAGGCCCGCCGCGACGCGTGCGGCGGTGTCGGCCAGTCGCGCGTAGGACCATATGTGGTCGTGACCGTGCCGGTCGGTCTCGATGATTGCGGCGCGTTCGGGGTGTCGCTTGGCGCGGTCGTGCAACGTGGCCGCGAGGTTGGGGGATTCGTTCATGTGTCGAGACGTCGCGAGAAGAGCGCGTAGCGGCGCATGACCGAGCCGTGGCGCGCGGTGATGTTGGTCACCGGGTTGTCCTCCAGCGCGAGGGCGTGGATGACGCGGGTGAGGCCGGCCGCGTGCGCCGCGTGGTGCGTCATTTCGGCGAGCAACGCGCCGAGGCCCGCGTAGGCGCGTCCCGGCAGGATGGCCGCGGTTTTCAAGATGAGCGTGTCGGCCGGCCGGCCCTGCGCGGGGCGCAACAGGTCGGGCAGCGAAAACATGTAGCCCACGCAACGGCCCGCCTGTTCGGCGATGAAGACGAACTCGGGCCGGACTTTTTCCCGATAGGGCAGGTATTGCGCCACGAAGTCGGTTTCGCTCAGCGGTGTGTAGAGGTAGTTGTGGGCAAAGCTCACCAGCGACACCTCGTGCAGCGCACGCAGCTCGTTTTCAAAACGTTCGGGCGAGGTGTCGATGCGGCGGATGACGACGCCGTCGGCGGCCAGTCGGGCGCGCACGCGCTCCAGACGTGTATCCACGGTTTCGAGACGCGTGATGAGCGCGGATTGGTAACGCGCCAGTTCGGCGAATCCCGCTTCGCGCCACCATCCGGGGTAGGCGGGGGGATTCCACGGCTCCATCAGGAACGGCGGTTCATCGGGCGCAGAGTCGACGACCCAGCGATAGCGACGCCAGGTGTTGCCGTCCATCGGACCGATCGCGACCGTTGCGCCGCGCGCGGCCAACTCGGCGCAGGCGCGGTCCAGCACGGCTCGCGCCGCCTCGGGGCAGGTGGCGGCGAAGTGCCCGATGACGCCCGGCTTTTCACCGGCGAGCGGCGGCGCGGTGTCGATCCACCACGAGCAGCGCGCGCCTTCGGTGATGGCATGGCCCTCGGCGCGGTGCGCGAGGATGTTGCGCGGAGCATAGTCCGGGGTCGGGCCGGCGATATCGGCCGCGACCGCGAGTGAATCGGCGACGTAGGTTTCGACGTTCATGAGATGGGGAGAAGAACGAGGAGCGAGGCCAGCCCGCCCGCCACGGCGTTGAGCAGCCAGCGCGTGTCGGGATCGGCGTGCGTTTTGACGCCGCGTTCGGCCAGCAGCATCAGCGCCGCCTGCACGGCGAAGGCGATATGGGCCGGAATCCAAGCCACCTGCGGCGCGAGGGCCAGCCAAGCGAGCGGGGTGGCCGCGCATGCGACCACCGCGGCGAAGGGATGTCGGCGTGACGCGCGGTCCGGCGCCTTCATGCACAAAAATACATAGAACGCGGCGAGCGCGAGCGGACCGGGCAACCAGAGAAAACCGCCCAGCGACGCGAACAAATAGAGCGCCAGCACGAGCCCCATGAGCGCGGCGTCGGTCAAGGCGGTGAGTTTCCTCCCAAGCAACGCCACTCCGCCAATCGCGAGCACCAGAAAAGCCGCGCGGCCCAGCAGGCCGGACAGCTCCCAGGCTTCCGCGCGGGCGAGCACCGCGTAGGCGAGCAGCGGCAGGAACAGATTGTCCAATCCCTCGAACGCCACGCCTTCGATCAACGCGGCCAGACCCGCGACCAGCAGGGCGGCGGCGAGCGCCAGCGGCCAGCTCCAACCCGCACCCAACGCGAGCGGCGGAGCCACGCAAAGTCCCGCGACAACAAAGACCGCCATGCTCCCCTCAAGGCTCTTGTGCGCCCCGTCCATGCGCAGTGCGTGCCGTCCCGCGCGACGCCCGACGAGTGCACCGGCCGCGTCGGCCAGCGTCAGCACGAGCACGGGCAGAGTGTGCAATTCCCAACGCCCGGCGCTGGCGTGGAAAACCAGCGCGACCGCCAAGGGAAAACACAACTCGCCCCACGAGCGGCGCTCGACGCCATGCAACGCCGAGCCCAGCGCTCCCGCCCGCAGTCCCCTCAGGCGCAGCAGTCCGAGACCGGCTATGCTGAAGCCGGCCAGCACCCAGACCGGCTCCGGTGAACGGAAAATCCACGGAAAGCCGGCGCAGACCATCCCCAGCGCGATGTGAGCCGCCTTGCGCCGCAGCTCCGGCGCCCAGCCGAGCCGCGCCCCGAGCCAGGCCAGCCCGCCGAGCAGGGCGGCCAGCGTGGCGGCGACGGACAGGAGTGCCGGGAGAGGGCTCATATCGCGTCAGTGACCTCCTCGACGATGAAGCGCGAGTAGAACCACGCCTTGTCGACGGCGTGCAGGCTGGCGGCGAGCTCGGGCAGCGGCCGCAGCCGCGATGCGAGGGTCTCAGGCCGGGAGCGAGGCACCAGCATGTTCCAGTAGGCGAGGCGCGCCCCTGGGTTGGCCCGGTCGATCAAGGAGCGTAGGATGCGCTCGGTGTTGTCGGGCGACATGTATTCAAAAATATCCGACAAATTGAACGCGTCCGCGCGCGGAGAATCGGGGCGGGCCAGCCACTCCTCGACCGTGCACAGATGCCACTCGAAGCGGTGCAGGTTTTCGCGGATGCGATAAAAATTTTCCTCACGCAGCGCGCAGGGCAGGGCGTCGCCATGGGTGCCGCGCAGCACCCAGTGCAGATAGGGGTTGGTGGTCGGGTCCAGCTCGGCGAGCGCATGGCGCGTGCGCTCAAGAATGCGGTCGGCGACCGAGCCCTCGACGTAGTTGAAAAACGCGGGATCGCGACCGAGCGCCCCCATCAGGCGGCGAGAAAAGAAAGCCCGGAACAAGAGCCGCCAGCGCCACGTGTCCCAGCGCTCGGCGTAGAAGGCGCGCCGTCCCGCGAGATCGCGAGGCGTGTCGAGCAGCTCGGCCACGCGCCGGCGTCCGTGGACGAGCGGCAGCACGCGCGAGCGGAAGAGGCGGAAGTAGTTCTCGAATTTACCGGCCGACCCGATGCCTGCGGCCACGAGTTGCTGGCGGGCGTCCCAAAACGCGGCGACGTCGGGCGTGAGATCGCCGCGGCAACGCGCGTAGAGTGCGGCACGGGCCTCCGCGGTCGCCGGACGCGAGCCGAGCAGTTGCAGAAACTCCGCGTGCTCCAACCTCCGGTAGGCGGCGACACGCAGGGCGACGCAGGCGAGTTGCGCGGGGTTGAGGTCGACGGCCACCACGCGTTCGGCGCCTGCGGCCAGAAGTGCAAAGGCGTTGTCGCCGGCGGAGGCGATGTTGACGCAGACCCGACCGGCGGGACGCAACGCCTCGACCAGCAGGTCGGCGTCTTCCCAGCATTGTGCGTAGCGGATGGCGGCAAACTCGGCGCGCGCGGCGACTTCGGTGCTCATGAGGATGGGGTGACGGCTTCGATGCGTCGAATGGTGCCGGCGGCGCCGTCGAGCTCGACGAGGTCACCGGTGCGAAGCCAGCCGGTCAGGCCGGGGATGGAAACGATGGACGGCAAACCCAGCTCGCGGGAAACGATCGCGGAGTGCGAAAGCAGCGATCCGTGTTCGACGAGGAGGCCGGCCGCGGCGGGAAACAGCATGACCCAGCCCGGGTCGGTGCGGGCCGCCACCAGGATTTCACCCGGCGTCGGCGTGACTCCGCGGGGATCGAGCACGACGCGCACGCGGGCGCGCACGACGCCCGGGCAGCAGGGCAGCCCGCGGCGAAGCTCCGGGTCATCGCCATGGGACGGGGCAGACGACGCGCGACGCGGGGTGTTGAAGGGATTGCCGATGTAGACCGCGCCTCGGGTTTCGATGCGATCCGCGGGTTCGGGCGCGAGTGCATGGCGGGCAAACTCGGCGCGGCGTAGGGCGACCAAGGAACGCAGATCGGTCGTGACCGCGGTGCCCTCGACGAATCCGAGGGCCTCCGGCACCGTGAGATAAAAGATGTCACGTGGCTCGGCGAGCGTGCCGGCCTCGGTCAGGCGGCGACCGAGCGCGAGGAAAACGATCCGGACGCGGGCAAACAGCCGGGTTCGGTCCAAGCGAAGGTTCTCGCGGTCGCGCACATAGCCGCGGGCGCGGCGCAGGACACGGTTGAAAATGATTCGACGAACGGTGTGGCCTTTGAGCGACTCGGCAACGCGCGCCTCGGCGAGTTCCCGGGCTGCGAAGCGCGGGCGCGGCGTCGTGTTTCCGCGAGCCATCAACGCCGTGATGCTGCGCAGCAACGGTGTCGGATCATCGCGCAGGGTGGGGCTTTCGAGCTTCAGCTCTTCCATGCAGCGATCGCCGAAACGGGCGAGGTAATCGGCGTAGCCGGCGGCGAAGGTTTCGTTGTTCGGATGGCGCAGCGCCACTTGAAACGCCGCCTTGTCCTCGGCGAGCAGCGCGGTTTTTAAGTCGGAGGCGTCGGCGGCGACTGCGGCCAACCACTCAACCAGCTCGGCAGGCTCGGTGCTGACGAGGCCGCCTTCGCCGCCGACGAGATCGTTGGCCAGCGATTCAGCGCCGAGCCACTTGGTGCAGAGCGAGCGCAACACGCCGTGGTAGAGCATGGCAAAAAAGTCGTTCACCATCGGCGCGTCCCAGCGGGTCAGCAACTGGCGTTCAAGCGACCGGTAGGCGGCGGCGAGTTCGTCGGCGCGTTGATCTTCAAACGGAGTGGCGGGCACGGCGAGGGCGGCGTCCAGCCGGGCGCGGAAATCACGCTGCGTGCGCGGCAGTCGGCGGCGCGCGCGCAGCAACCCGAGCACGGTGGACCCAAGGTGCCCGAGATCGGCGAGACGGGCACCGAGTCCGGCGGCGGTCACGCGCGGGAGCAGCTCGGCGGGCATCTCCTCTTTCACGCCCATCATCTGTTCCATGAAACGGCGGTTCCAGGTGAAGCCCGGCAGCAGGGCGATGGCGCGATACCAGTCGACCAAGCTGTAGTAGATGCGGCCCTGCACGAGGCCGAGCATGCGTCCGAACAGGTCGGCGTTGTCCTCCAACTTCTTCTCGGGAACACCCAGCAGCCGGCAGAACTGCCAATAGACCTCCTCGTAGATGTAGCGGGCGAACGAATACGTGAGCGGGGTGGTCACACCGCAGTAGCTCTCGGCGATGTTGCTGTTGTCCCAGATCAGCAGTGCGCCATCGGGGTCGGCCACGTGGACGAGCGTGGTGATCGGGCGCGATTGCAACAGAAACAGTTTTCCGTCGGCGATGGCCCACTCGATGTCCTGCGCGCGGCCAAAGTGTGCTTCGCAGCGTCGGGCGAGCGCGGCGATCTCCGCGGCCTGTGCGTCGGTGATGGCGTGAGATGTCCCCGCCAGAGTGCGGGTGACCACGGCGCCGTCTCGGTCGATGGAGAAGGTGTCGGCGTCGCTTTCGCCGGAGACGAGCGCCTCGCCCAAGCCATGCACGGCGGCCACGGAAGCGTGGGCGCGCCTGCCGGTGACGGGATCGACACTGAAGGCCACGCCGGCGGCGTCGGCGGGCACCATTCGCTGGATGATCACCGCTGGCATGGCGGTGGCGGCGTCAGAGGCGAGTCCACGCTCGGTCCGGTAGGCGATCACCCGTTGGGAAAAACCGCTGCGTCGCACGTCGACCACGCGTGCCGTCACATCGGCGGGGGCAACGTCGAGAAAACTCTCCAATTGTCCGGCGAAGCTGTGCTCGCCGCCGTCCTCATCCGATGCGGACGAGCGCACGGCGAGTTTTCCGCCGCCGGCGATGCGTTCAGCGACGGTCGCGATTGCGGACTCGGTCGGGAGCGCGCCGGCGGGGAGCACGACGACGAAGGGCGGCACGGGAAACCCAGCGGCGACGAGCGCATGGAGCGCGCGGGCTTTGCCACCCACGGGCGCGGTGGCGCAGCGCGGATCAGCGCCGTCCAGCACGAGGGAGCCGTCGTCGGATTCGAGGGAGTTCATTTCAGCAGCAGCGGCAGGGCGCCGAGGGTGAGATAAAGAATCATGGTCCAAAGCCCGCTGAAATTCTCGATGCGTTTGGCGGTGCGGGATTCCGGCGCGCGGAGAAAGGCGCGTGCCAGCAGACCGGCGGCCAGCAACGCCGAGGCAAGAATCACGCCGGCCTGCAGGCCAAAGCCGATGCGGGCGGCCGCGGCGCACGCCGCGAGCGCGGTGACCAGCAGCGTGCCCCACCAAGCGGCGACGGCCCGGGAACGACCCCACAGCGCTGAGTAGGTTTCAACGCCCTCCTCCTCGTCGTGCGGGGCGCGGATTTTGCGTCCAAATTCCAGCGAGAGACCGTTGCAGTAGCTCACGACGAGGAACCACCCGAGGCCGGCGGGCAGTCCGTGGCCGGCGGGCACCCAGTCGCAGGCCGTGGCGTAGAGATCGACCAGCGGCATGATGAACATGTGTGACCAGAGATAGAGCAGCGGACGGGCCTTCAGCCATTCGCGGCAGAAGAACTCGCGGGTCATCAGCGCCAGATAAATCCAGGTGACGAGCAGCAGTCCCGCGAGATGCCAGTCGGGGGCGAACCACAGCGCGAGTCCCAGTTGGATGGCCGCGGTGGCGGCCCAGATCCAGCCGAGTTCGCGAAGTTTCACCAAGCCGCGTGGCACGGGGCGATAGGGCCGCCAGCGGGCGTCTTCTCCGGCATCCTTGAACTCGTCGGCGATGCGCAGATGGAGAAACGAAAACAGGCAGGTCACAAACGCCACCGCCCAGCCGGCCAACGCCGGCGACGGCGCTCCGCGAAGCTGGGCCGAGTAGCTGATGGCGCAGAAGCTGAAGCACGCGATCAACGGACCGTGGGCGAGCAGGGGGAAACGCTCGCGCTGGTAAACCCACCAGCGGGCGGGGCCGATCGGGTCGACAGGGGCGGATGGCGGCTGGGAGCGGGCGGGCTCGGTGGAGTTCACGAGGCCGGAGTGGGGTTTAATTATGTTTATATGTCAACAATCTATATTGTCTCATGATGTCGAAGGGGCCGGATGCGTTCCTCGGGCCAGCTTTCCGTGGGCGGATGCGAAGTGTCCCGCGGAGAGTGCGGCGATGATCGAAAGCTCGCCCGCAAGGCAAAGGGCGGCGGCGACTTCGGCGAGGGCGCGAGCGTGGCCTGCGCCGCGCAGTCCGAGGATGTCGAGGCAGGCGGCGGCGGTGGGCAGGCCGGTGCCGCCGCCGACGGTGCCGACGATGAGGTTGGGCAGGGTGACGGCGGCGTAGAGCGCGTCGTCGGCGCGGACCTCCATTCGGGTGACGCCGACGGCGGCCTCGGCGACGCAGGCGACGTCCTGACCGGTGGCCAGAAACAGGGCGGCGAGGCCGTTCGCATAGTGGCCCTGCACGCCGAGCGTGCCGCTGAGCACTCCGCCGAGAGCGGACATGCGCCAGTAGTCGACCATGGCCGCCGCGGTGGTGCGCAGGCGGCGGGACACCAGATCGGAGGGCAGCAGGACCTCGGCGGTGACCTTTTTGCCGCGCACGGTTTGGAATGACTGAGCCGACGCCTTCTTGTCGCCGGACATGTTGGCCTCGACATAGTGTCGCACCGGTTTGACCGGCGCGTTCTCCAGCAACCAGGCGCAGGCCGCCGCGGTGGCAAGCGTGACCATGTTCTGTCCGGCGGCGTCTCCGGTTGTGTAGTCAAGAAACAGATACAGGTGGTCGCCCTCGATGGCGAGGCGCACGTCGTCGAGGCGGCCGTGCCGGGTGGTGGTCGCGGCGGCGGCGCGCAGCGCGTCGGTCTGGCCGACGATCCACGCGGCAAAACGGCCGCAGTCGACCATGTTGGCAAAAACGAAGCCCGGCGAGCGGGTCACGCCCTCGTTGAGCAACAGCGCGGTGCAGCCTCCGGCGTCAGTGAGGGCGTGGGCTCCGCGGTTGTAGGACGCGACCAGCGCGGCCTCGCTGGTCGCCAGCGGCACGAAGTAGTCGCCCGATGCGTGCAGTCCCCGCACACGCAGCGGACCGGCGAGTCCGACGGGCACGGTGGCGAAGCCGATCAGGTTCTCGATGTTGCGCGCGCAATCTTCCGGCTCGATGGGTGGCGAATTGGGCAGCAGCGCGGCTCGGGCCGAGGCGGGCAGACGTTGCCAACGGCGATCCAGGGCCGCGGGTGTGACGTCGGCGCTGTTGGCGACTTTCGGCGGGGCGGGGGAGTGGTTGGGGGCGAGGCGTCGGGCGGCCTCGGGCATATCGGGCAGTGTTTCGATGAGGCGCTGGGCGCGCTGGCGGTCGAGCGACATGGCGCGGCAGACTTTCAGTGGCATGCGACGGTAGCAAGCCGCATGGGATGCAAGCGTTACGTTGCAGTGACGGTATTACTGCCATGGAGTTGAAACAATAATCATGGCCCGGAATCATCCCGCGCCATTGACTGATGGGAATGAGCCACCAACAGTGCTCCTTCCCTAGTCCAGAACCCTGATGGAAACATTCCTCATCGACGTCCCGATGCCCTCCATGGGGGCCACCGTCAGCGAACTCACGGTGATCGACATTCTCGTCCAACCCGGCGCCAAGCTGTCCAAGGGCGTCAAGGCGGCCGAACTCGAGAGCGACAAGTCGGTCTTCGAGTGGGAAGCCCCTTGCGATGGCACCGTGCGCGAGGTTTTCTGCCGCGCCGGCGACATCGTTTCCTCCGGCTCGCCGTTCCTGCGCATCGAGACCGCCGACATCTCCCTCAAGCACCTTTCCGTGGGCGCGGGCGTCGTGCCGCAGCCGGCCGCCAAGCCTGCCGCGTCGGTCTCGGTTGCTCCTACTCACGCTTCGGCTCCGGCGGCCACGCCGACGCCGGTCGCCGCCCCGGTTGCTCCCGCGCCCGCCACCGGCCCCCAGTGGACTCCGCGTGCGATCAAGATCGCCCGCGACGCCGGCCTCGATCCCGCCGCCCTCACCGGCGTGCCCGCCACCGGTCCCGGGGGGCGTGTTTCGGGTGACGACATCACCAACTTTATCGCGTCCGGTGCGGTTACCGCGGCTCCCGCCGCCACCCCGACTCCCGCCGTCGCCGCGCCCGGAGTTTCCGCAGACCAGACCGTTTGCATCGCCGGTGTCGGCTATGCCGTGCCAAAAAACGTCCGGCCCACCAGCGAGATCCTCAAGGCTTTCCCCGGCCGCACCGAAGCCGAGATGGTCAAGCTTACGGGCATTAAGGAGCGTCGCTACGCCGATCCCGGCGAGTCCGCGACCAGCCTCGCCGCCACCGCTGTCAATCACGCGCTCAAGCAGGCGGGGGTGACCGCCGCCGAGATTGATGGCATCGTGCTCGCGACCATCATCCCCGACCAGCCGGTGCCCTCGATGGCCAGCTCGCTCGCCAAGCACCTTGGCTGCACCAAGGCGCTTGCCTTCGACCTCAATGCCGCCTGCTCCGGCTGGCTCTATGCGCTGGAGGTCGGCCGCGCCTTCATCCGCGGCGGCACCGCCCGCAAGGTCATCGTGGTCACTGCCGAACTCCTCTCGCGCATCACCAATCCCAACGACCATGAGACCGCCTTCCTCTTTGGCGACGGCGCGGGCGCGGCCATTTTGACGGACGCCCCCGGAGGCCATCGCCTGCACCGCATGGCGCTCTCCGGAGACGCCAGTGTTTTCGAGGCCATCCAGCGTCCCGGCGGCGGCGCCAACCGTCTCTTGCCCTGCGCCGACGGCAGCGACCTCAAGGACTTCTACCTGCAGATGGACGGCGGCGCGGTCTTCAAGAGCGCCGTCATCGCCTTCGCCAACGAGATCGAGCATGCCATGCAGCGTCATGGTCTCACACCCGACGACATCGCGTGGATCGTGCCCCACCAGGCCAACGAGCGCATCCTGAAGGCCGTTGGCAAACGTGTCGGCATCCCGTTCGAAAAATTCGTCGTGACCATCTCCAAATACGGCAATACCTCCGGCGCGTCCGTCTCCATGGCGCTCGGCTGGGCCGCCGAGGAGGGCATTTTCAAGCCCGGCGACAAGATCATCTTCTGCTCGGTCGGCGCCGGTCTCACTTTTGCCGGCGGCCTGCTGGTCTGGTGATCGCGGACCGGTTGTCCCCAGGCTCCGAGCGTGGGTTTGGGGACCTCCCTAAGCGCCGTCTCAACCGACGGCCGGAGCGCGGTCGATCTCCGTGAGCACTTTGCGCACGCGGAAAATCAGCTCGATGGGATTGAAAGGCTTGGTGACGTAGTCGACCGCGCCCAGTTCCCAGCCGAGGTCCAGCGCGTCCTTCGAGGTGCAGCCGCTGATGATGATCACCGGGATGCGGATGCCGGCCTCGGCCAGCAGCTCGAAAAAGCTGTATCCGTTCACATCCGGCAGCATGAGGTCCAGGAGGATGAGGTCGATGTGCTCATGTTTGAGCACCTGCATCGCCTCGGCGGCGGTCTCGGCTCCGAGGCAGCGGTAGTCCAGTGGTTCCAGACAGCGGCGAAGCATGTCCCGCATGGGAGCCTCGTCGTCGATGATCAAAACACGATGTGCGGTCACGGCGGGGTAGGGGTTGGGGTAGGGAGACGACAGGGCAGTCGGCAGGTTGTGCATCATGCGAATGGACAGGCTCGTCCGCAAGTCCGCAATGTAATCATCGGATCCATTCGCGGTCTGCTGGCGAGCCGGCGAACAACCTTGGTTTTACCATTGTGTGTGCGGGGCAATTTTGGGACGACTGAAACGGCAGCGGATTGCTCCCCATACTTCATGTCGCCCGCCTTATATTCCGCCCCCACACCGGCGTCACCAGCTTGCCTCGATTGGTTGTTGCTCGTGTCCGACGATCCCGGGTTGTGCGCGCAGGTTTGCGAGGTGCTGGGCACGCCGCAGAGCGTGCGTGCGGTCGGCAGCCTTGCCGAAATGCGTTCCGTCCTGGCGGAGCGGCCGGACTTGGTGCTGCTGGACACGGATTGCCGCTCGTGTTGCTTCGACAAGGTCAAGGCGTCCCTGGCGGCCTTCGGCGATGATTTCCCGCTTATTCTGATCTCCGCGCACGACGACGCGGAGTATGCGGTCGAGGCGATCAAGCGTGGTGCCGAGAACTTCATTTTCAAGGACCGCCTGTCGCGTCTGGCTCCGGCGATCTGGCAGGCGCGGAGTAACCGATTGCGCCGGCTTGAGCACCGGCGCACCACCGAGGCGCTGCAGGCCAGCGAACACCTGCTCCACGCCACCGGTCGCATTGCCAAGGTGGGCGGGTGGAGCCTTGATGTTGCTTCCGGCGAACTCCGCTGGACCGATGAGACGCGCCTCATCCACGAAGTGGACGCCGACTACCAACCGAGGCTGGAGACCGCCGTCGATTTTTATGCTCCCAAGGCCAAGCCCATCATACTCGAGGCGGTGCGCCGGGCGATTGACGAGCATGTTGCCTGGGATCTTGAGCTGCCCTTCGTCACCGCCAAGGGCCGTGCGATCTGGGTGCGCGCCCAAGGACAGCCCGTCGTCGAGGACGGCCGTGTGAAGCGTCTGCTTGGCGCCCTTCAGGAGATCACCGAACGCAAGGGCATCGAGGAGCGGCTGGCCCAGCAGGCCGCGCTGCTCGACATGGCGCCCGACGCGATCGTGCTGCGGGACCTCGGGCATCGCATCCTCTTTTGGAGCCGCGGCGCCGAGCGCCTCTACGGCTGGAGCCGCGCGGAGGCGACCGGCCGTGATTTTCGCGATCTGCCGGGACTCGACCGCGAACGGTTGGACGAGGTGGAGAAGGCCGTGCGCGCCGCCGGTTCCTGGCAAGGTGAACTGCAACGCCGCCGGCCCGGCGGCGATCCGCTGACGCTCGACTGCCACTGGACGTTTTTGCGCGATCCCGAGGGGTGGCCGGCCTCGATTCTCAGCATCGACACCGACATCACCGAGCGAAAGCACCTGGAGGTCCAGTTCCTGCGAGCCCAGCGCATGGAGAGCATCGGCACGCTCGCCGGCGGCATCGCGCACGATCTCAACAACATCCTCTCGCCCATCCTGATGGCTGGCGATCTGCTGCGCCAGCATGTGCAGTCCGACACCGGGCACCGCCTGCTGGACAATCTTGGCCGCAGCGCGCGCCGTGGCGCCGACCTGGTGAAACAGGTGCTGTCCTTCGCGCGCGGCGTGGAGGGCCAGCGCGTGCCGGTGCAGATCCGGCACATCGCCCGGGAAATCGAGGAGATCATCGGCAACACCTTCCCGAAAAACATCCGCTACGAATCGGATGTGCCGCGCGACCTGCCGCTGGTCGTCGGCGATCCCACGCAGATCAATCAGGTTTTGCTCAATCTCTGCGTCAACGCCCGTGACGCCATGCCCAACGGCGGCCGCCTCGGTGTCTCCGCGGAGCGGGTCGAGCTCGACGCCCAATACGTCGCCATGAACCAAGGCTCCGCTCCCGGCGCCTATGTCATGCTCTCGGTCTCCGACGACGGCGTCGGCATGTCGTCGCGGGTGATCGAGCACATCTTCGAGCCCTTCTTCACCACCAAGGAGGCCGGCAAGGGCACCGGCCTCGGCCTCTCCACCGTGCAGGCGATCCTGCGCAGCCACGGCGGTTTCGTGAACGTGCACAGCGAGCCGGGCAGGGGCACGACCTTCAAGGTCTACTTCCCCGCCGCGCCGGTGCAGTCCGGCGAAGGCGCGCCGGTCGACGCGCCCCAGGAAGTGCCCAGGGGCAAGGGGGAGTTGATTCTGTTGGTCGACGACGAGGCTCCGATCCTCAACGTGACCCGGCAGACCCTGGTGAGCTTCGGCTACGAGGTGGTCTTGGCCGAGGACGGTGCCACGGCGATCGGCATCTATGCGCAACGTTGGCAGGAAATCGCGCTGGTGTTCACCGACATGATGATGCCGATCATGGACGGACCGACGCTGATCGCCGCCGTCCGACGCATCAACCCCGCCGCCCGCATCATCGCTTCCAGTGGACTCACCTCCCACGGGGGCGCTCAGCGCGCGGCAAGCATCTCGGTGGACCGCTTCCTCCACAAACCCTACTCCGCCGTGGCCATGCTCCGGCTGGTCCACGACACGTTGAACTGCCCAGATCAGGCTTCCTGAGAGGCGTTCCGGTTTGAACAGGGCTGTCTTTGGCGGACGGTCAGGCGTCCGGCCGGCCGCGCCGGCCAACGAGCGTCTCCGGGTGGCGACTAGGGGATATTTCTCACGTGAACTGCGGAACTGTCCGTATGTAAAATAAGTGTAATGGGTGGCAGTTTGTGCCGTAGCCAAGACTGCCTATGAAAACACCTTCATCTGATCATGATAATGCGGCCGTGCCCGACGCGGCTGAGCGACTGCTGGCGGTGGTGGCTCGGGAACACCGTCGTGCCGACGAGGTGGCCGCGAGTTTTGCGGAGGTCGGGGATCGCGTGAGAACCGAGTGGTTTGCCTCCCCCGAGGAGTTGCTGGCCCGTCCGTCCCCGGGTGGATACGAAGCGGTCATTTTTTACCCGGCCGGCGACGACGCCGCCGATGTCGAGGAGCGGCTGCGCGTGGCGCTGGGCGGAGCGGCGTTTTTCCGCGTGGCGGCCTGAGCGCGGGGCGAGGCTCAGAGCAGCACCAGGTCGTTGCGGTGCACGACCTCGAGGCGCTTGCGCTGCGGGTAGAGCGGACGCAGGTCGTCGCTGGACTTGCCGGCGATGGTCGCGATCTCGGAGTCGGCGAAGGCGGTGACGCCGCGGGCCAGCACCTTGCCGTCGGGTCCGGCGATGTCGACCACGTCGCCGGCCGCGAAGGCTCCGCGCGCGCCGGTGACGCCGATGGCCAGCAGGCTGCGACCCTGCTCGAGCAGCACGGGCACGGCGCAGGCGTTGATGACGATGGTGCCGCGGGGACGCTGGAAGTAGGCGATCCAGCGTTTTTTCGACTCAAGGGGCAGGCCGCTGGGCACGAAGAACGTGCCCGGGCCGCCGCCGGAGAGCAGGCGGGCGAGGATGTCGGGCTCGGCACCGCTGGCGATGAACACGCCGCAACCGGCGCGGGTGGCGAGCTTGGCCGCGGAAATTTTCGAGATCATGCCGCCGGTGGCCGTGATGTCGGTGGTGCCGCCGGCCATGGCCTCGATGGCGGGGGTGATCTTCTCGACTACGGGCAGGATCTCGCCGGTGCCCTGCATGTCGATCAGGCCGGGGGCGGTGGAGATGATCGCGAGGTATTTGGCGTCGAGCAGGCTGGCGACCATCGCGGAGAGCGTGTCGTTGTCGCCGAACTTGATCTCGGCGGCGCTGACGGTGTCGTTCTCGTTGATGATGGGAATGGTGCCGTAGGCGATGAGCTCCTCGAGGCAGGCTTTGACGCCGAGGTAGCGGGCGCGGGAGCGGAGGTCCTCGTGGGTGAGCAGCACCTGGGCGACGGTGAGCGCGTGCGAGGAGAAGGCCTCCTGCCAGGTCTGCATGAGCAACGACTGGCCGATGGCGGCGCAGGCCTGTTTCTTGGAGACCTCGGAGGGTTTGCGCTTGAGGCCGAGGCGGCCCATGCCGAGGCCGACCGCGCCGGAGGAGACGACGATGACCTCCACGCCCTCGCGGCGGAGGGCGGCGACGCCGGCGGCGAGCGCGCCGATGCGCTCGGTATTCAGTTGCCCGATACCGGAGGTGAGCACGCCGGTGCCGAGCTTGACGACGATGCGCCGGGCTTCGGCGCGGACGGGGGCGGACATGGCGGTGATGACGCCGCGGGCGGGAGGTCGGGGCGGGCCTCCCGGCGCCGATGGGGGCGTCAGTTGACGGTCAGCAGGTCCTTTTCCTTGGCGGCGAGGTGCTTGTTGACCTCCTCGATGGACTTGTCGGTGAGGGTCTGGATCTCCTTTTCGGTGCGCTTGGTCTCGTCCTCGGGGAGCTTGGCTTTCTTGACGGACTCGATGGCGTCGCGGCGGATGTTGCGGATCTGCACGCGGCCTTCCTCGGCGAGGCGGTTGGCGACCTTGACGAATTCCTGGCGGCGCTCGCGGCTCATCTCGGCGAGGGGCACGCGGACGAGGTTGCCGTCGACGTTGGGATTGAAGCCGAGGTTGGAGATCTGGATAGCCTTGGAGATGGCCTGCACGAGGCCCTTGTCCCAGGGCTGGATGACGATCATGCGGGGGTCGGGGGTCATGATGGCGGCGCAGTCCTTGATGCGCTGCATGGAGCCGTAGGCCTCGACCATGATGCCCTCGACCATGGAGGGGGTGGCCTTGCCGGTGTGGATGTTGGAGAACTCGTGGAGGGTGTGGTCCACGGACTTCTTCATGCGGGTCTGGGTGGTGGCGATGATTTCGGCTGACATGATTGGCGTGTTGAAAATGGGTTCGGGAGGACGCCAGCGGGTGGCGGGGGAGGGGAGGGCGGCGGCGCGCTCAGCTGTGCACGAGGGTGCCGATCTTCTCGCCGACGACGGCCTTGCGGATGGCGTGCGGGTCGTTGAGGTCGAAGACGAGAATGGGCACGTTGTTGTCGAGGCAGAGGGAGAACGCGGTCGAGTCCATGACGTTGAGCCGGTTCTTGAGGGCCTCGATGAAGGTGAGGGTGTCGTATTTGACGGCGTCGGCGTGCTTCTTGGGGTCCTTGTTGTAGATGCCGTCGACCTTGGTGGCCTTCATGATGACCTGGGCGCCGATCTCGGAGGCGCGCAGGGCGGCGGTGGTGTCGGTCGAGAAGTAGGGGTTGCCGGTGCCGGCGGCGAAGATGACGACGCGGCCTTTTTCAAGGTGGCGGATGGCGCGGCGGAGAATAAAGGGCTCGGCGACCTGATTCATGGGAATGGCCGACTGGACGCGGGTGTTGACGCCCATTTTTTCGAGGCCGTCCATGATCGCGAGGGCGTTGATGACGGTGGCGAGCATGCCCATGTAGTCGCCGGTGGTGCGGTCGACGCCGCGCGACTCGCCTTGGAGGCCGCGGAAGATGTTGCCTCCGCCGATGACGACGCAGACCTCGACGCCCATGTCGTGGATCTCCTTGACCTGCGTGCACATGCGGTTGAGCACACCCGCGTCGATCGGGTCGGAGGACTTGCCGCGGAGGACTTCTCCGCTGAGTTTGAGGACGATGCGCTTGTATTTGACCGTAGAGGAGGCGGCCGGGCTGGTTTCCATGGCCGGCCAGACAAGGAGATGCGCCGGAGGTGGTCAATGCCCGCGTTGAGCGGAGGCGTCGCTTGTCAGGTGTGTTGTTGCCACGCCCATTGCAGGCGCAGGCCTTCGTCGAGCGTGGTGGCGGGGGCGTAGCCGAGTTCGGCGCGGGCGAGGGTGAGGTCGGCCCAGGTGCGGTCGACGTCGCCGGTCTGCGGGGGCAGCCAACGGATGTCGGCGGCGTGGCCGACGGTGCGCTCGATGGCGGCGACGAGTTGGCGGAGGGTGACGGGGTGGTCGCCGCCGAGGTTGTAAACGCGGAAGCCGGGCGCGAGCCGGTCAAGGGCGGCGAGCACGCCGGCGGCGATGTCGGCGACGTAGGTGTAGTCGCGGCTGGTGGAGCCGTCGCCGTAGAGTTCGACGGGGCGGCCGGCGGCGATGCGTTCCAGAAACTTGGCGATGGCGAGGTCGGGGCGTTGGCGGGGTCCGAAGACGGTGAAGAAGCGCAGGGCGGTGATCGCGAGGCCGTGCTGCGCGGCGTGCATGCGGGCGAGGGTTTCGCAGGCCTGCTTGGTCAGGGCGTAGGGTGAGATGATCGAGTCGAGGCGGTCGTGCTCGGCGAAGGGAACCTTGGGGTTGTTGCCGTAAACCGAGCTGGAGGAGGCGAGGACGAGGCGGGTGACGCCATGGGCCGCGGCGGCGTCGAGCACGTGCAGGGTGCCGGTGAGGTTGGTGTCGATGTAGAGTTGGGGATGCTGGATGGAAGGGCGCACGCCTGCGCGGGCGGCCAGGTGAATGATGGCGTCGGGCCGGGCGGTGGCGATGGCCGCGAAGACGCCGTCTCGGTCGCGAAGGTCCGTCTCGAAGATGGTCGCGCCGGTGGCGGCGGCCTGGGCGCGTTTGCGGGCGGGATCGTAGAAATCGTTGAAGTCGTCGATCAACGAAACGTCATCACCACGGGCGACGAGGGCGTCGATGACGTGCGAGCCGATGAATCCGGCTCCGCCGGTGACGAGGACTTTCATGAAAGGGTGTGCGAAAAATAGGTGAACCACGGATACGCCGCATGGGGTCGATGCCGCGTTGGTTTCGTGGAATGCTTTGGATGTCTAGGTCTTCAGACAATTGATTTTACATTTTATAAGCGATTTTCTTAGTCGCCCATATGACCGAAGGATCCGCCTCCACAAACGCTCAGTCCACCAAGCCTTTTTCCGCCGAGGACGAGGCCGCGCTGCGGGAGAGCCTGCGCCGTTGCTCCGAGGCCACGGTCAACGCGGCCATCGCTTTCCGCCAGACCGGCGCGACCGAGCATCTGCCGGTGATCATTCTGGGCGTGGTTGAGCGCTTTGTTGATCCCGATCTGCGGCCCAAGCTCGCCGACGGCAACAGCGACGGTCTGCGCATGATCGACGACCTTGGCATCGATTCCCTGACCATGATGGAGATCGTCATGCTGGTCGAAGAGGTCGTAGGCATGTCGATCAGCAATGACGAGTTGCGGAATCTGCGCACTTTGGGCGACATCAAGGTCTTCATTGATTGCAAGGCCCGCGGCGTTCCTCCTCCGGCTCCCGCCGAGCACCACGGCATCGAGTCGATCCTGCAACGCATGCCGATCCAGCCGCCCTTCCTTTTCCTCAACGAGGCCGAGGTCTCTGAGTCGGGTGCGACCGGTAAATACAAGATCACCGGAGAAGAGTTCTTCCTTAAGGGACACTTCAAGGACAATCCCGTCATGCCCGCCTCCATCATGCTTGAGGCGCTGGGCCAGCTTGGCGTTTTCCACCTGCTGACCGCCATGCCTGCGCCCGAGGGGCAGGAGGTCGGGACCAACACCATTTTTTTCACCTCGTCCGACGGAGTGCGCTGCCACCGCGTTTGCAAGCCGGGTGACGTGCTCACGCTCTCCATGAAGCCGAAGCGCGTAAAGATGCCGCTGGCCGTCTTCGAGGGCTCCATCCGAGTGGACGCCGACAAGGCCGTCGTCGCCGAGGAGATCACGCTCACGTTCGGCTTCGTCGACAAGGCCGCTCCGGCCGCGCCCGCCGCGGCTTCGTCGGCCGGTTGACCTTTGCCGCCACCGGCACAGCCACCACCGCCACCGCGGTCTCCTCGCGGACAGTGCATCGGACACGCGGTTTTTCGGAAACGTGTTTTTTACTTTAACACGCCCGTGACATCCTGAACGCTGCGGATTTGCCAACCGCCAGCATGTCACGCGTTTTTATCACCGGAATCGGATTCATCACCAGCATCGGCAACGACGCCTCCACCGTGGAGGCCAGTTTGCGCGACCTGCGGCACGGGATGGTCCGCTACGCGCCGTTTGACCGGGAAAACTGTCCTGTGAAAGTCGCCGCCCCCGTGCGCGACTTCGTCACCGACTCGCCCGACTCCGAGGACTGGACCATCCCCGCGCCCTACCAGATCCGGCGCGAGATGTTGCGCAGCCTCAGCCCCAACGCCCTTTACGCCGCCTGTGCCCTGCACCAGGCCATCGCCGACGCCGGCTTGTCCGATGCCGACGTCTCCAACGACGAGACCGGTCTCTACGCCGCCTCGGCCGGCTCTCCCGGCATGCTCGCGCGCAACCTCAACAAGATGAGTCAGGCCGGCGTCATGCGCTGCCCGCCGCTCGGCGTGGTCGCCAGCATCGCGGGCACCGTGCAGTTCAACCTTGTCGCGCACTTCAAGATCAAGGGCGCCTCCACCGGCTTCTCCTCCGCCTGCGCCTCCTCGACCCATGCGCTTGGCTTTGCCTACGACGACATCGCCCTCGGCCGCCAGCAACGCATGTTCGTCATCGGCGCCGAGGACGGCAACGCCGAGACCATCCTGCCCTTCGCCAGCATGCGGGCGCTCACCCAAAACCCCGACCCCGACACCGCCTCGCGCCCCTTTGACGCGAAGCACGACGGCTTCGTCGGCACCGGTGGCGGCGTCGTGCTCGTCCTCGAGAGCGAGGCCGAGGTCCAGCGCCGCGGCGTCACGCCCTACGCCGAGGTGCTTGGCTGGGGCCAGGCCTCCGACGGCCACAACGTCGCCATTTCCCACCCCGACGGCCTTGGCCTCGCCAACGCCATGCGCCGCGCCCTCAAGGCCGCCGGCATCGGTCCCGCCGACCTCGGCTACATCAACGCCCACGCCACCTCCACGCCCATCGGCGATGCCTCCGAGTGCAAGGCCATCCGCGCCGTCCTCGGCGCCCACGCCGCCACCGTGCCCGTCAGCAGCACCAAGGCCCTCACCGGCCACGGCCTCTCGCTCGCCGGCGCCATGGAGACCGCCTTCTGCGCCCTCGCCATGCGTCGCGGCTTCACGCCCGGCTCCGCCCACATCGCCGAACTCGATCCGGCCTGCGCGGGGCTCAACATCATCCGCCAGACGCTGCCCACCGCGCCCGACATCGTGCTCAACAACAGCAGCGGTTTCGGCGGCGCCAACGTCTGCGCCGTGCTCAAGCGCGTCTCCTCCTGACGCCCGTCGTCGCTCCGCACCCACCGCCCGCGCAACATGGCCGCGTCGCCGCTCGCCGAACTCGTCCCGACCGCCTTCGTCACCGGCGCCAGCCAGGGCCTCGGTCGCGCCTTTAGCGAGATGCTGCTCGCCGAAGGCGTGCGCGTCTGGGGCACCGCCCGCTCGGTCGAACGCCTGACCGAACTCGCCGGAAACCCGCTCTTCACGCCCGTCGCGCTCAACCTCGGCGATCCCGCCGCCGCCGAGCGCGCCTATCTCGACGCCTCCGCGCAGGCCGGCGGTTTCCACCTCGTCGTCAACAACGCCGGCTACGGCATCTTTGCCGACACCCTTGCCGAGGACCCCGCCGTGTGGGACGCCCAGATCGACGAGATGCTCAAGGCCACCCTCCGCCTCGGCCGCCTCGCGCTGCTCGAGATGAAGCCCCGCGGACGCGGCCACCTCGTCAACATCAGCTCGCTCGCCGTCGAGTTCCCGCTGCCCTTCATGAGCGGCTACAACGTCGTGAAAGCCGGCCTCTCCGCCTGGAGCGAAAGCCTCGCCGTCGAGCTCGCCGGCAGCGGCGTGTGCATCGTCGACTTCCGCCCCGGCGACTACCGCACCGACTTCAACCGCGTCGCCACCCAGGGCGCCGGTGCCGACACTCCCCGCGCCCAACGCGCCTGGAAGGTCCTCGGCCGCAACCTCGACGTCGCCCCGCGCCCCACCCGCGCCGCCGCCGACCTGCGCCGCGCCATCCTCCGCCGCCGCACCGGCATCGTGCGCAGCGGCGCGTTTTTCCAAGCCTGCGTCGCCCCCTTCCTCGTGCGCTTCGGCACCTGGCGCATCCGCCATGAAATCATGAAGCGCTACTTCGGCCTGTGAAACCTTCGCCGAAGCATCTGAGTTTTAACGCAAAGACGCAAAGCCGCGAAGGATCTGAACTGCCGGGACAACCACTGCTTTGGCTCGGTCTTTGCACCTTTGCGTCTTTGCGTTGAAAAAATCCGTCTCCATGTCCGCCCGCCCGGTCATCGCCTACCTCTTCACGACCTTTCCGAAGCCCACGGAAACCTTCATCCAGCGCGAGGTCGCCGGCCTGCTCGCTCGCGGACTCGACCTGCGCCTCTACTCGCTGCACGGCGGCGGCCCGTCCTTCAACGGCCTGCCCGTCACCGTCTTCTCCAAGTGGGAACTGGTCACCCTGCTCTGGCACATCCCGCTGACCGCGCTGCGCCGCCCGCGTGTATTCGGATCGCTCCTACGCGGTCTCTTCACCCGCCGTCCGCCGTGCTGGCTCAACTTCTGGGAAAACATGCTCGGCGCCGGCTTCGCCGCCATCCGCGCCGCCGAGTTTCGCGCCCTGCGGCCCGCCCGCCTGCACGCCGTCTGGGCCACCGGCCCCGCCACCGCCGCGTGGCTGCTCAACCAGCTCGACGGCCACCCCTACAGCGCCGCCGCCCACGCCTACGACATCTACCGCCACGGCGGCGACTGGTGGCTGCTCGAAAAACTCCTGCCCGCCCGCTTCGTGCACACCTCGACCGACATGGCCGCCGCCACCCTGTGCGAGCGCGGCGTGCCCGCCGAACGGATACACGTCATCCGCCGCGGCCTCAACGAACTGCCCGCGCTCAAACCCCTGCGCGCCGACCGCTCCGCGCTGCGCCTGCTCTGCGTCGCCCGCCTCGTCCCGAAAAAAGGTTTCGACCACCAGCTCCGCCTCTACGCCGCGCTGCGCGACGCCGGCGTCGGCTTCGAGGCCCGCATCGCCGGCGACGGACCGCTGCGCACCGAGATCGAGACCGGAATCACCCGCCTCGACCTCGCCGATCGCGTCCACCTGCTCGGCCATCGTCCTCAGACCGAGGTCGCCGAACTCCGCGCTTGGGCCGACGTGCTCCTGCACACCGGCGTCGTCGCCGCCGATGGTGACCGCGACGGCCTGCCCAACGTCATCCCCGAGGCCATGGCCGCCGGCGTGCTCGTCGTCACCTCGCCCGAGGCCGCTACCACCGAAGCCGTCACCGACCGCGTGTCCGGTCGCGTCGTGCCCGTCGCCGACACCGCCGGCTGGGTCGACGCGTTGCTTGAGCTGCGCGACGATTCCGCCGCCGCCGAGCGTTACCGCGCCGCCGCCCGCGCCTGGACCGAGGCCAACTACGACGCCAACAAAAACGCCGCCCGTTTGGCGGCGCTGCATCTGGGCTGAGAAAAGTAGCGCAGGCTTCCAGCCTGCATTCGAATAGACGACGGCAGGCTGGAAGCCTGCGCTACTATCGCTCAATACCCCCGCACGCGAATGCGGTCGCCGCTCTCCAGCGAAACCGCGCCGGGCAGCACCACCGCGTCGTTGACGGTCAGGCCGTCGAGCACCTGCACCTTGCCGCGGTAGGCGAGGCCCGTCTTCACCGCGACGCGGCGCGCGCGCTTGCCGTCCACCACGAAGACCGAGCCGTCGTCGTTCAACGCCTCGGCGGCGATCAGGCGCGCGTCGGGAATGCGGCGCTTCAGGATCACCGCCTCGCCGATCAGCCCGGGCGTCATCTGCTCGGGCGCGAGGTCCAGGCCCAGCACCACGCGAAAGTTCCCCGCCTTGTCGGCATGGCCGGGCACCTTGAGCACCCGCGCCGCCACCCAGCCGTCGAGGTTGGGCAGCCAGGCCTCCGCCTCCATGCCGACCGCGATGCCGACAAAATGCTCCGGCGCCACGTTGGCCACGGCCTCGGGACGACCGTTCCACAGGCGCGCCAGCGGCGCGAAGGCCGGCGACGCCTCGCCCGGACGCACCAAAATCTCGGTGATGACCCCGTCGAACGCCGCCGTCACCGGCACGCGTTCGGCGGGCCGACCCACCGGCGCGATCTCATAAAGCACGTCGCCCTCCTTCACGGCGATGCCCGTGCGCAGCTTCGAGGCGACCACGCGGCCGGCGACCTCGCTGTTGACGTTGATCTCGACCACGCGCTCGAGGGTCAGCTTCGCCGGCGCCGTTTCCACCGCCTCGCCGATCTCCACCGGCACGATGTCGACCGGGATGCGCGCGCGGTCCCAGGCGACCCAAGCCAACAGCAACGACAGGGGAATGGAGCAATACATCAAAACACGGGCGAACATGCCGCCACACAACCCCGCCCGCCGTCCGCCCGCAAGCGCAAGGAATGGTTGGACACCCGCGCCGCCGCTCCTTGCCATGTCCGTTCCGCCGCCCATGCCGTCCCCGCGCGAACTGCCCATCTACGAACTCGAGCAAGAGCTGCTCGCCGCCCTGCGCGCCGAGGGCCGCGTCGTCGTGCAGGCGCCCACCGGCTCGGGCAAGTCCACGCAGATCCCGCAGATGCTCCACGCCGCCGGCCTGCTCGACACCGGCGAGGTCGTCGTCCTCCAGCCCCGCCGCCTCGCCGCCCGCATGCTCGCCCGCCGCGTCGCCGAGGAAATGAACACCGCGCTCGGCGACACCGTCGGCTACCAGATCCGCCTCGAATCGCGCGTGTCGGAGAAGACCAAAATCCGCTTCGTCACCGAGGGCATCCTCCTGCGCCAGATGTCGTTCGACGCGACCCTCAAGGGCGTCAACGCGCTGGTCTTCGACGAGTTTCACGAACGCCACCTCTACGGCGACATCTCGCTCGCCCGTGCCCTGCAAATCCAACGCACCACGCGGCCCGACCTGCTGATCATCGTCATGTCCGCGACGCTCGACGCCGCCGGCCTGTCCGACTACCTCGCGCCGGCCGCGTTGCTCACCTCGCAGGGCCGCAGCTTTCCGGTGGACATCCGCTACCTGCCCAAGCGCGTCGACTTCGAACAAGACCCCGTCTGGGACGTCGCCGCGCGCGCCTGTCGCGACTTGGCGGATACGACCGCCGGCGACTTCCTCGTCTTCCTGCCCGGCGCCTACGAGATCGGCCGCACCGTGCAGACGCTCGGCGCCGTCATGCGCGGCTTCGACGTGCTGCCGCTGCACGGCGAACTCCCGCCCGAGCAGCAGGACCGCGCCGTCGGCCGCTCCGACCGCCGCAAGATCATCGTCTCCACCAACGTCGCCGAGACCTCGCTCACCATCGACGGCGTCACCGTGGTGGTCGACGCCGGCCTCGCCCGACAGGCACGCTTCGACGCCAACCGCGGCATCAACACCCTGCTCATCGAAAAAATCTCCCGCGCCTCCGCCGACCAACGCGCCGGCCGCGCCGGCCGCACCGCCCCCGGCGTCTGCCTGCGCCTCTGGACCGAACGCGAGCACGAGCAACGTCCGGCCCAGGAGCTGCCCGAGGTCCGTCGCCTCGACCTCTCCGAAGTCGTGCTCACGCTCAAGGCCAGCGGCGTCGACGACATCGAGACCTTCCCGTGGTTCGAAAAACCCGACCCCGTCGCGCTCGCCCGCGCCGACACCCTGCTCGCCGACCTCGGGGCGCTCGCCGGCAAACGCCGCGTCATCACCGACACCGGCCGCCGTATGCTGCGCTTCCCGCTGCACCCGCGCTACGCCCGCATGCTCATCGAGGCCGACGCCCGCGGCTGCGTGCGCCCCGTCGCGCTCATGGCCGCGCTCACCCAGGGCCGCTCGTTTCTCCTGCGAGGGCAGGGGGGCGACGCCCGCGACGACCAACTCGGCGACGACCGCACCAGCGACTTCTTCCGCCTCATGGCCGCCTGGCGCTACGCCGAGGAAAACCGCTACGACCTCGACGCCTGCCGCCGCCTCGGCATTCACGCCCAGGGTGCCCGCGCCGTCGGCCCGCTGTTCAAGCAATTCCTCGAGATCGCCCGTCGTGAAAAACTCGATACGGACGACCACGGCCTCGACGACGTCGCCGTGCGCAAGTGCGTGCTCGCCGGCTTCTCCGACCAGGTCGCCCGCCGGCTCGACCGCGGCACCCTGCGCTGCGAACTCGTGCACGGCCGCCGCGGCACGCTCGCCCGCGAGAGCGTGGTGCAGGACGCCGAGCTGCTCGTCGCCGCCGAGGTCAGCGAAATCCAAGGCCGCGGCAACAGCGTCGACACCCTGCTCACCCTCTGCACGACCATCGAGGAGCCGTGGCTCGGCGAACTTTTCCCCGACGACTACCGCGACGAGATCGGGGTTGTCTATGACCCGACCATCCGCCGCGTTCAGGCCCGCCGCGAACGCCGCTTCCGTGACCTCGTGCTCGCCACCAAGCCCACCGCCGATGAACCGCCCGCCAGCGCCGCCGCCGCGCTGCTCGCGCAGGAAGTGCTCGCCGGCAACATCCAGCTCGGCGAGTGGAACGAGAACGTCGACCAATGGATCGTGCGCGTGAACCGCCTCGCCGAGTGGTTCCCCGAGCTGGAGGTCACGCCCATCACGCCCGACGACCGCGCCATGCTCATCGAGCAGATCTGCTACGGCAGCCTCGGCGCCAAGGAGCTGCGCGACAAACCCGTCATGCCCGCTCTGCGCGAGTGGCTGCGCCCCGAGCAACTGGCCGTGCTCGACGACTACCTGCCCGAGCGCCTCGTCATGGCCAACGGCCGCAAGGCCCGCATCCGCTACGCCCCCGAGGGCCCGCCCGTGCTCAGCGCGCGGATACAGGAACTCTACGGCATCGACTCAACGTTTGCCGTCGGCCACGGCCGTGTGCCGGTGAAGTTCGAGATCCTCGCCCCCAACCAGCGTCCCATCCAGATCACCGACGACCTCGGCCGCTTCTGGTCCGAGATGTATCCCAAGGTGAAGGCCGAACTCTCCCGCCGCTACCCCCGCCACGAGTGGCGGTGAGTGATGGCTAAGATGTTAAAAAGTTTCGGCCTGACCCTCTTGGCTCGCCGGATTTCGGGTGTATTCTAAATCAATTGAATCCATATGAGGAGGTCGCTCTGCTAGCTAATCATAATCGATTTCGGATAACCCGTATCGGTCGGCTGCGTCTTTCCAGTGCGCCACTCCCCTCTCTTTCTCGAACTTCCGAAGAGCTATCTCGATATCTTCTTTGGCGCACGGCAGTTTATCGCAGGGGGCACTGTGGTCGAGTTGGTAGCTCGCAACGGAATGGTGATGGAAGTCACGCGGCGGAACCCCATGGGGAATACCTTTATAGAATGTGATGAACCAAGCCATAGTTTTGTCTTCTTCTGCCTAGATCAACGTCAGCAGTCAGACACGACGGGGCGCAGTCCCGGAGTTGTCTGTGATGCTCTGGATGGGCTCTCTTTCGTAGGTTTCTGTCATGGATTTCAAGTCCTCCGCATCGCAGACGTGAGGACCGTCAAAACTGAAGTGGTATACGAATCCTAGTCCATCGACCTCTAGATAAAAATCTACTGAGCTACCGTAGAGCTTTCGGACACTCGACATCATGAATTTCAGATTTCCCTCGCTGGGACCAAGGCGTCTCAGCGCCCGATCAATCAGCGAGCGCTCACCTCTAAAAGAAATCGAAACCGACGAATCAGCCCTATCGTCCAAGCCCTCAATCTCATATGCCATGGACTTTCTGGATGTGTGGTAAGCCAGTAGAAAATCCGGAAGGAATCGGCGGGCCGCATCGTCGCGGAAGGCATAGCAAAACGTAACCAGCTTCTCAGAATAGAGGCGTCGTAGGGTGGCACAAACAGCAGAATGGACCCTCTTCCTTTCTGCTTCACCTCGCGAAAACACCATATGTCGGCTAACCCAGAGCACATGCTCGTGGCGGTCTATCGGGGGGAAGTCTTTGAGGGCGACGGAACTCACGTTTAGAAACTCGTCGTGCGTCAACAGCAGGGCATTGTTGCCGCATTTCCACGCAACCGTTGTGGGTAAGCGAACAAGTTCCTCTTTCATTTTGCGGGAAGGCAGAAGGGGTCAGGCCGAAAAACGTTAATTATGGTTATCGGTCTGGGGTTGAGAGACGGAGAGACAAAGGTCCGAAACCGACGCGTCGGCAGCAACCGTGATCCGGGAGGGCAGCGGAAGATCCGATCCGGAGTTCATGATGCCGAGGGTTTTGCCATGTTTTTTACCGCAGGCGAGGCGGAAGTTTCGGAAGGGGCTGATTTTGGCCCACTAAAACACCAAACGGCACGAAAAATTGGAGTTTCGGAGGTTTAACCACGGAGGGCACAGACGAAGCCGGGAGGCGGAGATGGTCAGCCAGGGGCTGGTCCCGAAGGGATGCATGGTGTCGGGTGCCCTTTGGGCGACACTGGGCACAAACACGGAGTCGGAAGCGAGGAGGCACAGTGCGCAGTGAGGTCGAGCCACCGAATCGGAATTTTACAAAAGACAACGAAGGAAACGAAGCGGAGGAGCTTTTGGTTCTCTGGATTGGGCTCTGTGCGCTCCGTGTCCTCCGTGGTTCAAATGGATTTTTGGACGGAGGTATTTGTTTTTAGCCCACGGAACACACGGACAGGCACGGAAGGTTGGAAGAGAGGCTTAGTGCCAGCTTCCAGTCGGCAGTTTTTTTGGGGATGGCAGGCAGGATGCCTGCGCTACGAGGTAATACGCTCGAAGTTCTCCGCGATGATCGCCCGGAAACTTTCGCTGATCGCGTGCCAGTCGAGCACGTCGACGCGGATGGGGAGGTTGGACTCGGCGAAGGCTTCGCGGAGTGCGGCCAGTTTGGCCATCGGCAGGCGGTCGGCGCCCATGATCGCGAGGTCCAGGTCGGAGTAGGGTTTGGGCGTGCCGTTTACTCGCGAGCCGAAGGCGCGCACCTCGCATTCCGGCACGTGTTTGGCCAGCAGCGCACGGATGGTATCGAGATGCCGGGCTTCGAGATCAATCATTGCGGGGCAGTAGGTCCGCGAGGAAGCGTTCGGACTCCGGCAGGAACCGCAGGGCGATTTCATAGACCTCGCTCGCAGTGGAGGCGTCGTAGGTGTGCGAGGTTTCGTTGCGGCCTTGGTGAAACGACATCCAGAGATCCACGTCGGCTATGAGCCGGTGCTCGGCGGCCAGACGAAACAGCTCGCGACGGGTCACGCCGTCCACCTGTTCACGCGTGCCGTTTTGCTCAAGCCAGCGCTTCATGGCCTTCCAGCATTGTTCGTAGGCGACCTCGAAATGCTGGATGACCCCCGACTTCAAGGTCTCGCGCAACACTGGACTCAGATCGGGCAGGGCGACGGCCGTCTCGTCGACGCATCGACGCAGGGCCGCGACGGATTGAGCCAAGGAGCTGAAGTCGAGTTTCATACCTGGACTGTGGAAGAATGGATCGGGCGAGGCGAGCGCAAGGTCGGGGTTTGGCCCTGCCAATCGCTGAAGACAGTTCGTTTAACCACAGATAACGCGGATGGGCACGGATGGAGGTTATTTATCTGCAGGCAGCCGATGCCGCGCAGCCCTGCGCAGCGGTAGTGCGGCGCACTGTCGTCTCCCACTACTTTTTCGTGCATTTTTGTGCCTCTTCGTGGCCAAGCACTGATTGCGCCCGGCTTCCGCGCCACTCCAGACCGGTGTCTTGCCATGGCACGATGGTTGCATAGGGTGTGCGTCATGATCTCAGCAGAGCTCACCCAAGCCGCCCTGACGCTTTCGATCGAGGATCGTTTGGAACTGGCTCGTCGCTTGGTGGAAAGCGCCGTGCAGCCTGAACCCGTCAACGCCGACCTGCAACGCGGTATCCAGCGCATTGAGGATGTGGCCAGTGGCAAGGTGACCGGCCTGACCGAGGAACAGTTCCAGGCCGCGCTGAAATGATCGTCAGGTATCACCCTGACTTCCCCGGCGACATTCGGCGCTTTGCCGCCGACTACGCGACGATCTCCCCCGGATTGGCGGCTCGTTTCAGGACTGAGATTCAAGACGCGATCGAGGTCATCAAAGGCGGCCCAAGCGCGGCCGGCCATTTCCTCAAGACCGAGTCCCTCATCGTGCCCGAGTTTCGACGCCGAAACCTGCGCGCGTTCCCATTTTTCATTCTCTACGGCGTGACCTCGGACACTCTGATCTTTGGCTCAGTCATTCCGACCAAGTCCGACCCGCTGAATTGGCTGGTGCGCTTTGGGGCCGAAGGGTGAGTCGGTTTTGACTGCGGATAACTGGAGGACATGGAGGAACTCGGAGTTGTTTGGCCGCAAAAGAGCGCAAGGAGCGCAAAGCTGGGATTCGGGTTGGCCTCTGCGTTCTTTGTGCTCTTTCGCGGCGATCAATTCCTCCGGCTTGGGCTCCGTGCCCTCCGTGAACTCCGTGGTTCAAAACAATGCGAGTTTAGCCCGCGAAAACGCGCTCCGAGCGAGGCGACGGCCTTACCGGGGCACGAAAAGTCGGGGATTTCTCTCCCTAAAGATCTTTTACAGAAGGAAACGAAGGTAACGAAGAGAGGTTGGATTGGAGCGGTCGGCTCGGCTTCGTTCCCTTCGTTATCTTTTGTGAAAATGTCGGGCGTCACCCCGCCCGCATCCGTCGCACCAGCGGGAACATGATCGCGGGGGCGAGCGCAGAGACGGCCAGGCCCCAGTGCAGGTTGCTCAGGTCGGTGATCCAGCCGACCACCCACGGCATGAAGATGCCGCCGGCGTTGCCCAGCGCGGCCAGCGCGCCGAACATGCTCGCGCCGCCGTTGGGGTAGCGGTCGGCGGTCACGGCCAGCGTGGTCGGCCACAGGCAACTGCCGGTGAAACCCGCCAGCACGCACGCCGCCAGCGCCACCGCGGGCACGGGGAAAAACGAGCCGACCACGAACAGCACCACCGTCGACGCGCAGCTCCAGAGCATGACGTTGAACGGATTCCAGTCCTTGCCGATCATGCCGATGATCATTCGCCCGAGCGCCATCGCCACGGAGAACAGCAGCAGGCTCAGGCTGCTCATCCACACGGGGAAACCCAGTTCGGTCTCCGCGTAGGCGGGCAACCACTGGGCCATGCCGAGCTCGGTCGCGCCGCCGAGAAAAATCGCGAACAACGCGCACACGAACCAACCCTCGCGCAGCAGCCCGCGCATCGGCGCGCGCGCCGTGCCCGCGTCCACCATCTCGGGAAAACGCAGCGGCGCGAACGCGAGAAACAATCCCGCCGGCAACGGCAGCAGCAGCAGGCACGAGCCGCGCCAGCCCAGCCCGAAGTGCAGCGCCAGCGCGCCCACCAGCACCGTGACGACCGCGCCCACGCAGTAGAACGAGTGCAGCCAGTTCATCGCCACCGAGCGGTTGCCGGGATTGAGCGCGGCGACCACCGGACTGAGCACCATGTCGAGCACGCCCGAGCCCAGTCCGAGCACGAACAACGCCGCGCCCAGCGCCGCGTAGTTGGGCGCAAACGCCGCCGCCAGCAGGCTCAGCGCGATGAGCACCAGGCCGGATTGCGCGAAGAGCTTGGCCCCGAAACGATCCGCCAGCGGCCCCGTCATCACGATGCCCGCGACCAGCCCCGTGAACGCGAACGCGCCCAGTCGCCCGAGTTGTTCGCCGGTCAGGCCCGCCTCGCCGCCGTAGAGCGTGCTCAGCGAGGTGAGGAAAACCGGCAGCAGGTTGAGGCCGATGGCCAGGCTCATCATGGCCCCGTAGGAGAGCCGGGTGAGCAGGCGCGGGTGAAGGGGAGCGGTCATGGAAACCGGCCAAGCTGCCCGTGATCGACGTCGCACGCAAGCGGACGATCTTTCGTAGGCAGCCTGCTTGCAGGCGCGTGTAATACCAAACACCCCTTCTATTTGGACTTTCCGTCAGCCTGGTTTTTCAACCACGGATAACACGGATGACACGGATAACAAATGCTTTGGGTGGATCCGTGCCCATCTGTGCCATCCGTGGTTAAAATCTGAAAGCTTGGGGTATTTGTATGACGTCGAACGACTTATCGCGTCAATAGCGCCTGCAAGCAGGCTGCCTACAATGATGTCTTGGTGGCCGTCATCGCGTGGCTGTCGTTCTGCTTGAGACAGCCTGAGCGCGCAAAAAAGCCGCCCCCCGGACGGGGCGGCTTTGTGGGCGGGAAAGAGCGTGGCTTTCGTCTCAGGCGGACACCGTCCGACGCCGACGCGATCCGGCGAGGGCGAGCAGACCGGTGCCCGCGAGCAGCGCCGCCGAGGCGGGCTCGGGGATGGCGACGATTTGCACGGCGTTGAGGAAACCGCGGCTTTCGGTGGTGGCGCCGCCGACCACGGCGACGTTGAGGAATTGTCCATCGGCAAGCGTGACGGTGAACTTGCTGTAATTGACGCCCTCGGTCCAGGCGCTGGCGTCAGCGACGCCGGCGTAGTTGAGCGTGTCGGTCGTGTAGCCAACCGACGTGTAGCTGAAATTCCCCGAGGATGCACCCACGCCCCAGTGGATGTTTTGTTCGTAGGTGTTCGAGGTGCTGGTGTTGCGGGCCACGATGTAGACCTCGTAGGTGCCGGCGAGGCCGCCGACCTGGAAGCCGACCGCGTGCTTGTTGCCGCTGCTGCCGTGGTAGATGCCGTCGCGCCCCACCGAGGTCTCGCTGTAGATGGTGCCGCTGCTTCCAAACTGGCCGCCGAGGGCGCCGGAGGTATTGGGGGCGGAGCCAAGGTCGACGGTGGTGGCGCCGGACGCGGCCAGACCGAGGTTGAAGGTGATGCCGGTATCGTCGCCGTTGGCGTCCTTGAGCGTGAAGGCCGGGTCGGAGTTACCGAGCTTGTTCCAGTTGGTGCCGGCGAAACTGTTGTTCTCCGAGTGATACGGGCTGTTCAGCTGGGAGTTGGGCGTTCCCGCTTCGTCAATCGCGGTGGTCGGGCCGAAGTCGAGCATCAGCACCTGCGCGCCGAGCGGGGCGGCGAGGCAGGCGGCGGTGAGGGACAAGGTCAGTGATTTGAGCATGGTGAAACGGGGTTGGGGGTTGTCCGAGATTCGCCCCGTCTGGCCGTGCGCTCAAATTTTATGGATTGAAAAACTACGATAAGAACTATGGTTTTTTGACATGTGCCCCATCCCCGAGCCGTCCGCGCCGGATCATCTGCCCATGCGCGAGTGGGCCTACGTGCACAGCGAACTCGAGTGGATCTACGATCACGAGGTGCCCGAGGAGTATCGCGAGCGTCACGTCGACAAGCAGCGCAGCGGCTACTGGGCGTGGTATGTGCGCAAGGGCCGCGCGACGGTGGTCGGCGAGTCCGGCGCGCGGCTCGAGGCCGGCGAAGGCAGTTGGCTGATGGTGCCGACGGAGCGGCTGACGCAGCGGTTTTCGGACGACGCGCGCATCCTCTCGCTGCATTTCCGCTGCCAGTGGCCGGCGGGGGAAAACATCCTCGCGGGCAACGGCGGCCTGGTGGTGCGCGGCGCGGATTGTCCCGAGCTGGAGCGCAAGGCCGCGCGGCTCGAGCGCATGGTGCGCCGCCACCTGCCGGAGGCGGACCGCATGTATTACGGATGCTTTTCGGACTTCGAGCAGTTCCTGTCGTTTCACGCGCTCTTCCAGCAGTGGCTGACGCTGTGGTTTCGCATTCAAAAGCAGCACGGCGCCGCGCCCGTGCGCCTGCTGGGCGTGGACAACCGGCTGCTCAACGTCCAGCGCCACCTCAACCACGCGCCCTTGCACAAGGGCCTGCCGGTCGAGGCGCTGCGCCGCGAGAGCGGTCTCAGCGACGCGCATCTCAACCGCATGTTTCTCGCGCGGCATGGCCTCACTGTGCGCAAGTATTGGGAACGCCGCCGGCTTCAGGTCGCCCGCGGCCTGCTCGAGACCAGCCTGATGCCAAAATCAAAGAGGTGGCCTACGCGCTGGGCTTCCGCGCGGACTCGCACTTCATGATGTGGTTCAAACAGCACACCGGCAAACGCCCCAAGGAATACCGCCAGGTGCACCGCACGATCACCGAGGAAAGCGTCACTCAATAAGTGACACTTTGCCGGGACGCCACGCCGGCTTGGTCACGACCGCGCGTGCAGCCTGCCCTCGTCTCCGGGTGCGATCTGCGCGCTGGCGTGGGTGTATTCCATGAGTTCGATGCGGTTGCCGTCGGGGTCGGCGAGCCAGGCTTGGAACGAGCCGTCCATGCCGGTGCTGATCGGGCCTATGTTGATGCCACGCGCGATCAGCGTTTCGTGCAGATCGGCCAGCCCGGTGACCTCCAGGCAGAAGTGGCCGTAACGATTGCCAACCTCCACGGCGGCGGGCGCGGAGCCGTCGCCCCACTGTTTGCTCGCGCCGGCGCGGTCGAAAAACTCGACGAAGGTCGTGTCGCCGCAGGCGATGTAGGCGCCGAAGACCGAGCCGTCGGCGGCGCAAAAGCGAAACTTCACGGACAGCCCGAGCGCATCGCGATAAAACGCGACCAGCCGGTCGAGGTTGTCAGTGTGCAGGCAGAGGTGGGCGAGTTTGCGGATCATGGGGTCGTGCCCACGAACCCAAGCCCCCATCGCCCCCCGACGCAATCCCCGCCGGCGGCGCAGCCCTGCGAGGGGAGGTGGAGCGATTGCGGCACCCGTTCGCTGAGATCGCCCGATGAACGCTCCGATAAAGACTAACCAGATACGTTAGTATTTATTGATGAATGTGGCTAAAGTCGGTGTCGTTTTGCGCAGAATGTTACTATGGATAAAGGATTTGTTCATAAAAATAAAAACTAACCAGATATGTTAGTTTTTATTTAGAAAACGCTCCTGTAGCGAAGCTAGGGTTTGGCTGGTGGGGCGGGGCATGGGGGCGGCGCGGGGGAACGTCGCGCGGGGCGGGCAGAAGTGCCCGCCCTCCGGTCAGGGATTCGCCCAGAGGCCGGTGAGGTCGGTGGCGCGGAGCCAGCCGGTCTGGCCGTCGGGGAGGACGATCTGGCTCCAGCCGAGGAAGTCCTTGCCGACGCGGGCGAGCGTGCCGGGTTTTACCGTGGTGGTCTGCTGCTCCTTGGCGGCCTCGGTGGGCACGGAGCGCAACGTGGCCTCGCGCCATACCAGCACGGTGTCGCGCGGCAGGAACGGGGCGTAGGCGCGCAAGGCGACCGTGGCGGTCGCGGCGGTCAGCAGGGCGATGCAGAACAGGCCCAGCGCCCACCCGGCAGCGAAGCGCGTGTAGCCCGAGAGGACGAGCAACGTGAGCGCGGTCGCGGCCATCGCGGCGGCGGCGATGAGCACGAATTGCCAGCGGGCGGGGCCGGCGAGGCGGGCGAGCTGGTCCACGGCGCGAGGATGCTCGACCACGAACGGGGCGAAGGCGGCGGCGACCTTGGGGGACTTGTTCGCGGCGAGCGCGAGCTGCCAGCGGGTGGCGTTGGAGGCGGGGCTTTGCAACCAGGCGACGGCGGCGTGGGCGGCGGCCTCGTCCCAACGGTTTTGCTGGGCGAGGGCGAGCGAGAGGTTGTGGCGGGCGGACCAGTCCGTAGGGGATTCCTGAATACGCGCGCGCCAGGCTTCGCCGGCCTGGGCGAAGTCGCCGGCGGCGTAGGCTTCCGCGGGTTGCGCGGGAAGGGCGGGCAGCGCGGCGAGGAGCAGGGCGATGGTGGCGAGCCACGGGAAGAGGTTGCGCGCGCGGAAAAGTTGCAGCGGCGACCACGACGGCACGGCGTGCAGGGCGAGCGCCTGGCGGGCCTGGGCGATCCACTGCGGCGCGATGGCGGTGCCGCGGCGGTAGAGCACGCGCTCGCTCTCGGCCCAGAGCGCGCCCCAGACGGGGTCGGGGAAATCGCGCGGGGTGGGCGTGGCGACGTCGAGTCGCCAGAGCCGCGCGGTGTCATCGCGCCAGGCGCGCACGAGCTCGGGCGTGGCTTGCTCGGCGATTTGGTCGAGGGTGCGGCTCAGCCGGTCGCGGGCTTCGCGCAACGGACGGGCGGGGTCGGTGCGGCGCGAGCGACGAAGGGCGAGCACGAGCCAGAGCAGCGGGGGCAGCGCGAAGGGCAGCGGCAGGAGCCAGACGAGCCGCGCGGTCGGCAGCGGGGCGGCGACGGGCGCGGCGGCGGGCAACGGGTCGAGGGGGATGACGCCGGTCGACTTGACGGGCGCGGGGCCGGTGGTGGTGGCGTGCGGTGCGGACGAGGTTTCGCCGTCGGTGGAGGTGGTGTCAGGGGCGGCGGGCGCGGGGGACGGCGTGGCGGCGACGCCGGTGACGTTGACGGTGAATTTTTCGGTGGTGAGCGTGCGGTATTCGCCCTTGGCGGGGTCGAAGACGACGAGGCTCACGGGGCCGAGCGTGTGGGTGCCGGGCGTGGTGGGGATGAGCACGACGTCCTCGCTGAGCGTGGCCTGGAAGAGCGCGCCTTCGCGGGCAGGGGTTCGCCGGGCCTGGGGTTGCACGACGCGGAAGTCCTTCGAGACTTCGCGAGAGGGCAGGGCGTTGATCGAGGGCCAGTTGCCCATGCCTTCGAGGGTGAGGGTCCAGGTGACGGGTTCGCCGACCTGCGCGTCGAGGGGCACGGCCTTGGCGGTGAGCGTGAAGTCGCCGACGGCGCCGTTGAAGCCGGCGGGGGCGGGCGAGGGCAGGGGTTTTACGGTGATGGCGGCGGGCTCGGAGGTGACGGCGTATTGCTCAAGCTGGGCGCGACCGAAGAAGCCGAACGAGGTGGTGCCGGTGTTGAGGTTGACGAGCTGGCTGGCGGGTTTGAGCGAGAGTTCGCCGGCGGTGGGGGCGAGGGCGAGGGTGCGGTAGTTGATGCGGATCTTGCGCACTCCGGCCTGCAGGATCTCGGTGCTGTCGGGCTGGGGCCAGTCCTCGATGATGAGGGGCGCGGGTTGCCAGTCGAGGTGGCTGCCGAGCTGATAAAAATAGTTTTTGTCGACCTCGAGGGCGTAGCCGAGGGCGAAGACCTGTCCTTGCCAAACGGATACGGGAGGCGGGATGAAGCGCGAGCGGGCGACGTCGGCGAGGCGGGCGCGGTTGTCACCGACGGTGGCCTCGGCCACGGTGAAGGTGACGGGGGCGGCGCGCACGGTGCCTTCGTCGGTGGCGATGTTGAGCGCGGGGATGGTGATGGCGGTGCCGAGAGGGGCGGTGGCGACGACAGGGTAGCTGACGGTGACGGTGCTGGAGCGGGTGGCGCTGCCGTTGATCAGGTTGAAGGAGGAGCGGCGGCTGGTGGAGGGCGAGCCGAACTGAAGGCCGTCGATCGCGGGCAGCACGGGCGTCTCCTTCGGGGCACAGTCCTCGAAGACGAGTTCGATGGCGGAGGTCTCGCCCTTGGCGAGGGTGCCGCCGGCGGGTTTCCAGACGACGGACTGGGCGTCGAGGGTGGCGGCGAGGCAGCAGAGGGCGAGGAGGGTCTTGATGAGGCGGATCATGGGCGGCGTCACCAGGTCTGGCCGGCGGGGGGCGCGGGCTGGTCGTTCGGGTCTTGTAGCAGTTGAAAGAGGCGCGCGGGGGAGTCCTGCGACTTGAGTTGTTCGAGGCGCTGGAGGGTCTGCATGAGCGCGGGGTCGTCGGTGAGGGGCTGGCCGGTGGTGGCGCCGCCGACGCGCTGGGTCTCGCCGGGCTCGGGGGCTTCGTCGGTGGGCTCGCCGGCCTCGGACGAGGGTTGCGGGGCGGCGGGTTGCTCGTCGGGCTTTTCGGGATCGTTCAGGTCGCCGAAGGCGGACTGGCCGGGCTTGCGCTCGTCGTTTTTTTCGCCGTCGGCGGAGGGAGACTCACCGGACTGTTGATCGGAGTCGGAGGGCTGGTCTTGGTCGGAGCCGGAGGATTTGTCGGACGAGTCGCCTTTTTCCTGGGCGGCGTCGTTTTGCTCGCCGGATTTGCCGCCGTCGGAGGGGTTGCCGGAGTCGGGTTGCTCGGAGGGTTTTTGGTCGTCCGATTTGTCCTCTTGGTCGGACTTGCTCGGGGGCTGTTGGTTTTGGTCCTGCGAGGGCGGGGGCTTGGGCGGGTCCTGGCGTTGTTCCTTGAGGGATTTTTCGAGGTCGTCCCACTTGGCGGCCTGGGCGTCGAGGCGGCGGCCGGCGTCGACCGCGGCGAGGCCGTCGTCGACGATGCCGGCGGGCGTGGGCTGGCCCTGCGCGCGGAGGGCCTGCCCGTGGGCGAGGGTGGTGCGGGCGAACTCGGCGTAGTCGTCGGCGGTGAGGGTTGGCTTTTGCGCGAGCGTGGCGGCGAGTTCGGGCAAGGTCGGCGGCTGCTCGTCGGCGTGCGCGGGCGTCGGCAGCGAATGTAGCGCGAGCAGCATGGCGATCAGCGCGGTGGTGGTGGTGCCACGGCGCAGGCGGCCGACGGGAGCGGAGTCGATGCGCACGGGAAACTCGCGCCAGAACGACCAGAGCAATAGGAGGAGCGCGGGGGCGAGCGCCCATTGGTAACGTTCGGCGAGGCGCACGCGGCCGGTTTCCTTGAACTCGCCGGCGCGGCCTTGGTCGATGGTGCTCTGGATGAGCGCGGCGATGTCGACCCATTGGCTGGCGTCGGTGTAGACGCCGTCGGTTTCGCGGGCGAGTTCGCGCAGGGTGGCGTCGTCGAGTTTGGAGAGCACGACGGCGCCGCGCTCGTCTTTGATGAGGCCGCCTTGGCCGTCGGGCAGCATGGCGCCGGCGGGGGTGCCGATGCCGAGGGCAAGGATGCGCACGCCGCGCTCGCGGGTGGTTTTGATGAGTTCGCGCCAGTCGTCGTTGGCGGCCTCGCCGTCGCTGAGGATGACGAGGAAGCGGTCGGCGGCGGAGTCGCTGAAGGCGTCGAGCGAGGTGCGCAGGAGCGCGGCGTAGTCGGTGCCGCCGGCGGGGAGGAAGCCGGGATCGAGCAGCGGCAGGAAGTCGCGGATGATCTCGTGGTCGCCGCTGAGGGGGCTTTGCAGAAACGCGGTGCCGGAGAAGACGACGAGGCCGACGCGTTCGCCAGGGGTGTTTTCGAGCAGGCTTTGCGTGAGCAGGCGGGCGCGTTCGAGGCGGGTGGGTTTGACGTCGTCGGCGAGCATCGAGCGCGAGAGGTCGATGGCGACGATGACCTCGCGGGCCTGGTCGAAGACGGGTTCCTCGATGCGGCCCCATTGCGGGCGGGCGACGGCGAGCACGGCGAGGGTGAGTCCGAGGCAGAGCCGCCAGCGAACGCGGGCGCGGCGGGCGCGGGCCGTGGCGGTCAACGTCACTCCGCCGGGGCCGGCGTCGGCGGCGAGGATCTTGCCTGAGGCGGCGTTGGCCGGGGCGCGACGGGCGATGTCGCGAGCGAGCAGCAGCACGGGCAGGGCGAGCAGCCAGAGGAGTTGCGGATGGAGAAAACTCATGCGGCGGCGGACTGGGGACGGACGGCGAGGGCGGCGAGCAGCAGGCAGGCGGCGCCGGGCAACGTGAACCAGGGGAAGTATTCGTTGGTGATGAGCGTGGACTTGGCCTCGAACTCGATCTTCTCGTTTTCGTCGATGGCGGCGAAGGCGCGTTGCACGGTGTCGGAGTCGGCGGCGCGGAAGTATTGTCCGCCGGTCAGCTCGGCGATGCGGTGCAGGGTGGCCTCGTCGAGGTCGGATTGGACGCGGCGGGTGCCGAGGCGGTTGCCGGCCTGGTCGAAGACGGGCATGGGCACGACGCCGTTGCGGCCGGCGCCGATGGTGTAGACGGGGATGCCGCGTTTCTGGGCGACCTCGGCGGCGGCGATGGGGGCCATGGCGCCGCGGTTGTTGGAACCGTCGGTGAGCAGGACGACGAAGGCGCCGGCGCGTTGGCCGTCGTCGGTGCGGGCGGCCTGCTCGAGTCGCGAGAGGGCGACGCCGAGTCCGTCGCCGATGGCGGTGCCGTCCTCGATGAGGCCGATCTTGAGGCGCTCGATCTGTTTGCCGAGCCAGGCGTGGTCGAAGGTGAGCGGGGCGAGCGTGTAGGCGCGTCCGGAGAACACGACGATGCCGATGCGGTCGCCGGGGCGCTGCGTGATGAAGGCCTGGATGACGGGCTTGATGGCCTGCAGACGGTTGGCGGCGCGGCCGTTGATCTCGTAGTCCTCGGCGAGCATGGAGCCGGAGAGGTCGACGGCGAGGATGAGGTCGTAGCCCTCGGTGTTGACGACCTGGCGCTGGTCGAGTCGCTGCGGGCGGGCGAGGCCGAGCGTGAGCAACACGATCCCGAGTCCGGCGAAGACCAGCGGCAGGCGGCTCGGGCTGGTGAGCGACGGTTGGTGCCACGCGGCGGCGAAGGGCACGACGAGCACGGGCACGCGGCGGCGTCCGCGCAGCCAGATCGCCAGCGGCAACAGCAGCAGCGCGAGCAGCCAGAGCGGGGAGGCGAAGATGTAGTTGCCGGTCAGCATGCGTCAGCGGGCTCCCATGCGTTCGCGGAAAAACCGCACGAGCGCCTCGAGGCGGTTTTGGTCGGTGCCGACCGTGAGGCGCGCGCGTTGGTCGGGGAAGAGGCGTCCCCAGGATTGCTCGCGTTGTTTGCGCCAGTCGGCGTGCGCGGCGCGGGTGGCGGGTGTGTTTTCCAAGGTCACCAGGCGTCCGGCCAGCGGGTCGTAGGCGCTGATGAGGCGGCCGTCGGGGAAGTCGCGCTCCCACGGGTCCTCGACGCGAAAGCCGAGTGTTTGATAGCGCTCCTGCAACAACGGCCAGCCCTCGGGCTGAGCCCGCGGCGCGAAGTCGCCCAGCCACACGACGATGCTGTGGCGCGGCGCGGCGCGCAGGATGAGTTGCCAAGGCAGCGGCGCGCGGTCGGTCGCGGGCGCATCAATGGCGGGCGCGGGCAACGTGAAGAGGTTGGCGGCCGCGTGGTGGATGGCACCGCGTCCGCGCATGGGCGGACGCAGGGTATGTTTGCCGTCGGGCAACACGTGCACGAAGCCGACGCGGTCGCGGTTGATCGCGCCGAGCAGCATGAGGAAGCCGGCGAGTTCGAGGAGCGCCTCGCGCTTGGTGACGTCGCCGGAGCCGAATTGCAGACTGGGCGTGTCCTCGAAGACGAGCAGCACGGTGACCTCGCGTTCCTCGACGAATTTTTTGCGGTAAGGTTCTCCGAGGCGCGCGGTGACGTTCCAATCGATGTCGCGCACGTCGTCGCCGAACTCGTAGCGCACGACCTGATCGAACTCCATGCCGCGTCCGCGGAAGGCCGAGCGGTATTCGCCGCCGAGCACGTTTTCCACCGCATGGCGCACGCGCCACTCCAGCCGGCGCAGGGCCGCGAGCGGCGCGACCGTGGAGGCGGTATTGTTCGTGTTGGTTTCCGGACGACTCATGATCCCGGTGTGTGAAAAACAAACCTCCACGTCGCGACGCCCCACAGCGGCAACGCCACGCCGACGGGAAACATCCACCGAAACCTCTCGGCGGAATAAATCCACGCCATCGCCAGCGGCCAGAGCAGCCACAGCCAGTAGAACGGCTGGAAGCGGCGGTCGTCGGGAATCAGCAGCGTGATCCCGAGCAGGCCGAACGCGTGCAAAAACATCAGGCCGCCGAGCGACTGGTAGTTTCTGTAGCGAGAGTTGACCATCGGATTGTATGCGTCCGTGCGAACGTCAGGCCCGCGCTCACTCGCGCGGCACGCTGGTCTGGGTGACGATCTGCGCGACGATGGTGTCGGCGGAGATGTCCTCGGCCTCCGCCTCGTAGGTGAGGCCGACGCGGTGGCGCAGGATGTCGGGCGCGACCTCCTGCACGAGCGACGGCGGCAGGTAGTCGAGGCCGCGCAGCCACGCGAGGGCGCGGCCGGCCTGAAAGAGCGCGAGCGACGCGCGCGGCGACGCGCCAAAGGACAGGTGGCGCGGACGGCCCTTGATGGGTTTGGCCAGCTCGCGGGTGGCGCGAACGAGGGCGAGGATGTAGTCTTGCACGGCTTGCGAGACCTCGACGGCGTCGACCGCGGCGCGCAGTTGCAACAACTCCTCGCCGCTGGAGACGGCCTCGAGCGCGGGCTGTTTGGTGACCTGGCCCCAGCGCGACATCATCAGCGACTCCTCGTCGTGCGACGGGTAGTCGACGATGAGTTTGAACAAAAAGCGGTCGGTCTGCGCCTCGGGCAGCGGGTAGGTGCCCTCCTGCTCGACGGGGTTTTGCGTGGCCATCACGAAGAACGGCGCGGGCAACTTGTGCGTGGTGCCGCCGAGGGTGACCTGGCGCTCCTGCATGGCCTCGAGCAGCGCGGACTGAACCTTGGCGGGGGCGCGGTTGATTTCGTCGGCGAGCACGAGGTTGGCGAAGATCGGGCCGCGGTGCGGGGCGAACACGCCGTCCTTCGGCGAGAACACCATGGTGCCGACCACGTCGCTGGGCAGCAGGTCGGGGGTGAACTGGATGCGCTCGAACTGCACGCCGAGCGCGGTGCCGAGGGATTTGACGAGCAGGGTCTTGGCGAGGCCGGGCATGCCCTCGAGGAGCACGTGGCCGTTGGCCAGCAGGGCGACCAGCAGGCGCTCGATGACGTCGTCCTGGCCGATGACGGCCTTGCCGATTTCTTCGCGGAGTTTTTGGGACCAGACGGGGCCGTTGATCATGATGAGACGGTAGATGAGGCGTGGATTTTGGGAAAGTGACCGAGGAGCTTTCGACTCGCGGGGGCGCGGAGGGTTTCCGAAAGTTGCCGAGGAAAACGCCCGACCATGGATTTACCAACCCAAATCCAAGACCGACTCGACGCGCTCGGCATCCTCGCCGCGGACGTGGAGGAACGTTTTGTGCGCGGCTCCGGGCCGGGCGGGCAAAAGATCAACAAGACCGCCTCCACCGTGTGCCTCACGCACCGACCCTCCGGCACGACCGTGCGTTGCCAACGCGAACGTTCCCAGGCGGCCAACCGCGAGCTGGCCTGGGCGGAGTTGTGCGAAAAAATCTCCGAGGCCCGCCGCGCCGAAAAGGCCGCGCGCCGCTCCGCCGCGGAAAAGGCCCGGCGCAAGGCGCGCCCCAAGAGCCGCCGGCAAAAGGCCATTCAGGTCGCCGGCAAACGTCACCGCGCCGACATCAAGTCGAAGCGCGGCCGCGTGCGGCCTGAGTAACGCCCGGTCGCTGTCAAGGCGAGGCCGGGCGTCTGAAACCATTCGTTCGCGAGACTCCCTGAGCTCACGCTCAGGGCCACGTCCGGGATGTGGCTTGGAAATTTGGCCCGTTGCGTGAGCAGCGGGATTCTTTACGCACCGCTCCTCAGCCCTCCTCGTCTTCCTCGGCGGCGACGAGGCCCTCCTGTCCGCGCAGCAGGTCGTGCAGCGTGAACACGCCCAGCAGACGGCGCTCGTTGGGATCGCCGAGGCACAAAAAGTTCGCCGGCGTCTCGATCAGGCGGTGCTGCACCTCGCCGAGGGTTTCCTCGGGCGAGACCCACACGACCGGCTCGACCTTGGGGGGCAGGCCGGTGTTGAGCGCGTGCTCGAGTTCGGCGCGCATGAGCAGGTGGGTGATGGTGCCGTCCTCGGCCTGCACGGGAAACACCTGGTGGCGGCTGGCGGCTTTGAGTTCCGTGAGCGCGGGCAACTCCAGACTCTTGGCGACCACGGGGCGAAACGTCGCCAACGCGCCCACCGGCATCTCGCGCCACTTGCGAAAATCGCGCGGCGGCAGCACGTGGTGCGGATTCTCGCCGTCCTGCACCAGCATGTTCTCATACATGTCCTCCGGCACGATGCGCTTGCTGGCCGCGTGGCTGATGAGCGTCGCCACGAGGATGATCGGCACGATGACGAACTGGTGCGTGATTTCGAAGATCAGCAGAATGCAGGTGATCGGCGTGCGAATAACCGCCACCAAGCCCGCGCACATGCCGGCCATCACCAAAATCGACTGGTCCGACTGGGTGAGCGGCATGAACTCCGCCGCGCCCGCCGCGACGAGGCCGCCGCACATCGCGCCGATGAAAAAGTTCGGCGCGAAGATGCCGCCGCACGCGCCCGCGCCGACCGCGACCAGCGTGGCCAGCAGTTTGCCCGCGCCCAGCACGAGCGCCACGTGCCAGTCGAGGTCGCCGCGAATGGCGGCCGTCACGTCCTGATAACCGACGCCGAACACACCCATGTGACCGGTGATCAGAAACGCCGACGCCGCCACCGCCCAACTGCCCACCGCGCCGAGGGTAGGGCGCGTCCAGCCGGGCAGCAGTTTGCCGTTCTCCAGCATGCGTCCGCGCACCGCGAGCACGCCGCGTTGAAAACCCGCGCCGGCCGCCGCCGCGATGAGCGCCACGAGCGGGCACAACAACAACGCCCGCCACGTCGGTTCCTCCAGCAGGCCGACCTGGAAGGCCGGCTGCGGGCCGATCACCGCGTGGGCGATCAGCGCGCCCATCACCGCGGCCAGCAGGATCGCGCCGATCAGCTTGCTGCCGATGTCGCCGATGATCTCCTCCAGCACGAACGCGATGGCGGCCAGCGGGGCGTTGAACGCCGCCGCCAGCGCGCCGGCCGCGCCGCTCGCGCAATACATGCGGCGCTTCTGCTTGGGCACGCCCGCCAGGCCCGCCACCGACGACATGGTGGACGCGCCCACCTGCACGACCGGACCCTCGGGGCCCACGCTGACGCCGCCGCCCAGCGTGACCGCCGAAGCGGCGAACTTCACCGCCGCCGTGCGCATCGGCATGTAGCCAAAATCCTTCCAAAAGGCCAGCTTGGTGGGCAACACGCCGCCGCCCGCCGTGCTCGGGTCGAACTTCCGCACCAGCGCCGTCGCCAGCAGCGACGCGCCCACCACGCACACGAACGACCCCGCCAAAAACCAGCCCACGGGCAGCTCCGCGGTCGCCAGGTAGGTGTTGTGAGCGATCTTCTCGACCACGGTGTGAAAGCTCACCGCGACGAATCCCACCAAGGCCCCAAATGAGCACACCAGGATTGCATTGCGACCGCGGGCCGGGATCTGCAGCCAGCGGTCGTGCACGAGCGCGAACAGCCGCGCGACCAACGATAGAAAAGTCTTCAATGCCGTAAAGCCCGCGACCCTGACACCATCGCCCCCGCCGGCTCAACACCCGATTGCCCCGTTCCGCGAAACAAAGCCGCGAAGTCTTTGTGCCCGACGCGTTGACGCCTCCTGAAATCGTCCCATGCTATGCCTTCCCCTATCATGAGCGACTTTCTGACCGGACCCCAGGTGACCGCCGCCAAAGACATTCTCGACCGCCTGCGCGACAACATGCGCCGCACCATCAAGGGCAAGAACGACGTGATCGACCAGGTCCTCGTCGGCGTCGCCGCCGGCGGCCACCTGCTCATCGAGGACATGCCCGGCGTTGGCAAGACCACGCTCGCCTACTCGCTGGCCCGCTCGATGGACTGCGGCTTCTCCCGCATCCAGTTCACCAGCGACCTGCTGCCCAGCGACGTCACCGGCGTTTCCATCTACGACGAGTCGCTCAAGGAGTTCGTCTTCAAAAAGGGCCCCGTCTTCGCCAACGTCGTGCTCGCCGACGAGATCAACCGCGCCACGCCGAAGACCCAGTCCTCGCTGCTCGAGGTCATGGACCGCGGCAAGGTCACCGTCGACGGCCAGAGCCACGCCGTCGGCGCTCCCTTCATGGTCTTCGCCACGCAGAACCCCGTCGACTACGAGGGCACCTTCCCGCTGCCCGAGAGCCAGATGGACCGCTTTCTCATGCGGCTGCACATGGGCTACCCCCGGCCCGAGGACGAGCTGGCCATCCTGCGGTCTCCAAAAAACAACTACGACGAGATCGCGCTCAACCCCGTCGTGAGCCGCGCCGACATCCTGCGGCTCCAGTCGCTCTGCACCCAGGTCTTCATCGAGGAGGGTGTGCTCGACTACGTGCTCAAGATCGTCTCGGCCACCCGCACCGAGGCCGAGTTCAAGGCCGGCGTCTCCGTGCGCGGCGGCCTCGCGCTCAAACACGCCGTTCAGGCCTGCGCGCTGCTCGCCGGGCGCGACTTCGTGGTGCCCGAGGACGTGCAGTCGATGGCCGGCCCCGTGCTGGCCCACCGCCTCGCGCTCGCCCGCCAGGGCTCCGACGCGCTCGAGGAGCGCCGCATGGTCGCGGCCGCGCTGCGCCGCATCGTGGCCGCCGTGCCCGTGCCGGTCTGAGGGGCGCGCCGATGGTGATGTCGTCCTCATCGGCCCCCGCGGCCGCCGACTGGCAGGAGGCCGGCCGCCGGCCGCGCTCCGCGCGCGAGCACCGCTGGCGCCGGCTGCTGTGGTCGATGCTCTACCCGCCGCAGGTGCGCCCGCACCGCGTGGCGCCGACCCTTACCGGCGGCGTGCTCATCGGCGTGGCCTTCGGCATCGGCCTGGCCGCCTACAACACCGCGAGCAACATCCTCTTCATCACGCTCTCGCTGCTGCTCTCGTGCCTCGTGCTGAGCGGCGTGCTCTCCTGGATCAACGTCCGCCGCGTCGGCTGGCGCCTGCAGGCGGTGGCCCCGTGGCGCGCGGGCCAGGAGCAACTCGTCCTGCTCGACCTGCGCAATCGCAAGCGCTTCGTGCCGACCTACGGCCTGTGGTTCGAGCTGGCGCTGCGCCGCACCGCGCAGAAGACGCGGCTCCGGCTGCGCACGCGGCTCGACGCGGGCGGCGGCGTCGAGCGGCTCGAGTGGACCGTGCGCCCCGAGCGCCGCGGCGTCGAGCGCGTGGAGCTGCACGGACTGGGGTCGTTGTTTCCCTTCGGGTTTTTGAAAAAGACCATGGGCTGCGGCCAGCATTGCGAGGTCGTGGTCTGGCCCGCGCCGGTCGAATATCGCCGGCTCAACGCGGGCGGCGTCTGGCGCTCGCAGCCCGGCGAGCGCAGCCGCCGGCTGGGGCAGGGCGGCGACCTGCTGGCGCTGCGCAAATACGCGGCGGGCGACTCGCAGCGGCTCGTGCACTGGAAGGCCACCGCGCGCCTGCGCCGGTTGATGGTGCGCCAGTTCGCCGCCGAGTCGCAGGACGGCTTCACGCTGTGGTTCGAGACGGCCGCGGCCCGCTGGCCGCGCGCGGAGCAGTTTGAACTCGCGGTGGGGCTGGCGGCGACGCTGGCCGAGGACCTGTTTCGCGAGGGCCGGCTCCGCGCGCTGGCGCTGGACGACGAGCCGGTGACGGCGGTGCGCACGCTGGGTGACCTCGAGCGTTTTCTCGACCGGCTGGCGACGGCGCGGCCGCGGAACGATTTGCAACGAAGCGGCGCGGCCGGACTGGCGGCGTCGCGTCATGGTTCCAACCTGCTGACGATCGGCCCGGACGGCGTCCGGAGCGTGTCGGCCTACATCGATGGAAAAGCGGCGGCCACAGCTTGATTCGTTGACCCTGCACCAAGTGCGCTGGCTGCTCGGCGGCCTGCTCGCGCTGCTGGCGGCGTGGACGGTTTTTTATATGGACGTGGAGGCGACCGGCCTGCTGGCGCTGACGACGATCCTCGTGCCGGTGGTGACTTGGCGGCCGGTGTTGGCGAGCAAGCTGCCGTCGTGGGCGCACATGCTGGCCTTTCCGGTGATCGTGCTGCTGTTCGCCGCGGATTTTTATCAGACGCGCGAGCCGCTGCCGGTGATGATCCGGCTGGGGTTGTTGTTGTTGCTCTACCGCGGCGTCACGCTGCGCACGCGGCGCGAGGACATGCAGCTGATCCTGCTGTGCCTGTTCCTCGTGGTGGTGGCGGGCGTGCTCACGGTGTCGATGGTGTTCGTGTTGCAGATCCTGCTGTTCACCGGCTGCGCGCTGGCGCTGATGCTCGCGATCACGCTCAGCACCGCCGCCGCGGAGGAGAACCCCGGCGACGCCAAGGCCAAGGCGGACGGCCGGCCCGCGTGGGTCAAGGTGGACTGGGGCGTCACCCTCGGCCGACTGCGCGCGGTGATCGACTGGCGCGTGCTGGCGCTGGGCTCGGTGCTGTTCTCGGGAGTGGTGGCGTTGTCGGCGCTGCTGTTTTTGATGATCCCGCGCTTCGAGCTGGGGACCAATTTTTTCATGGACTACATGCTCTCGGGGCGGTCCAAGTCGGGCTTTTCGGAGACGGTGAGCTTCGGCGACGTGGTCGACATCCAGCAGGACCGCAGCCTGGCGTTGAGCGTCGACGTGAGCGACCCGGGCCGCGTGCCGCTCGTGCCCTACTGGCGCATGCTGATCCTGGATGAATACACTCAGAACGGCTTCATGATGTCGCCCGGCCTGAGCGCCGAGCTGCGCAGCTCCGACGTGGAGACAACCCAGCACCGCGGCTCGGCGCCGGCCAGCACGGACGCGCCGGTGTGGACCTTTTATCTGGAGGCGGGCGTGAGCCGTTACCTTCCGTTGCTCGGCGCCTACACGCAGATCACGTTGCCCAGCCCGCAGACGTTGCGGACCAACCGCACGCAGCAGATCGTCGCGCTCTCGAAGGACCCGGTGAAAATGACCGCTTATCGCGTCGAGGGCATGTTGCCCGGCAGTCGCATCGAGGACCCGGAGATGGTCAACCGCGTGGCCGAGTGGAAGGCCTCGGGCCGCACCCGCGAACGGCCTGAGGAGCGTTACGACATGGAGGATTATTCGCCGCTGCCCCCGGCGTATCTCGGGCTCTTCATCATGGCCGACGACCTCGCGAAGCTGCGCGGTTGGGTCGAGGAGATCGGTGCGCCGAAGGACGGCGATCACGAGGGCTTCGTGACCCGCGCCTGCGCCTGGCTGGAGCGTCGGCACGGGTATTCGCTCAGCATGTCCCTGCCGCAGGGCGAGGGTGATGTGCTGGTGCGCTGGATGGATTCGCCGGAGCCCGGGCACTGCGAGATGTTCGCCGGTTCGCTCGTGCTGCTTTGCCGTGCGGCGGGGATCCCTGCGAGGGTGACCATCGGCTTCAAGGGCGGCGTGTGGAACGAAACGAGCGGCAGCATCACGGTCACCAACGCCGACGCGCACGCCTGGTGCGAGGTCTTCGACGGCAAACGCCATTGGGTGCGAGCCGATCCCACGCCCGGCGCGGGCGGCCTTGGTCCGCGCGAACAAACCGCGCCGCAGGTCGGCGCGAACGGCGCGCCGCGCCTCGAAACCGACTCGGGCTGGGCGGCGCGTTGGAACAGCCTGCGGGTTTTCTGGTATCGGCGCATCGTGAGCTTCGACCAGCAGTCGCAGCTCGACATGGTGCGCTCGGCCGGACGTGCCGCCGAGTCCTACGCCAAGCGCCTGATCAAGGAACTGGACCAGCGGCTGAAGTCGCTCGCCGAATGGGTGGCCACGCCGTGGAGCCTCGGCCGGGTGGGCTGGGCCGCGGGCGCGCTGGCCGCCGGCGGTTTGTTGGTCTGGGGTTGGCGCAAGCTGCACCTCGTCGCGTGGTGGCGCGCCCTGCGCGGCGGCGATCCCGTGCGCCGCGAGGCGGGCCGCTGGCTGCGCCGGCTCGACGCCAAGGGACTGCCCGGCGACCACGCGGTGCGCGCGGAACTGCTGCGCCTGCGCTACGGCCGCAAGGCCACCTGGGCGCCGTCCACGCGCATCTTCAAGGCCGCCCGCACCGCCCTGCGCGATTGGTCGCGCCGGAGGCGCGGGTAGGTCGGGGAGCGCGAACGTAGGGGCCTCGCTCGCGAGGCCCGTTGCGCGTTGTCATGAGCAACAACGTTTCTCCAACGGCGCACGGTTGACGGGCCGAGCAATGAGCGCGCACGCGTAGGGCCTCACCTTGGTGAGGCCGGTGAAACGTCAGCTTATCACTGACGTGGTCATCCGCACGACGCGGCCGGACACAAGGTCCGGCCCTACATTTACCGCCACGGCAAGGGCAGCCGTTGTTTCAGTCCTCGCGGACCTGCGGCTTGATGATCACGTCGGCGGGCGAGAGGCCGGCCTGCGCGGTCATGTGGGCGATGAGGCGGTCGTTGAATTCCTTGGCGGGATCGTGGCCGAGGGTCTTGAGCGCCTGCACCAACGCGGCCACCTCGACGAGGCGCGCGATGTCGCGGCCGGGGCGCACGTAGATGTCGATGTGCGGGATCTTGATCCCGAGGATCTCATAAAAATTCTCCTCGAGGCCGGTGCGTTCCTCGATGGCCTCGGGCGTCCACTCGCGCAGGGTCACGACGAGGTCGAGGCGTTTTTCGAGGCGCACGCTCTTGATGCCGAACATCTCGGCGATGTTGATGATGCCGATGCCGCGGCACTCCATGTAGCCGCGGTTGAGCGGACGCGAGGAGGCGATCAGGTCGCGCTCGTCGAGGAGCTTCACGACGGTGAGATCGTCGGCCACGAGCGAGTGGCCGCGCTCGATGAGGGCGAGGGCGCACTCGCTCTTGCCCGCGCCGGAGTCGCCGCGGAGCATCACGCCGACGCCCTTGATGTCGAGGGTGGTGGCGTGCTCGGAGGAGGAGGGAGCAAACTCGTTGTCGATGCAGAGGGTCGCGAGGTTGACCCAGTGCATGGTGATCATCGGCGTGCGGAAGATGGGCAGCTTGCGCTCCTCGGCGACGGCGATCATCGCGTGCGTCGGGATGAAGTTGCGCGTGAGCACGAGGCAGGGGATCTGCCGGTCGACCATCTCGTTGAGAATCTCGATCTGTTTCTTGGAATCGAGGCTCTTGAAGTAGGTCATCTCAGCGGCGCCGAGGACCTGGATGCGTTTGTTCGCGAAATACTTGAAGAACCCGGTCAGCGCCAGCGAGGGGCGGTTGATCGAGCCCTCACGGATGAGGCGGTGCAGGCCGTTGCCCCCGGTGGCGAGCTCGAGTCGCAGCTTTTCGCGGTAGGTGTCGAGAAAGTGCGCGACGGTGATGCCGTGGATGTCTTTTTGCATGACGGGAAGGGGGCGGCTGCGGGGTTGGGGAAGGGGTGGGAAAAGCGCCGGCGGGTCGGCCGGCGCGCGGCGATTTGAACGGTGCTTAGAACGGCACGTCCTCGTCGTGGCGGGGCTCGTCGACGATGTTGGGGTCCTCGTCGGCGGCGGGGGCGGGCTTCTTGCCGCCGGCGGCGCCGACGGGCTCGAGCTTCCAGGCGTTGAGGTTGACGTAGTAGTTGTCCTTCCACTCGCGGCCGCGCAGGTCGAACGAGACCTTGATCTCGTCGCCGACGCTGAGGCTGGAGAGGAGCGCGACCTTGTCCTTCACGCACTCGAACTTGATGTCTTGCGGAAAGCGCCCGTCGGGCACGGTGATGACAAATTCGCGCTTGTTGAAGCCGCTGCCGAAGGTCTGTTCGTCGAAGATTTTTTTAACGGTGCCGGTGATCTCAAACATGGCCGGCATGGTGAACCGACCGGCGGCGCGTGGGCCAGCCGGTTTTTGAAAATCTCGCGGCTCAGGCGCGGCGGCGCCAGGCGGCGAGGAACATGCCGTTGCAGTTGAGCTTTTCGGGGAGGACGAAGTGCTGCGCGGCACCCCCGTCGACCGGCAGCGCGAGCGGCTCCAGCTCGGGGTGCGCGGCGGTGAAGGCGTCGGCGACGGCGGTGGTCTCGCTGCGCGTGATGGTGCAGACGGCGTAGACGAGTTTGCCGCCGGGCTTGAGCGCGGGGGCGGCGTGGTCGAGCAGTTGGCGTTGGATGCCGGCGAGCTCGCGCACGTCGTCGGGCGTGGTGGTCCAGCGTGCCTGCGGGTTGCGCTGCCAGGTGCCGACGCCGGAGCAGGGCGCGTCGATGAGGATGCCGTCGAACTTGGTCTTGGTGGGGAGCACGGGGCCGCCGTTCCAGACGACCGAGCGGTAGTTGAAGACCTGGGCGCGGGCGGCGCGTTTGCGCAGGTGCGCGAGGCGGCCGGTGTGGCGATCGCTGGCCCAGATGAGCCCGCGGTTGTCCATGAGATCGGCGAGGTGCAGCGTCTTGCCGCCTTCGCCGGCGCAGGTGTCCCACCAAGTCTCGCCGGGCCGGGGCGCGCAGCAGTGGCCGACGATTTGCGAGCCGAGGTCCTGAATCTCGAACAGCCCCTGCTTGAACTCGTCCGCGACATGCAGGTCGCGCGTGCCCGTGTAGGCGAACGCCGTGTCGACGGGCGGCGCGAAAGAGTAACCCATTAGGTTACTATCTATTCTGTTCATGCTGCCGAGGGCGCGGGGGAGGCTGGCGGCGAACTCGCGTTGGGTGCGGAGGTAGAGGGCGGGGTCGCGCTGGAGCTGGCGGAGGTAGTCGGGCGTGAGGTCGACCTCGGCGGCGAGCCACTGCGGCACGGAGCGGGCGGCGAGGGCTTCGGCCTTGAAGGAGTCGGGCTTGGCGTCGAAGCGGTCCTGCAACTCGAGCGCGGCGGCGACGCGGCGGTGGGTGCGCTCGGCTTGGTCGAGCCAGCCGAGCCAGCGGTGGTAGGCGTGCACGGCGCGCACGATGGCGCGCTTGAGGGCGGGCTCCATCTCGCGGTCGCCGCCGAGGGACTTGCGCAGGGCGAAGTCGGCGGTGACGTCGGGCGAGATCTGCTCGATGATGGTGCTGGCGCGGGCGATGACGGCGTTGGCGGACATGGAGAGGTTTGGTTTTGTTTTAACGCAAAGGCGCGAAGGCGCGGAGGTCGCAAAGGAATAAAGCGGGGGCGGGTTACTTGTAGGGGCTTCGCTCGCGAAGCCCGTTTGGCGTGAGCGTCGGGAACGGATGGGGAACGATGACGCGTAACGGGCCTCGCGAGCGAGGCCCCTACGGGGGCGCTTCAGCGCTTGGACCAGCTGCGGCGGGTTTCCTTGATCTCGAGGGGCTTGGTCTCGACCTGCACGCCGAGCACGGCGGGGTGGGCGCGGATTTCCTGGAAGTTCTCGGCGCGCAGGCCCCAGCCGAGGGCGCGACTGAGTTCGGCGAAGGCGGTCACGCGGCCGGGGAACACCAGGCCGACTTCGGTGAGCGTGGAGCCGGTGTTTTTGTCGAGCATCTTGCGCAGCCTGGGCAGCAGGTCGGGCAGCTCGGGGTGGTCGGGCTTGAGCAGCCAGCGCACGCGCTTGACGTGGTTGGCGACGTAACTGTCGAGCGGATACAGCTCCTTCACGTTGATGCGGGCGCCCTCCTGGTTGACGATGATGTTGCCGAGGACGACGATGAGCTGGTTCTCGCCGAGGATATGGCCGTAGGCCTCGGTGGCGTCGGCGAACATGTTGAGCTGGATCGAGGCCTTGCGCGTGGCGAGGGTGAAGGCGAACCACGGGCGGTTGTCCTTCTTCGAGAGCTTTTTTATCAGGTTGGACGCGATGCCGCAGAGGCGGAACTCGACGCGGTCGCCCTGGTTGAGCAGCTCGTCGACGGCGAAGGTGTCGAGCGCGTCGGCGAGGCCGAGATAGGCGTTCATCGGGTGGCCCGACACGTAGAAGCCGAGCAGCTCCTTCTCGAAGGCGAGTTTCTCGGACGGGGTGAAGTCGTCGGCGGCGGTCGCGGCTCCGCCGGATTTGGGATTTGAGATTTGAGATTTGAGATTTCGGGCCGGCGCGGCCGGCTCGTCCAGCATGTCGAAGAAGCCGGCCTGGCCGGCGGCGCGGTCGCGGGCGGAGGCGGCGGCCTGGGCCATGGCGGCGTCGATGCGGTCGTAGATGACCTTGCGGGGTTCGCCGGCGTAGTCGAAGGCGCCGGTTTTGACGAGGTGTTCGAGCACGCGTTTGTTGGCGGCCTTGGAGTCGACGCGGTTCACGAAGTCGTCGAAGTTCTCGAACGGGCCGTTGGCCTCGCGCTCCTCGATGATCTTGAGCGAGGCGGCCTCGCCGACGCCCTTGATGCCGGCGAGTCCGAAGCGGATCTTGTCGCCGACGGGGGTGAAGGATTCGCGCGACTCGTTGACGTTGGGGCCGAGCACGGTGAGGCCCATGGCCTCGGCCTCGGCGACGAAGTGGGAGACCTTTTCCGCGTTGCCGAGCTCGGCGGTGAGCACGGCGGCCATGAACTGCACGGGGTAGTTGGCCTTCAAATACGCGGTCTGGTAGGCGATGATGGCGTAGGCGGCGGAGTGCGACTTGTTGAAGCCGTATTGGGCGAACTTGTTGAGGAGGTCGAAGATCTCGTTGGCCTTGTTCTCGGAGATGCCGTGGAGCTTGCCGGCGCCCTCGACGAACTTGATGCGCTGCTGGGCCATGGCCTCGGCGTCCTTCTTGCCCATGGCGCGGCGGAGCATGTCGGCGCCGCCGAGGGAGTAGCCGGCGATGACCTTGGCGCACTCCATGACCTGCTCTTGGTAGACGATGATGCCGTAGGTCTCCTTGAGCACGGGTTCGAGGAGCGGGTGGGGATAGGTGACGGAGGCGGGGTCCTTCTTGCCGCGGGCGTAGTCGGGGATGAACGCCATGGGGCCGGGCCGGTAGAGGGCGGAGATGGCGTTGATGTCGTCGACGTTGGAAATGCCGACGAGCTTGGAGGCGTTCTGCATGCCGCCGGACTCGAGCTGGAAGACGCCGACGGTCTTGCCGACGTTGAGGAGTTCGTAGGTGACGGGGTCCTCGAGGGAGATGTCCTCGATGCTGAAGTTTTTGTCGGCGGTGCGGCGGATGTTGGCGACGGCGTCGGAGATGACGGTGAGCGTCTTGAGGCCGAGGAAGTCCATCTTGAGCAGGCCGAGCTTGTCGACGGCCTTCATGGAGAACTGCACGGTGACGTCGCCTTCCTGCAGGGTGAGGGGGACGAAGTTTTCGAGGGGCTGGTCGGTGATGATGATGCCGGCGGCGTGCTTGCCGGTGTTGCGGACCATGCCCTCGAGCACGAGGGAGGAGTCGATGATGCGTTTGGCGACGGGGTTCTTGGCGATCTCGTTGCGCAGCTCCTCGGACTTCTTGATGGCGTCGTCGAGCGAGATGTTGAGCTCGTCGGGGATCATCTTGGCGAGGCGGTCGGCCTCGGCGAAGGGCAGGTCGTTGACGCGGGAGATGTCGCGCACGACCATCTTGGCGCCGAGGGTGCCGTAGGTGATGATGTTGGCGACGCAGTCCTTGCCGTATTTTTCGCGCACGTAGTCGATGACCTCGACGCGGCGGCGCATGCAGAAGTCGATGTCGAAGTCGGGCGGCGAGACGCGCTCGGGGTTGAGAAAGCGCTCGAAGAGCAGGCCGAAGCGGATGGGGTCGACGTTGGTGATGCCGAGCAGGTAGGCGACCATGCAGCCGGCGCCGGAACCGCGGCCGGGGCCGACGGGGATGTCGTGTTCCTTGGCCCAGTTGATGAAGTCCCAGACGACGAGGAAGTAGTCGACGAAGCCGGTGACGTTGATGATGGAGAGCTCGTAGCCCATGCGGAGGACGAGCAGCTCGCCCTTGTCGAGGCCGGAGTAGTCGGGGGGTTGGGGCTTCTGGCCGGCGGGCAGGTTTTTGAGGAGGGCGAGCCGGGGGGCGACGATCTCGTGGGCGGCGACGGCGTCATGGTCGACGTCGTAGCGCTTTTTCAGGCCCTCGACGCAGAGGTTGTGCAGGTATTCGGCGGGTGAATACTTGGACTTGATCTCGGGCGGGAGCGGGTAGCGGGGGTAGCGCTCGGAGCCCTTGGGGAAGGGGATGGCAAGGTCGCACATCTCGGCGACCTCGACGGTGTTGGTGACGGACTCGGGGCACTCTTTGAAGAGGCGCTTCATCTCGTCGGCGGACTTCAGATAGAACTGGTCGCCGGAGAAGCGCATGCGGTTCTCGTCGGCGATCTTGGAGCCGGTCTGGATGCAGAGCATCGCGTCGTGCGGCTTGGCGTCCTCGTTTTTGACGTAGTGGACGTCGTTGGTGGCGATGACCTTGAGGTTGAACTCGTCGGCGAGCCGGAGGAGGTCGGGAATGATCTTGATCTGCTCGGGGATGCCGTGGTCCTGGATTTCGACGAAGAAGTTCTCGCGTCCGAAGATGTCGACGAAGCGGGCGGTGGCGGCGCGGGCCTCCTCATAGCGGTCGTGCATGAGGTGCTGCGGGATGATCGCGGCGAGGCAGCCGGTGAAGCCGATGAGGCCCTCGGCGTGCTTGGCGAGGGTCTCGATGTCGGTGCGGGGCTTGTAGTAGAAGCCGCGCAAGTGGGAGTCGGAGACGAGCTTGAGGAGGTTTTGGTAGCCGGCGAGGTTACGGGCCAGCAGGCCCATGTGGTAGTAGCTTTTGCCGTCCTCGGACTTGCCGGTTTTTTCGAGGCGGGAGCTTTCCACGATATACATCTCGCAGCCGATGAGGGGCTTGATGCCCTTGGCCTTGGCGGCGTTGTAGAAGGCGATGGCACCGAACATGTTGCCATGGTCCGTGAGCGCGACGGCCTTCATGCCCATCTCGCAGGCGTGGTCCATCAGGCGGTCGATGCGGCAGGCGCCGTCGAGCAAGCTGTAGTCGGTGTGGACGTGGAGGTGGACGAAATCGGAGGCGGCGGACGACACGCCGACCAACGCAACGCGGGCGGGGGCGGCGGGCAAGTCCCGACCGCGTCGGCGCACGAATCGGGGCGCGGAGGCGGGGCAGGGGAGGTGACGGTGACGGAAAAGCGGGGCGGGATGCGGGGAAAAATGCCATTGACGCGGACGGCCGCGGCTGGCTTTTTTCAACCTTTTCCATCCCAACATCCGCCTTTCCCAACATGTCCATCGAAATCAAAATCCGCAAAAACGAGCCGGTTGACCGCGCCATTCGACGTCTCAAGAAGAAGCTCGAGCGCGAGAACGTCATCAAGGACGTGCGTGCCAAGCGCTACTTCGAGAAGCCCTGCCAGAAGCGCCGCCGCAAGGAGAAGGTCATGGCCTTCACCCAGATGCTGCGCCGCCGCCACGCCGACTGATTTTGACCGGTCGCGGCGCGCTCGCCGCCCGACGATTTTACCTGACCGCACCCGCGTTGATTCGCGGTGCGGTTTTTTCGTTTTGAGGGTTGCCGCGCGCGAAACCGATTTGTCATAGCTTTGCACTTGTCCAAGTGAAGCCGACTTTAGCCTTATCCACCTGTTGGAACTCGTTTCGCCACAATGACGGCTACGTAATGCTCCGTGAGATCGCGGATCTGGGCTTCGAGTATGCGGAGCTGAGCCACGGCATCCGCATCGTGCTGCTGCCCGGCGTGATCCGGGCCGTGGAGGAGGGCGTCATCAAGATCAGCTCGATCCACAACTTCTGCCCGTTGCCGGCCGGAGTGAACCAGGCCGCGCCCAACCTCTTCGAACCGTCCGCCCGCGATCATCGCGAGATCGACCAGTGGATGCGCCACACCAAGCGTTCGCTCGACCTCGCCGCGCAGGTGAAGGCCCGCGTGATGGTGGCGCACTTGGGCAGCGTGCAGTCGTTCTGGTTCTCGCCCTCGCGCAAGTTCAAGGCCTACCTCAAGGCCAACGCCGACGCCGCCCGCAACGGCGACAAGACCTACCAGGCCCTTCTGCGCAAGGCCTGCGAGCGGCTGCGCAAAAAGATGCCGCCCTTCTGGGACCAGGTCATCCGCAGCCTCGACGACATCCGCCCCTACGCCGCCGAGCGCGGTGTGTCCATCGGTTGCGAGAACCGCGAAAAATTCGAGGAGCTGCCCATCGACGTCGATTTCGAGAACCTCTTCGCGAGCCTCGCGACGCCGCACACCTGCGGTTACTGGCACGACACCGGCCACGCCGAGATCAAGCAGTCCATGGGGCTCATCGATCACCGGACGCAGCTGGAGCAAAACGCCGCCCGCCTGCTCGGTTTCCACCTCCACGACGTCTGCGCGAAGGGCAAGGATCACCAGCCGGTCGGCGCCGGTCGCATCGATTTCAACATGATCAGCTCGTTCTGGCAGGCGCACCATCTGCTCACTCTCGAGCTGAGCCCGCGCGTCTCCACCGAGGACGTGCAGCAGTCGAAGACCCGCGTTGAGGCGATGATCGCCAAGCGCTTCCCCGGAGCCTGAGCCTCTTTGATACGGGTTTAGCGCCGTTCCGTGGCGAGCAACTCCGTCACCCACCGGCGATGCGGGCCTGACAACGTGATGCCGCCCAACTCCGCCGGGCTTACCCAGACCAACTCCCCGCCGAGGGTGGCGGCGGCTCCCGCGGGAGCATCGACCTCGTGGATAAACTCCGTGATCGCGAACCGCGTGATGCCGCGCTTCTTCTTCGCGAGCAGCCGTCCCCGCATCACCGCGTCGTCGGTCTGCCCCAGTTGCTCCGCCGTCGGCAGTTCGTGTTGACCCGCCAGCCGGCGCGCCGTGCCCGCGGCCCGGTGCAACAAGAGCCGGCCGTCTCGCCAACACCAACCGCGGATCACGCTGACTTGCTCGATGACCTTGGCCGCCAGCCGCGGATAGGCCTCCGGCTCGCCCGACCGCGCCCCCGCGCAAAACTCCCGCACCGGACACACCGTGCACAGCGGGTTGTGCCGCGTGCAGACCGTCGCCCCCAGCTCCATCATCGCCTGGTTGTGGTCGCCCGGACGCGCGTGGTTGAGCACCGCGTCGGCCGTCGCGGCCAGCGCCTTGGCCGCTTCACCGCTGTTGGCGAAGGGACGCGCGTCGGCTGTCAGGCGCGTGAGGATGCGCACCACGTTGCCGTCGACGACCGCCACCGGCGCGCCGAAACTGATGCTCGTCACCGCCGCCGCCGTGTAGGGGCCGATGCCCGGCAGCTCGCGCCACTCCGCAGGTGTGCGCGGCAACTCCTCCCGAGCCGCGATCTCGCGTCCCAATCGGTGCAGGTTGCGAGCACGCGAGTAGTAGCCGAGTCCCTCCCACAGTCGCAGCACGGCCGCCTCGTCGGCCGCGGCCAGCGCGGCGAAGTCCGGCAGCGCGGCCATCCAGCGCTCGAAGTAGGGCAGCATCGTTTTCACCTGCGTCTGCTGCAGCATGAATTCGCTGACCACCGTGCGATAGACCGACGGCTCCTCGCGCCAGGGCAACCGCCGCCGCGACACGTCGAACCACGCCAGCAACGCCGCCTGAAACTCCGCCCGGTGTTTGATCAGATCCTTGGCCACAAGCCGCCCACACAGCGCAAAAATCCCCGCGAAGCCAACCGCAGATTCTTTTTGTGCTTTGGCCGGTTTTTATGGCCAATTCCTTGATGCCCAAAAAGCCGGCCTCCGACGACGAGGCGCCCAAAAAACTTTCCTCCTATACCATCAAGCTCGACGACGCGCAGATGGAAAAGCTGCACGCCCACTGCCGCGCCCGCCAGTGGGCCCCGTTCGAGGTCGCCTACACCCGCTTCGCCTACAAGGCCGACCACCTCAAGCTCAACGTCACCGCCTACACCAGCGGCAAGGTCGTCATCGCCGGCAAGGGCACCGAGGACTTCGTGCGCGACGTGCTCGAGCCCGAGATCACCGGCGCGCCCAAGCTCGGCTACGACGAGGTGCTCAACCCCGACTGGTTCGAGAGCCACGCCGGCCTCGACGAAAGCGGCAAGGGCGACTTTTTCGGCCCCGTCGTCGCCGCCACCGTCATCGCCGACCGCGACGCCATCGACGCCTGGCGCACCGCCGGCGCGCAGGACTCCAAGAAGATGACCGAGGGCAAGATCATCGAACTCGACCGCCTCATCCGCGCGACCCGGGGCGCCGTCGTCAAGGTCACCTACTGCGGCATGCCCCGCTACAACGAGCTCATGGCCAAGCCCCGCGCCAACCTCAACCTCCTCCTCGCCTGGCAGCACGCCAACGCGCTCATTCAGGCCCTCGCCGAGAAACCCGTGAAGTGGGGCCTGCTCGACCAGTTCAGCGAACAGCCCCTCGTGCAACGCGAGCTTGCCCGCAAAAACGTCATCAACTTTGAACTACGCATGCGCACCAAGGCCGAGTCCGATCCCGTGGTCGCCGCGGCCTCCATCGTGGCCCGCGCCGAATACGTGCGCATCATGCGCAGCCTCTCCGAGCGCTTCGGCGAACCCCTGCAAAAGGGCGCCGGCCCGCTCGTGAAAAAACAGGGCCTCGCCATCATCGAACGCTTCGGCGCGCGCGCCCTCGGCGACTTTGCCAAGCTCCACTTCCGCACCGCCTACGAGGTCGTCAAGGAGGCCGGCAAGCTCGACGAACTCCCGTTGCCCGAACCCAAGGAAAAATTCGGCTTCGGCCGGTGAGCGATGATCACCGACACCGGAGTTTTAACGCAAAGACGCAAAGGCGCTAAGCCCGCGAAGGAGGCAAGCTTCGCGAAACTTTGCGTCCTTTGCGCCTCCGCGCCTTTGCGTTAAAACAGAATCTTATCCCCACCACTCCCGCCCCATGCCCAAGCGCCCTCAACTCCGTGGCTACGACCTCCGTCAGATCGACGGCTACGCCGAGCTCATCGGCGTGGACGAGGCCGGTCGCGGCGCGCTGGCCGGACCGGTCGTGGCCGGCGCGGTGCTGGTGACGAAGAACTTCCTCGAGTCGCGTTGGGCCGTGGCCAACGCCAATCGCATCAACGACTCCAAACAACTCACCGCGCCCGAGCGCGAGGCGCTCTGGTTCGAGTTCGAGACGCTCATGGCCGAGGGCCTCATCCACGCCACCTACGGCGCGGCCGACGTGCGCGAGATCGAGCAGCTCAACATCCTCGGTGCCACCAAGCTCGCCATGCGCCGCGCGCTCGAGCAGATGCACCCGCCGACCGCCTTCCAGTTCACCCGCGAGCCCGACCTTTTCGCCACGCCCGAGGAGATCGCCGCCTACACGCCGGAGGTCAACGCGCGCATCCTGATCGACGGCCTCCACCTGCGCAATTTTCCCTACCCGCACACCGGCGTCGTCAAGGGCGACTCCCGCTCGCTCTGCATCGCCATGGCCTCGATCATCGCCAAGGTAACCCGCGACCGCATGATGGACGCCCTCGCGCTCGAGTTCCCCGACTACGGTTTCGACCGTCACAAGGGCTACGGCACCGAGGACCACCGCGAGGCCGTGCTGCGTGTCGGGCGTTGTGCGCACCACCGCGACACCTTCCTGCGCAAGCTGCTCGCCGGACGGGTCGATCCCGACCAAGTCGACTTTTTGACCGAGTCCCCTTGAATCCATCCACGACCATGGCCGGCAAAAAAAACACCTCGCTTGATCGTGTCCTCGGACGCCTCGATTCGCTCGACCCCGCGTCCATGGCCAACCTCGTGCAACGCCTCGCCCGCGAGCGCGGTTTCTTCGAGGACGTCTTCAACGTGCTCCAGGAGGGCGTGCTCGTCATCGGCGCCGACGGCGAGATCGACTACGCCAACGCCGCCGCGCACCGCCTGATCGGCCTCTCTGTCGACGATCTCACCGGAGCGGTGCTCTGGCGCCTCGTGCCCGGCCTGCGTCCCTCCCTGGAGTCGGCCTTGGGCGACGCCGAGCCGGCCCTGCCGGTCGTCACCCGCGAGATCGAGCTCACCTATCCCGAGCCCCGCACGGTGCGGCTCTACATGGTGCCTTTCACCGCCGAGGGACTCGGGGCCGAGCGACGCTTCGCTGTAATCCTCAGCGACATCACCACCGAGAAAAAATCCACCGAGGAACGCATTGAGGACGAGCGCACGTCCTCGGTCCTGCTGCTCGCCGCCGGCGTCGCGCACGAGCTGGGCAACCCGCTCAACTCGCTCACCATTCACCTGCAGCTCATCGAGCGGAAGTTGCGCAAGCTCCAGGCGACCGCCGGCTCGGGCCGCGAGACCGCCGGCCTCGCCGACTCCATCCGCATCTGCCAGGAGGAGGTCGGCCGGCTCGACGGCATCATCACCAACTTCCTCGACGCCATCCGCCCGCGTCCGCCCGACCTTGCCGAGACCAACCTCGCCGCGGTGCTGGCCGAGGTGCTGGAATTCCAGAGCCGCGAGCTCGAGGACCGCGGCATTCAGGTCGAGGCCGACTTCGCTGGTCGCCTGCCGGCGGTGATGGCCGACCGCAATCAGCTCAAGCAGGTGTTCTTCAACCTCACCAAGAACGCCATGGAGGCGATGGGGCCCGACGGCCGCCTGCGCATCCGTGCCACCACCGACGACGACAACGTCTACCTGCTCTTTGCCGACAACGGCAGCGGCATCAAGCAGGCCGACCTCGCCAAGCTTTTTCAGCCCTACCACACGACCAAGAGCGGCGGCCACGGCCTCGGCCTGATGATCGTGCAACGCATCCTGCGTGAGCACGGGGGCCAAGTCGGCATCGAGAGTCAGGAGGGGCGCGGCACGGTGGTGACGCTGCAATTCCCCCGAAAAGACCGCCGCGTGCGCATGCTGAAGTGAGCGCCGTAGGGGCCGAGCTCGCTCGGCCCGTTGCGGCACGCAGCGACGTAAGATTTCGGCGGCAACCATCGTTCACGCCCGACGGGCCTCGCGAGCGAGGCCCCTACGGGATAGATGCTACGAAGCCGTAGCCGGGGCGGCGCTCCGGCTGCAACCTGCCAACGCGCCCGTTCAGGCGGCCCGGCGGGCGGGGGCGCGGCCGACGTCCTTCTTGGGAATCACCAAGGTGAGCAGTCCGTCGTCGAGGTCCGCCTTCAGCGCCGCGTAGTTGAGATGGGAGCCGAGGCGCAGGCGCAGCTCGTAGTCGTGCAGGGCCTTTTCGAGGTGAAGCGAGGTCCAGTTGACCCGCACGACGTGCCGGCGGCGGCCGGTGACGATCAGGTCGGTGCCGCGCACGATGATCTCGACGCCCACCGGATCGACCTCGGGGAGGAAGATGCTGAGGGTCACGGCTCCGAGTTGCTCGGTGCAGTCGTAGTGCGGCTTGCTCACCACGGGGGTGACGGCGGTGCGACGGGGACTGCGGACGGGCTTCAGCGGATGGATGATCGTGGACATGGGAGTGATTGAAAAATGGTTGATGAATGCGGTGGTTGTTGGACCCCGGGTGGCTCGTTGTGCCTTTGTTTGCGGAACCGCTTGAGCGGAACCTCAGGCCACACGACCCGGGTAGGACGAATGCTTTCGGCCCGATTGTCGTTGGTTGCACCAAGCGGAGACGGCGGCCTCGCGGGCGGCGGTCGTTCCGTTGTTCATTTTGGTGCGGTTGGTCATGGTAGCCATGATTGCAATCTGAGTAATGCATGGCGCGTGCCAAGTGTGCGGCGACGTTTGGCCGGTTAAGATTTTGTGACGGCGATTTTCTTACGCAGCGTATTTTCAGAGCGGAAAATCGACCGTCGCGTTTCCCATGGGAATAAAGTTCGGTGGCCGTGTTTCCCACGGGTTCGATGAGCCAAGATGTCTTCACCGCGTTGGTGGACGCGCACTACGCGTCACTCTACCGCTTCGCCCTCAGCCTCGCCCGGCGGGAGGCGGACGCGTGTGACTTGGTGCAGCAGACTTTCTACGTGTGGGCGACCAAGGGGGCCTCGCTGCGCGACGTCAGCGCTGACGCCGGTGGTGTTCGTCGCAAAGCGCGAGGTGCGCGGTTGGCCGTTGTTCGGTTGGTTCGCGGCGCGGGCGGGCACGCGCTTCATCGACCGTGGCAAGGCCGGCGACGTCGTTCGGGTGGGGACGGAATTGTCGCCGTTGGTCGCCGAGGGCCTAAGCGTGCTGGTGTTCCTGGAGGGAACGAGCAGCGATGGTCGGCAGGTGTTGCCGTTCAAACCCTCGCTGCTGGAGCCGGCGGTGCGCGGTGGCTGGCCGGTGGCGGTCGCCGCGCTGGACTACGCGGTCCCGGCGGGGCGCAGCGTGGAAACCGAGGTGGCTTGGTGGGGCGACATGACGTTGCCGCCGCATCTGGCGAACCTGCTCACGCTGCCTTGGATTGAGGCCGGCGTGACGTGGGGGCAAACGCGGTCGGCGGGCTCGGATCGCAAGACCTTGGCACGGGTGTTACGTGATGATGTGCTGATGCTTCTCCGCGATCATCTTGCGCTCGTGGGTGAAGCGAATACCCGCAAATCTGCCCATATTGATGAACAAAAGACGTTTTGAATTAAATTTTTAGCGTTGATGGCCGAGTATACCCGCTCGAACGACGCTCTTCTTCAATTACCAGTTTTCGCTCGCCAATTGCAGCTGTTTTGCCAAAAAAATCCCGCACCATGAGACTCCCATCCAAGATCGCATTTTGGTTTCAAACCTTGATTGTCATCGGCTGTTTTTCCGCGCTGCAGGCGCAGACGAAGCCGGGGACCTACTCCATCACGGAGATTTCCGGCACGGTCACTTGGGTGAACCCGAAGACTCAGGTCGAGGCGCCTGTGACCAAGTCGACCAAGCTCCCCGTCGGTGCAGTCGTGAAAACCGGTCCCAATTCCTCTGCCATGCTCGTTTTCGCCAACGGTTCCGCCGTCACGCTCGAGCCGGAAACCACGCTCGCGGTGACCAAGTTTGAGCAGCAGATGTTTGATGCGAGTGCGCTCCTCGACGAGTCGCTCGAACCGTCGATTTCCAAAACCGAACTCACGGTGCAAAAGGGCGGGTTGATCGGCGATGTGCGCAAACTGCGCGAAGGCTCCGAATATACCGTCAATAGCCCGCTCGGCGCCGCTGGCATCCGAGGCACCACGTTTTATTTCTCCATTAATCTCGCGACCGGTCAATTGATCATCAAGACGCTTGAGGGTTTGGTGTATTACGTCGGCACCGACGGTCGCACCGCCCCGATTCCCGAGGGGATGTCAATGGATGATGCCGCCAGGAGCCCTGAACTCCGCCGTATAACTCCCGATGAGCTCACCTACCTGCGCAATACGTTGATCAGAATTATCTCTACCCGTCAGTCGGAGACCGTCAGCGTTACCCAGACCAGAGAAGGTGATATCCTCACCCGGACCATCACCATCCCCGATCCTGACGAGATCAGCGGCTCACGTCCCTAATCGGATACGGTCGTCGAGGTTTTATTCCCGATCAAACAACGTCAGCCCTCCGTTCGCGGAGGGCTTTTTTGTGGGGTCCAACTGCGCCGCGCGAGTCCCGCGTCAATCCCGATGGTTAGGCCGTGGAAGAGCCTTCCCAACTGGCGGGCCGGTCCAACCTCACTCCAAAAATGTCGACTGCTTCGGGCCTTGTGCGGCCGCGAGGCGGGCGGCCTGTTCCTCGGGGCTTTCGTTGAGGTGGCGAGGCGGCTTGGACACGCGGCGGGCGACGGCGGCCTCGCGGTCGGCGACGATGCGGTCGCAGATGCCGTGGATGTGCAGGCGCAGCCATTGGGCGGTGCTGCTCTCCATGCGGTAGTCGGCGGGCCCGTAGTGGTCGATGCGACCGACCTGACGCAGCCGGTCGTTTTGCGCGAATTCCTCGGACTTGGCGGGGTTGTAGACCGCGTAAGCCTTGCCGCCGCCCTTCTTCACCACCGAGAAGCTCGGCACGTCGCTCGGACCGTCGGCGATGTAGATCATGTTTTGAAACGGGATGCGGCGGTCCTCGGGCGCGATGTTGGCGTTCACGTCGATGGCCGCGTTCTTGTTGGTGCCCTTGTTGATCTCGAACAGCGCGCGGGTCTTGGTCGTGTTGTCGATGACCATGCCGATTTGTGCGATCTCGGCCTCGGCCTCGATGCCGAGCTCCTTCTGCTTGAGGAAGCCCGGCTGCAGCGGGTTCTCGATGAACTCGCAGCCCCAGATGCCGTCGACCTGCGGGGCGATGGCGCTGCCGCGCACCATCTCGGCGAGGCCGGTGCTCACGATGTAGTGCTCCAGCTGGATCTCGTGTTTCCGGTAGAGCTCCTTCTCGGCGACGAAGCGTTTGGCCTGGCTGAAGAAATCCGGCAGGCCCTGATAAAAACGGATGTCCGCCCCGCACTCGCGCAGGACCTTGTTGCCGAGCTTGGGCATGTGGCCCGCGAGCACGTAGGTGAGCAGGTGGTTGAGGTAGGCGATCTCGCCCGAGAGGTGGTAGCCGCGCCGGCGGTAGTGCTCCATCAGGCTGTTCGTCTCCGACCAGAACAGCGCCTCGTCCACGCCGTAGCGGCGAAACAGCGGGGACTGCATGTATTCGGGGATGAGCGTCTTGTCGAAGTCCCAGATGCAGGCGATGATGTTCTGGGTGAAGAGCGTGGTGGACATGGAGACGTGATCGCGGTTGGAGAGCCCTGCCATCGCGGCGGGCGGTCGCGCACGAAGCAAGCGGCGGGCCGCCCGTTTCGCAATTCGCAAAAGCGTCCGCATCCGACCTTGCCCCGCGCGGGCTTTGGCCTCCGTCTGGTCAACCCGTTCGCATGGACAGCCTGCCCGACATCACCCTCTTTCAACGCCGCCTCGACGAGCTCGACGCGCGCATGCGCGACCCGTCGTTTTACGCCAACGCGCGAGCGGCCGCCGAGGTGACCCGCGAGCACCAGCGCCTGCAACAGATCGTCGCCCAACGCGCCGCCTGCGAACGCCTGCGGCGAGAGCTCGACGAGGCCCGCGGTCTGCTGCGCGATCCTTCCGCCGACGCCGAGTTGCGCGAACTCGCAGAGGCCGAACTGCCCGAGCTGGCCGCCCGAGCCGAGACGGAGGAAAGCCGCCTCCTGCGCGCCATGATCCCGCCCGAGCCGTCGGACTCGCGCAACACCGTGCTCGAGATCCGCGCCGGCACCGGTGGCGAGGAGGCCGCGCTTTTCGCCGCCGAGCTCGCCCGCATGTATCAACGCTACGCCGAGAACCGTCGCTGGACCGTCGAGCCGCTCGGCACCAGCCCCAGCGAGCGCGGCGGCTACCGCGAGGCGAGCTTCCTCATCCGCGGCGAGGACGTGTATAAAAACTTCAAATACGAGAGCGGCGTGCACCGCGTGCAACGCGTGCCGGCCACCGAGGCCAACGGCCGCATCCACACCTCCACCGTCACGGTCGCCGTGCTGCCCGAGGCCGAGGAGGTCGACCTGCACATCGACCCGCAAGACCTGGAGATCACCGTGCAGCGCGCCAGCGGCCCGGGCGGGCAGGGCGTCAACACCACCGACTCCGCGGTGCGCATCATCCACAAGCCCACCGGCACCATGGTCTACTGCGCCGACGGCCGCTCCCAGCAGAAGAACAAGGCCAGCGCCCTCGCCGTGCTGCGCGCCCGCCTGCTGCGCGTGAAGGAGGAGGAGGAGCACGCCCGCTACGCCGCTCAGCGCAAGAGCCAGATCGGCACCGGCGACCGCAGCGAACGCATCCGCACCTACAACTTCCCGCAGAGCCGCCTGACCGACCACCGCATCGGCCTCACGCTGCACAGCCTGTCGCAGGTCATGGAGGGCGACCTCGACGAGGTCATCGCCGCCTTGCAACAGGCCGACTTCGAGGAAAAGTTCGCCGAGTTGACCGGCCGCCCGGCGCCGTCGCGCGGAGCCCGCTCCGACGACTGACGCGGCCTGCCGCGAGCCGCCTTCAAAACGCCGCATGCTCACCATTCTCGACATCATCCAGAAGACCGCCGACTTCTTCGCGTCCAAGGGCGTCGAGTCGCCGCGGCTCAACGCCGAGACGCTGGTCGGCCACGCGCTCGGACTGAAGCGCATGCAACTCTACCTGCAGTTCGAGCGTCCGCTGACCGAGGCCGAGCTCGACCGCATCCGTCCGTTCGTGAAACGCCGCGCCCGCCGCGAGCCGTTGCAACACATCCTCGGCACGGTCGAGTGGGCGGGGCTGACGTTGAAGTGCGACCGCCGCGCGCTCATCCCGCGGCCGGAGACCGAGTATCTGGTCGAGCTGATCCAAACGCGCATGACCGCCGCGCCGTCGGCCATCCTTGATCTCGGCACCGGCACCGGCGCGTTGGCCTGCGCTCTGGCCACGCTGTATCCCGCGGCCGTAGTGACGGCCGTCGACCTGAGCGACGACGCGCTGGCGCTGGCCGCCGAGAACGTGGCCGCGCTTCAGCTCGGCGAACGCGTGCGGTTGGTGCGGTCCGATTGGTTCGCGGCGCTGCCGCCGGACGCGACGTTCGACCTGATCGTGGCCAACCCGCCCTACCTCGCCGAGGAGGAGACCGCCGCGAGCGAGCCCGAGGTGCGGGAGTTCGAGCCGCTGAGCGCGTTGACCGCGCCCGAGGCGGGCCTGGCCGATCTGCGTCGCATCGTGGAGGGCGCGGCCGCGCGGTTGCGTCCGGATGGCTGGCTGGCGCTGGAGACGGGCATCGCGCACCACGCGGCGTTGCTGGCGATGTTGCCGGGCGCGGGTCTTGGCGCGGGAGAATCTGTGGCGGACTTGACTGGGCGCGACCGGTTCGTGTTTGCGCGGCGCAATTGAGGGCGGCTGGCGGGCGGGGCAGGCTGTAGGGGCTTCGCTCGCGAAGCCCGATGCGCGCATGCGGCGAGCTGACGCGTGTCCTTGGTGCTCGTTGAACGGGCCGAGCGAGCTCGGCCCCTACTAGGTGCTCCCTGGGCTCAGAGCGCCTTGGTCACTTGCTCGGCGGCGGGGGCGGGCTGGCGGACGGGCGTGCCGGTCTCCAGCATGTCGACGACCACGCGGAGGCTTTCTCGGAGCGGGATGTCGAGCTTGGGAAAGTGTTCGTCCTCCTCGGCGTCGAGGGCGTTCTCGGAGTCATCGTTGTCGTCCTCGGCCTTGATGCGCGGGGCGGGGGGCGGGGCGAGCAGCGTCTCCTCGAAGGCGTAGGCGTCGGCGTCCTCGAGGCGCTTGCGCTCCTCCTTCATTTCTTCGCGGAAGGCGGTGTCGGCGGCCTTGCGCTCCTGACGTTTGTCGAGGTTGAGGGAGACGGTTTTCTCGGCCTGTTGGTCGCGGAAGCGGTCGATGTTTTTGCGGAGCAGGGAAAACTCCTCAAGGGACTGCTGGCGCTCGAGGCTGGCCTCGACGAGGGGTTGCAGGATGGCGGGTTTGTAGGGGCTGCCATCGAAGAGGCTGCTGGGGATCTCGTCCCAGGCGAGGGCGTGGGGGAGGTCGCTTTCGCCGATGGGGAGGAACTCGTCGACGGAGGGCAGCACGATGTCGGGCACGACGCCCTTGAGCTGGGTGGAGGCGCCGTTGGGCAGGTAGAATTTTTGAATGGTGAGCTTGGTGGCGCCGGCCTTGGCGTCGTCGCTGAGCAGGTTGGAGAGCACGCGGTTCATCTCGATGACGGTCTGCACGCTGCCTTTGCCGTGGGTGGAGGTGTCGCCGATGATGACGGCGCGGCCGTAATTTTGCAGGGCGCCGGCGACGATCTCGGAGGCGGAGGCGCTGAAGCGCGAGGTGAGCACGACGAGCGGGCCGTCGTAGGCGACCGCGGGGTCCTCGTCGCTGTCGACCTTGACGTCGCCGTAGTAGGAGCGGACCTGCACGACGGGGCCTTCCTTGATGAAGAGGCCGGTGAGATTGATGGCCTCGGAGAGGAGGCCGCCGCCGTTGCCGCGCAGGTCGAGCACGAGGCCTTCGATGTTCTGGGCCTTGAGGCGCTTGATGAGTTCGGCGACGTCCTCGCTGGCGCTGTTCTGCTTGGATTCGGCGTTGAGGTCGGGGCCGTAAAAGGCGGGCAGGGTGATGACGCCGATCGGGCGGGTCCTGGGCTCGGCCTTGGCGGCGGCGGAGTCGGTGGCTTCGGAGGAGGCGGTCTGCACGGCGGGCTCGCCTTCGGAGACGGGGACTTGGAAGACGGCGCCGTAGGCGCGGGCGGAGTCGAGGTTGACGACGTCGCGGGTGATGGTGATCTCGCGGCGCACGGAGCTGTCGGCGGCGTCGGCGGGCTGGATGACGAGGCGGACCTTGGTGTCCTTGGGGCCGCGGATCATCTCGACGATCTTGCGGAGCTTCATGCCGAAGATCTCGACGGGCTCGGCGCCGTCCTGGGCGACGGCGATGATCTTGTCGTTGGGCTTCAGTTGACGGCCGAGGTCGGCGGGGCCGCCGGGGATGATCTCCTTGATGACGCAGAGGTCGTCCTCGAGGCTGAGCAGCGCGCCGATGCCGAAGAGTTGCAGGCGCATGTTGATGCTGAAGTCCTCGAAGGTGTCGGCGGAGAAGTAGGTCGAGTGCGGGTCATACATCTGGGTGATGGTGCCCAGAAAGCGCTCGATGAGGTCGATGGACTCGAAGTCGGCGAGGGTGCGGACGAGGCGTTCGTAGCGTTTGCGCACGACGGACTTGGCCTCGTCGATGGGCTTGTCGTTGAGCACCTCCTGGAGGAGCTCGAACTTCAGGCGGCGTTCCCAGAGGGCGTCGGCCTCGGCCTGGTCGGCGGGCCAGGGGGCTTCCTTGCGGTCGAGCAGGTAGGACTCGTCGGTGGAGAGGTCGAAGTCCTTTTGCAGGCGATCGAACACCCACTGGGCGCGGTTGCCGGCACGGGTTTCGTAGACCTTGAAGACGTCGAAGGCGGGATCGAGGCGGCCGAGGGCGGTGAGATTCCAGTAGAGGGAGTCGGCGGGGAACTTTTCGTCGAGTTCGACGCGGTCACTGGCGAGGAAGAACAGGCGCTGGCCGTCGAGGGCCTTCATGTAGTCGCCGATGATGTTTTTGTAGTCGGTCGGCTTCACCGCGTCGCGGTTGTAGTGAACCTGCTCGAGCAGGCGGACCAGCGCCTTGGCCTCGAGCGACTGTTGCGGGGTGGCGCTGAAGGTGTTCTCGGCGGCTCCGGCGGTGAGGCTGCCCAAGGCGAGGGCGGCGGTCGCGGTCAGGATACGCAGGGGAGATACGAGGGCCGAAACGTGCATGTGTGATGTTGAGATGCCCGCAGCGGGCAAATGTTGCGAGAAAAGTATGCGGAGGGCGCGGCGGTCAGCGCTTGCTGAGCAGGTCGCGGGCCTCGTCGAGGCGGGCCTTCTCGGCGGGGGTGAGTGAACCGAAGCCCTCGCTGTTGATCTTGTCGAGGATGCGGTCGACCTCGGCGCGCAGGTCGTCGGTGGAGCGGATGTCGACCTTGTAGGGCGCCTCGGTCAGGCCGGTGCGCTTGGCCTTGCGAAACCATCGTGGTGCCTCGACCTCGGTGGCGTTTTCCCAAAGTGGGCGTTCCGGTCCGCGCGAGATCACGAAGCGGTGGTAAAGCCATCCCGCGGCCAGCCCACCTAGGTGCGCGGAGTGGGCGACGTTGCCGCTGAGCCCGCCGGAGGGCAGTTCACGAAACAGCAGCCCGAGCACGTCGATGCCGCCCACGATGGCCAGCAGCCAGATCGGCAAAAGCGTGACGGGCAAAACGAAGAACAGCAGCAACGTGATCGGCCGTCGCGGATGCAGACAGGCGTAGACGGTCAGCATCGCCATGGCGGCGGCCGACGCGCCGGCGAGCTGGGCGGAGCGTTGAAAGTTGATCGCGAGCCACAGCAGGCCGCCGCCTAGTGTGCCCCAAAGCGCCAGATGGAGCAGGCGCCGGCCGCCAAGCTCGGCCTCGAGCGCGCGACCGAGGAAGAAAATCATCAAGCCGTTGATCAGCAGGTGGAAAGGCCCTCCGTGAAGCAACCCGTAGCTGAGCAGCGTCCACACCTGCCCGGTCTTCATCGTGTGCGCGGCGAGGGCGAAATGATCCCAGGCAAAGCGCGACTGAAACCAGATTTCCGCGACTTGCTGCAATACGAACGCCGCCACCATTGCCCCCAGCAGCCAGAAGACCATCGGGCGGGCGGACGCGGGCGAGGGATCGCGCATGTAGGTGCGGTCGGAAAGCATCGTGGGGCAGACTACCGTCAGCGCCGGGGATGACAAGTTCCCGCGGGTAAATTCATTCCCTGGATTGCGTGCGTGGCGCCGGTGTTCAAATCGGTTCGAGTGACCGCTTGACAGGCGTTGGCCAAGCGGTTTGTTGGCAAATCGCATGGCCAATAAAGACGACAAATGGGAACAGAACGTAGCCGGCAAATTTTACGTCGATCAGCAATGCATCGACTGTGATCTTTGCCGCGAGACCGCGCCCGCGTTCTTCACGCGGCACGACGAAGGTGGCTACTCCTTCGTGCACGCCCAGCCGACCACCGAGGAAGACATCGCCCTATGCATGGAAGCCCTCGAAGGTTGCCCGGTCGAAGCCATCGGCGACGACGGCGCCTGAGCCGCCAGCCAGCATCAGACTTTTACCCGCATCTGTTCGGATGCGGGTTTTTTTTGTGCCCCGGGTCGAACGCACCGGCGATTGGTTAAGTTAAGTTTTTCATCGAGCTAACATGTGGCTTGAGCCGTCAGGCCCGCCTGTTAGCAAGTCGAACCATGCGCTCTCTGCATGGTTTCGTTTTTCCCCTTGGCACTCTCTGCGTCCTGCCGGCCTTGGCCGCCGACGATTCGGCTACGACCGGCCCCGTCCGGTCCTTGCCCGAGGTTCGGGTGGTCTCGCCGCGCGTGGCGAATCAGGAGCCCGCGACCACCTACGCGATGCCCGTGTCGGGGTTGACCTTCGAGCCGCTGGTCGACGTGCAGGCGCGCAACATGGCCGAGGGCCAGGCCGACGTCTCCATTCGCGGCGGCACGTTTGAAAACACCGGTTTCAGCATCGGCGCCCTCCCGATCTACGACCCGCAGACGGGGCACTACTTCGCCGAGCTGCCGGTGGCGCCGGCGATGATCGGTGCGCCCGACGTGCGCACCGGCGCGGCCAACTCGCAGGCCGGCTGGAACGCCACCGCGGGCAGCGTGGGCTACGGCTGGGCACCCGTTCGCAACGGCGGCCAGGTTTCCGCGGGCGCCGGTGACAACAGCCTGCTCCGCGGCGACGTCCACGCCGGCGTCGTCGGTTCGCAAACCCTGCTCGGTCGCACCGTTGGCGCCGACGCCAGTTTCGCCACGTCGCAAGGGGAGGGCAGCCGCTCGTTTGGCGAACACGACTTCGTCCGCGCCAACGCCCGCCTGCAATTCCGCGACGAGACCAGCCAGACGGACCTCTTCGCTGGCCACCAGTCGAAGGCGTTTTCCTGGGTCAACCTCTACGCGCCCTTCAATCAGCAGGAAACCGAGGACGTGCGCACCGATCTCTTCCTCGCCAACCATCGCGTCGCGACCGACGCCGACGGCGGCTTTTTCCAGATCGGTGGCTACTACCGCGAGAACCGCGACACCTACACGATCCCGGCCTTCGCCTTCGAGAACAACCACAAGACCATGGTGCGCGGCCTCGCCCTCGACGGACGCGCCAACGTCGCCGACGCCACCGCGCTGCTCTACCGAGCCGGCGTCATCGCCGACGACATCGACTCGCGCAGCACCTCGCCCACCGGCGCGCTGATCTTCGGTCGCTTCGACGACCGCGTGCAGACCTACCTCGGCGCCTCCGTCGAGCAGACCTTCGATCTCTCCGCCGATCGTTCGCTGGTCGTCACCGTCGGCACGCAGTTCGACGACAGCAACCGTCACGAGTCCGAGCTTTCGCCCGCGACCAAGGTCGAGCTGCGCCAGTCCGCCTCCGTGCTGCGCAACCTCTACGTCAGCTACGACGAGACCACCCAGGTCCCCACCTACCAGGCGCTCAACGCCTTCTCGACCGGCGGCCTCTTCCGCGGCGATCCCAACCTCCCGCGCGCCACCGCGCAAAACCTCGAACTCGGCGCCGAGCTCGCCGCGGGCAACTGGAGCTGGTCGGCCGCCGTGTTCGGCCGTCGGGACGACGAACTGCTCGACTACATCTACGATCCCACGCTGCCGCCGACCACCGCCCGCAGCGCGGTCAGCGGCGACCTGACCACTGTCGGCTTCGAGACGATCGTCCGCCGCCAGACCGAGCGCCTCGACCTGATCGCCGGTTACACCTTCCTGCACAAGGACGAGGACTACCTCGCCGCCAACCAGGCCAGCTTCTACGCCTTCAACTACGCCGAGCACCGCCTCACCGCCGCGATCGTCTGGCGCGTCACCGGCGACCTCGAGCTCCGCATGGACAACGAATACCGTATTCAAGAGGAGAATACGCTGCGCCGCCGCAACGACGAGCCGATCCTCAGCGCCCTCGGCCTGATCTACCGTGTGCCGGGCACCGAGGGCCGCCTCAGCCTCAACGCCCAAATCGACAACCTCTGGAACACCTACTACGAGGAAGTTCCGCAGGTCCCCGGCGCGCGCCGCACCTGGTCGGCCGGCGCGACCTACGTCTGGTGATGGCGTCGCCGGTCGACAGTCCGGTCTCCCCCGCGGTCGCCGCCGACCGGCGTCACGTCTGGCACCCGTTCACGCAGATGCGCGAATACCTCGCGCTGCCGCCTCTCGTCGTCGCCTCCGGGCGCGGCGGCTGGTTGACCGACACGGAGGGCAACACCTACCTCGACGGCAACGCCTCCATCTGGACCAACGTCCACGGTCACAACGACCCCGACCTCAACGCCGCCCTGCAGGCCCAGCTCGCCAAGGTCGCCCACGCCACCCTGCTCGGCCTCGCGCACGAACCCGGCGCGGAGCTGGCCGCGCTCCTCTGCGAACTCGCGCCGATCGGTCTGAACCGCGTTTTCTACACCGACAACGGCTCCGGGGCCGTCGAGGTCGCGCTCAAGCAATCCTTCCAATACTGGCAACTCGCCGGCCGCCCCGAAAAACGCGGCGTCATCGGCCTCGAGGGCGCCTACCATGGCGACACCTTCGGCACCATGGCCGTGGGTGACAGCGGCGGATTTCACGAACGCTTCCGTCCGTGGTGCTTTGAATCGACTCACTTCCCCGCGCCCGTCTGCAACGAGTTCGCCGGCCGCGTGCACGCCGCCGACGACGCCGCCAGCCTCGACGCGCTCGCCCGCCTGCTCGAAAGCGAGGCCGCGCAAACCGCCTGCCTCATCCTCGAACCCTCCGTGCAGGGCGCGGCCGGCATGCGCCAGCAACCGCCGGGCTTCACGCGCGCCGTCGCCGAGCTTTGCCGGGCTCACGACGTGCACCTCATCCTCGACGAGGTGTTTGTCGGCTGCGGTCGGCTCGGGCCGATGTTCGTCTGCGCCGAGGAGGGCGTGACGCCCGACTTCCTCTGCCTCGCCAAGGGGCTCACCGGCGGCTACCTGCCGCTCGCCGCCACGCTCACGCGCGACGAGATCCACGACGCCTTTCTCGGCAGCTTCTCCAGCGGGCGAGCCTTCTTCCACGGCCACACCTTCACGGGCAACCCGCTCGCCGCCGCCGTCGCGCTGGCCAACCTCCGCAAACTCCGCCCGCTCATCGAGGAAGGCTTCATCGCCGAGCGCATCGCCGTCTTTGGCCGCGAACTCGCCCGCGCCTTCGCCGGACACCCGCACGTGCGCGAGCTGCGCCAGCGCGGACTCGCCGCCGCGCTCGACCTGCAACCGGACGGTGGCGGCAGCTGGTCCGCCGATCAACGCGCCGGCCTGCAGGTCTGCCAACGCGCCCGCGATCACGGACTGCTGCTGCGTCCGCTCGGCGACTCGCTGCTGCTGGTGCCGCCGTTGTGCCTTTCCCACGACGAACTCCGCGAACTCGTCGACCGCACGCTCCGCGCGATCGACGACGTCCTGCCGGGACTCACGCCACTCTCATGAACATCATCGCCCCCAACGCCATCGACCTCGACGCCGTTCGCGCGCTTTACGAACTGCCGTTTCCCGAGCTGTTGTTTCGCGCCCAGCAGGTGCACCGCGCCCACCACGATCCCGCCGCCGTGCAGCTCTGCACGCTCCAGTCGATCAAGACCGGACGCTGCCCCGAGGATTGCAAATACTGCCCCCAGTCCTCGCGCAACGCCACCGGTCTCCAGCCCGAGCCGCTGATGGACACCGCGTCGATCGTCGCCGCCGCCCGCAACGCCAAGGCCGGCGGCGCCTCCCGCTTCTGCATGGGCGCGGCGTGGCGCGAGGTGCGCGACGGCGCTCAGTTCGACTCCGTGCTCGAGTCCGTGCGCGGCGTGTCCGGCCTCGGCCTCGAGGTCTGCTGCACCCTCGGCATGCTGCGCGAGGACCAGGCCGCGCGTCTCAAGGAGGCCGGCTGCGCCGTCTACAACCACAACCTCGACACCTCCCGCGAGTATTACCCCGAGATCATCACCAGCCGCACTTACGACGACCGGCTCGACACCCTCGCCGCCGTTCGCCGCGCCGGCCTGCAGGTGTGCAGCGGCGGCATCCTCGGCCTCGGCGAGTCGACCGAGGACCGCCTCAAGCTGCTCGCCGAGCTGGCCTCGCTCAACCCCCAGCCGGACTCCGTGCCGATCAACGCCCTCGTGCCCTGCCCGGGCACGCCGCTGGAGAACGGCGCGCCCGTCGATCCGATCGACTTCGTGCGCGTGATCGCCACCGCCCGTATCCTGATGCCGGATACGATGGTGCGCCTCTCCGCCGGTCGCACGGAGATGAGCGACGAACTGCAGGCGCTTTGCTTCGCGGCCGGCGCCAACAGCATTTTCCTCGGCGAAAAGCTGCTCACCACGCCCAACCCCGGCCGGTCCGACGACTTCGCGCTGCTCGACCGTCTTGGCATGCATCCGCTCGTGCCGCGCTCCGCGACCGCGCACGACCACGCGCACGACCACGCGCACGAAACCGCCGAGGACGGCACCTGGGCGAAGGCCTGTTCCTCGGGGAGCTGCGATCATCACGACCACTGAACCGGTCGTATTCCAAAATCCATGCGCACCATTCTCGTCACGGGCACGGACACCGGCGTGGGCAAGACCCGCGTCACCGCCGCACTGGCGCGGCTGTTGGTCGCGGATGACGAGGGAGTGGTGCAGTTGGTCAAGCCGGTCGAGACCGGTCGTCCGCCGCTGGCCGGTGGTGACGCCGAGTTCGCGCGCAGCCTGGTGCCGTGCCGCACGGTGACCGCGCACACGCTGCGCCGCTACGCCGCGCCGCTCGCCCCGCTGGCGGCCGCGGCGGCGGAGGGCGCGTCGTATGACTTCGACGCGTTGGCGGACGAGTGTCGCGGGCTGCCCGCCTGCGACTGGCGCATCGTGGAGGGGGCCGGCGGAGTCGCCGTGCCGCTGGCCGACGACGGGCGCGACTGGCTGGACTTTGCCGCGGCCATCGAGGCCGACGTGGTCGTGCTGGTCGTGCCGGACCGGCTCGGCGCGATCAACCAGGCCCGCCTCGCCCACGCCTACGCGGTGCAGCGCGGCGTGTCGCCGTTGGTCTGGCTCAACGGCTTTGAACCGGTGTCCGCGGAGGTGGCGGCGTCGAATCGCGCGGGGTTGCGGGCCATGGGCCTGGGCCCGTCGGCGGAGACGGGCTACGGCGCGTTTTCCGCGCGGGTCGAGCCGGGTCTGCTCGCCCGGCTGCGCGGCGAGGACGACGCCGTCGAGCCGAGCGGTCCGGTGGGCGCGCGTTGTGCGGCGGCGCTGGCCGTGCGCGACCGGGCGGGCACGCGACGCCGGCTGGCGATCAACGAGCCCGGTCCGGACGCGCTCAATCTGGCGGACAACGACTACCTCGGACTGCGGCGCGACCCGGCGGTGATCGCCGCCGCGACCGAGGCCGCTCTGCGGCATGGCACGTCGGCGTCGGCCGCGCCGCTGGTCACGGGCTGGGGACCTGAGCAGGCGGCGCTCGTCGCGCAGCTCGGCCTCTGGCACGGGATGCCGCACGGCCTGTTGTGGAGCAGCGGCTACGCGGCCAACGCGGCCATTCTCGGCGAGTTGCCGCGGCGGGGCGACCTGGTGCTGGCGGACCGACTGATCCATCACAGCATGATCGCGGGTTTGCTGCGCAGCGGGGCGCGGCTGCGGCGTTACGGGCATCTCGACCTCGACCAATTGGAGCGCGAGCTGGCGGCGGCGCCTGCGGGGCGGACGGTGTTCGTGGTGACGGAGAGCGTCTTCAGCATGGACGGCGACCGGCAGGACTTGACGCGCATCGCGGAGCTGCGGCGGCGGTTCGGTTTCTTCTGGGTGTTGGATGAGGCGCACGCGCTCGGCTGGTATGGTCCGGGCGGCGCGGGTCTGGCGGCGGAGGCGGGCGTGGCCGGCGAGGTCGACGCGCTGGTGGGCACGCTGGGCAAGACGCTGGCCTCGGGCGGAGCGTATTCGCTTTTCAACGACGCGGCGGTCCGCGACCACCTTGTGAACCACGCGGGGGAGTTTGTCTATTCGACGGGGCTGTCGCCGGTGTCGGCGGCCGCGGCGCGCTCGGCGTTGTCGCGGGTGCGCACGCTGGCCGGCGCGGAGCAGGCGGAGTGGCGGGCGATGTCGCGGCGGTTTCGCGGGATGCTGGCGGAGCGGGGCTTCGACGTGCCGGACGGCGACTCGCCGATCGTGCCGGTGCGCGCGGGCGACCCGGAGCGCACGGTGCGGTTGGCGGCGACGCTGCGCGAGGCGGGCGTGGTGGTGGGAGCGATCCGTCCGCCGACGGTGCCGGCGGGCACGAGCCGGCTGCGCCTCTCGCTCAAGCGCGGGCTGTCGGAGGCGGATTTGGCGCGGGTATGCGCCATGCTGCAAAATGATCGGAAGGAATCGTCATGAAGATGGGCTGGATCAGCGGTTGGGCCGTGGGCGAGGCCTGGTTTCAAGAACGGGTCAGTCGCGTCTGGCCCGAGGCGAGGCACGTGGTCGTGCCGGCCAGCACGGACGCGGTGGCACGTTTAGAGCGCGAGGGTGGGTTTTCCGTCGTGGGCGGCTATTCGCTGGGCGCGCATCTGCTGCTCGCTGAGGCGGCGCGAGTCTCGGCCTTGGCTGCGCAGGTGGTATTGCTGGCGCCGGTCTTTGGCTTTGCGCGGGAGGACGGGCTGGGCGGGCTGAGCGGTCGCACGCATGTGCGCTACCTGCGGCGCTGGCTGCGGGTCGATCCGGTGGCGGCGCTGCGGGATTTTTATCTGCGGGCGGGTCTGGACATCTCCGTTGACTACCAGTCGTCCACGGACGGGCTGGACTGGGGCCTGGAGACGCTGGAGCGCTCGCGGGTGGAGCCGCCGGCGCCGGCGGGGTGGCGGCTGTATTGCGGCGATGTGGACGATCTGCTCGACGCGGCGCGGCTGCGGGAGTTGTCGCCGGGCTTGGTGACGGTTCCGGGGGCGGGGCACCATCCGGGCGAGCTGCTGCGCGAGGCGGCGGCGGGCGTGCGGCTTCAGGCGTAGCGGGCCTTGAAGCGGGCGTAGGGGAAGTGGCGCCCGGGGCAGACGGTGTGGTTTTTGTCGACCCAGCGGTGCACGGTGAACTTGGGCTTGGTGCCGAGCGGGGCCTCGTCGCGGAGCCAGTCGATGAGCGCGGTGAGCGAGGCGAGCTGGGTGGCGCCGGGGCGGCGTTTTTCAAAATTGCCGACGAGGCAGATGCCGATGCCGTGGGCGTTATAGTAGTCGCTGCGCACGTGGCCGCCGTCTAGCTGCTGGTGCCACCGCGGGCCGATCTCGATCTCACCGTCGCCGGAGTCGCGACCGTTGCCGATGACGAAGTCGTAGGCGAGGCCGTTGGTCATGCCGCGGCGGCGATGTGCGCCGTCGTAGGCCTTGGCGTTGCCGGCCTCGATGCCGCTGTGGTGCACGACGACGTGGGTCCAGCGGCCGCGCCGGATATTGAGCCTAGAGGTGGCGGCGACGACGCCGGCGAGCACGGCCGAGGAATGAGCGGGGGCGGCGGCGGGCTGGATGGCACCGGCGGGGATGTAGAGTTTTTGCCCGACGAGGATGCGGTCGGAGCTGAGGTTGTTGCGAACTTTAAGCGCGGTGAGCGTGACGCCGTTGCGCACCGCGATGGAGCCGAGGGTGTCGCCGGAGCGCACGACATAGGCGATGTCGGACGGGATGACGAGTTTCTGTCCGACCAGAATGCGGTCGGATGAGAGGCGGTTGGCCTGCTTGAGCGCGGCGACGCTGACGCCGTGCCGGTGGGCGATGTCACCGAGCGTGTCGCCGGAGCGCACGCGGTAGACGCCGCCCGCGGTGGCCGCGGACAGGGGGGCGCCGCCGGCCATGAGGGCCAGCAGGGCGACGCCGGTGCGGGCGATGAACTCGCGGCGATTGGTCACGCGTTCAGACTATCAGCGACGTCAACCCCGGAGGGGGCGGACGCGGGTGGGGTGGCGGCCGGATGCCGGCAAGGGCAAGATCACCGCAGGAATCGCAGGCCGGGCGTGGCGGGGGAGGCGGGGAAGTAGAGGTCGCGACCGGCAACGGTGATGACCGCGACGAGTTGACCGTTGCCGGAGAGCCGGTAGGTGCCGTCCTCGGCGACGGAGGTCTCCGCGGTGGTGGCTTTCTTGATGGCGGAGGCGAGCTTGGGCAGGCTGTCGGTCTCGAAGGTTTGCCACTGTTGACGGGCTTGGTCGACGCTGAGCGCGGGCTTGGCGGAGGCGGAGTGCGTTTTCAGGCGTTCGATGATCGGCATGACGGCGCTGTCGATCCAGCTCAGATCGGAGCGCGCCTGCCGGCCGCTGTCACCGGTGTCGGTCATGCGGGGCGTCAGGTCCTGGCGATCACGGCGGACGTAGGCTTCCAGCGTGGTGATCGCGGTGGGGATGGCACCGGACTGGATGCGACGGACGGCGTTGGAGTAACGGTCCCAACGCTCGACGGTCGGCACGGGGGAGTTGGCCGTGCGGGAAGACGACGCGAAGAAGGCGTCCTGCAAACGGGCGATCTCGGTGTCGGGCAGCGTGGAGGCGGAGGAACCGCCGCCGCCGATCACGGCGAGAAAGAGCTGGGACTGGCGCTCGATGAGGTCGCGCGTGCCGCCGTCGATTTCGGAAACGAGGACGACGCGGGGGCGGGTTTGCACCCAGCGTTGCCAAGAGGACCAGTCGAGTCGTCCGGAATGCTCGCGGGCGTTGGTCGAGGTGGACGGCTTTGAGGAGGAGTCGACCTTGGCGGGTTTACAGCCAGGGACGAGCAGGAGGGTCGTGCACACGGTCAGCAGGGCGGCCAGTCCACGGTTGCGGAGAATTGAACGGTTCATGGGTGTTGGTTGTGTGGTATTTCCCCGGGGCTGATTGCGCAAGTTAATGCAATGCGGGCAGGTCCGTAAAATCGATCAGGGGCCGACCTTCAGCACATAGACCACGCCTTGGGCCGAGCCCACCGCGAGCAGGTTGTCGTCGGGCGACCAGGCGAGCTTGGTGGCGGCCGAGGGCATCTTGACGGTGGCCCGCAGGGGATTGGGTCGCTCGGGGCTCCAGAGTTGCAAGACGCCGTCTTCGGAGGCGCTGGCGAGCAGGCCGTGCCGGTTTTGAAAGGCGAGGGCGCAGACCTTCGCGTCGTGCGGCAACATGGCGGGCTCGCGTCCCTCGGGACCGGCCCCGGCGCAGTCCCACACGCAGACGTCGTTGCCCCCGCCGGTGGCCAGGCGGCGCGAATCGTGGCTGAAAGAGAGCGTTTTGACTTTGGATTCGTAGCCGCTCATGTGGAACTCCTGCTCCTCTTCGACCAGCCAGAGGTGAACGCTGGGGTCCTGATTGCCCGAGACGAGCCAGCGGTTGTCCGGCGACCAGACGAGCGCCTGAATGCCGTTGGCGTAGGCGAATTCCTTTTGCGCGACGAAGTCGTCGGCGTCCCAGAGGCAAACCCCGCCGAAGTAGGCACTGGCGACACAGCCCCCGGCCGGTTGCCAGACGAGCGCGTTGATGGTCTTGGGTGCGGGCTTGAACGTGTGAATGATGGCGCCGTCCGCTCCGACCAAGACGAGCTGGCGACCGGCAGCGGCGGCGAGTCGGGCTCCGTCAGGAGACCAAGCCAGGTGCTCGACCCAGGCCCCGCCCGCGTCACCGGAGGCGGTGTGTTGGGCGGCGGTGGTATCCCACAGGCGGATTTTGCCGTCCTGCCCGCCACTTGCCAGCAGCGGACGGGAGGGGTGCCACGACAGGCAGTTGCTGCCGTCCTCGTGACCGGGCAAATCCCGCCGGGCACCATCGGACGCTGCGAACAAAGAGAGTGGTCCGGACGAGGAGGCTGCTGCCAACATCGTTCCGTCGGCAGACCAGCCAAGGTCTATCACATAATCGTCGAGTTGCGCGGCCCAGTGTTTGGTAAGTTGCATGGCTTCTTGAAATTGGAAACGGGAGATGTCGTCTCGAAATGCTGGATGGGTTTCAATGTCCGAGCACCAAGATATTTAACCGCAAACTTTTTGCCCATATGTTGCAGGTATCAAATTGACTTCACCGGTTCTGGCTCTAGCCATGACCCAGCCGGAAAAAACGTGTCAGGATTGTTTGGCATGTTTTTGCGGGAGAAACGACTTCCTTTAAATCATGAAAATTAAACGTCTTAGCTCTGTATGTATCCTTCTGGCTGCCATGATGGCCGCCTTGCCTGCCTCTGCCGAAATCAGCTCTGACCTCAGTGCTAGCATTCAGGCCGCCGTCAGCAGTGGTAACACCGCTGAACTGCAAACCATCTTGGACGATAACAGTGCTGACGCCGGTGAGATCGCCCAATTGATCGTTAGTTTTGCCCGCAGCACTACTAACACTGAGGCCGCTTCCGCTGCCATTGCGACGGCTCTTTCCACCGCCCAGAGCCTCGCTGCCACCCAGCCCACCTTGGCCGCGAGCATTGCCAGAGTCGCCATGGCTGTGATCGACACGGGGAGTTTCCGTGTAGCCGCCGCCCGCCAGAACCCTGCGGTGGCTGCCAACCTCTTGGCTGCCAGCGCCTCGGCCGCTCAAATCGCTGCCACTCCGGAAGTTCAGGTTTCCAGCCCCGTTGAGGCCCTCACGATCGCTGGCAGCGCCTCCACCGTGGCGTCTTCGCCCGCCGTCGCCAACTCTGATCCCGCGAAGGCTGTTGCGGTGGTCGCGGAAGTCGCGGCGGTCGCCCAGTCCGAGCAGATCGTTAACAATGTTCCTCGTCCCATCGTCTTGCGGGTCAATGCGTCGCTCAACCGTGCGAGCACTGCTCTGCAAAACAATCCTGTGGTCACTAATGCTGTTCCCGACCTTGGCGATCAGCTTGCCGGTGTCGGCACTGGCGGTGTCAATCTTCCCGGGCAAATCATCGTGCCTCGCCCCGAGCCTACTCCGACTCCCTATCAATCCTGAGTTGGCTTCCTGATATAACTTTTTCGCAATCCGCGACCCGACCTTAAGAGGTGGCTCGCGGATTTTTTTTGAGAGGTAACAACGTTGAGTTAGTAGTCGGTTTTACACGCACGACCAGGTTGTGGTGTTTTCTGACGTGTGTTTCCAAGGGCCTCGGTGGTTGAGGCGACTGCCCTCATCTGAATGCAGGCATGAGTTCATATCATGCGGTGAGCACGATTCGGATGATCGCTTGATGTCACCAATGTGTCGGCATCAGTAACCTTGGGCGGGATACCTGATTTTCACCGGAGCTAGGCGAGTTAATCCGCCAGTCGGTAAAGTATGCCTGCCGGACTTGAGTAAAAAACCTCGGCCGAGTCTGTCCATGGTAACAACAAGGCTCCGTAGGTTCGGGTTTCCAGGCTCCCCCAGTAAATGTGAGTTACGCCAAGCTTTCGCGCCGCCTCCTGCCAGCCGGGCTGACCGCGCAGCAAGCGATCCAATAACTGGGGTTTGTCTTCTTGCGGAATACCGTGACTCCAGAGGTGACCGTCGTAGCCGAGCACGACCGGCTGCCCGGCCAGCAGCAGTGGTTGATTGTAGGTCGGCGTGGCTGCCACCACGGCGTTTGTCGGTAGTAAAGCCCGCGCCTGCGTGGCGCCTGCAACATCGCTCAAAGTCGCCACAGGGTAGCCCCCCCGCAGGCCGGTGCCCAGTCCGCCGATCAAGGTCACGAAGCCTCCTGCAAACAGCAGTCCGCACGCCGCGGCGCGCGCCCACGGCCTCCAGTGCGCGACCCACAATCGCCAGACAAAGGGCGTCGTGGCCAGCCAACCCCACAGCATGAGCTTGGTGTTGTCCCACGCCCACGGCTGAAGTTTCCAGAACAGCGAGAAAACCAACAGCGCCAAACCGGGCCAGACCCATGCCGCCGCCTCGTTGGGCGTAATATCGCCGGCGGGTGGCTCCGCGTGCTTACGTTGCCAGATGCGCCACGCCAGCCAGCCTGCCAGTGTGGGCAGCAGCGGCAGCCACGGACCAAAATTAGTCCATAATGCCTCGGGCGCACCTTGTCCCTCGCCGACGAACCAGCCCCAGGCCGGTCCCGATGCGCCGGTGTTGTCGCCGCCGCCGGTCACTAGCCAAGCCAGCACCGTGGCCACCGGCACCGCCGCTAAGCCATAGCCGATGGTTCGTTTGCGCTGGGGGCCGATCAACACCCACGTGAACAAAAAGAACGACAGCGCCAGGAACGTGTGCAGGTGAAACAGGGGCAGCGTCGTGTAGATCCACACGTCGAGCCAGTTCATCTCGCGACGCCCCTGCACCAGGCAACGGTTCCAGCGCCACATCAGCCACAGTCCCGCCGGCAGCGCGTAGAGCAGGCCGCGCTGGGTCACCAGCATGCTCAAGGGAATGTTCTTCCATGCCAGTGCCGCCTGCCAGTCGGTCCACTCACCCGTGCCGAGCACGGCCAACCCGGCGAAACCGCCGTTGAGCAACAGTGCGGCCAGTCCGAACGCGCCCCCCCAGCGCCACGCCGCCGCCATGCCGAAGCCGAGCCCGAGCAACGAGGCCAGCGCGAACGCCCCCACGGTCGGCAGTCCGAGGCCGTCGAGCAGCAGGTGCCACAGCGTGACACCGAGCGGGTAGGTCAGCGACTGGCCCGCCGCGATCGGGTTTTCCGGCCAGAACGGCACCTCCCCCTGAAGGTGACGCAGGTGGGTGAGGTGCAGGGAGAAATCGCCGAGATTGTAGGGGGAGCCCACATACAACTGGCCGTTGGCTTCCCACGCGAGCCACAGGACAGTGCGCGCGACAAACACCGCGCCGAGCGCGATCAGCACCCAGCCGAAGATTCCCGGGCGCGCGGCGGGCGGGGCGTCCGCCGACGGACGCTGGACCCTCCAGGCCATGCCCGCGAATACTGATGCCACGAGCGCCGCCGGCCAGATCGCGGCAGACGTGGTGCGGCCGACGGCGAGAAAGACCGTCATCAGGGTCATGGCCGCCGCGGACACGGCCGCGAGGTAGGTGCCCGTTGCCCTCATCGCGTCACCTCCCGGCCGCCGAGCGGATTGCGGCCGCCGAAGGCCTTGAGCACGGCCGGCGCCTGGACGAACGGCGCATAGATACGCTCGCGGAAATACGCGGTCATCGGCTCGTGCCCGCTGCGCAACCGCAGGTCGACGACGAGAAACTCGCCGTAGAGCCGCGCCTCGACCTCCTCGCGGCGCGATCCTTGCACGAGCACGTAGTCGGCGAGCGTCACCTCGCGACCGGTCGGCTGGCCTTGGTCGACAAAGCGCAGGTTGACGAAGTCACGCAGCATCCACGGCAACGGAAACGGCGAGTCGACCACGATGACCCCGGTGCGATTCAACATCAGCGCGTCTTGGCTGGCCGCACGCAGCAGCGGTTCCGTGAACCGAGCCACCTCGCGGTAAGTCTGCACATAGACGTAGGGTTCGTCTGGATCGTCGTAGTGCCGCCAGTTCAACCGCCACGCCGCCCATAGGTCATGGCCTGCCAGCAGGAGCCCGACACCGAGCGCCGCGGCGCGCCAGCGGGGGCCGCGTTCGCCGGTCCGCGCTAGCAGCCAGGCGAGCGCGAGGGAACCGCTCCACAGGAATGTCGCGATGCACCAAGGGGTCTTGTAGGAAACAATCGAATACGCCGCCAACGTGCCTGCCCCCGCGATCACGGCGATGCGTATGCCCTTGGGGCCGGCCCATAGGTATCTCGCGCTTGCCGCAAAGCCGGCGAGCGCGAGCCATTCATAACGCCACATCAGTGCCAGCCAGTAGTGCCAGGGTTTGGCGTGGCCGCCGTGCTCGAGACCGGTTTGTGTCCATGCCGCGAAGGTCGTCCACAGTCCGGCCACGCCCGCCGGCCAGGTGAGGTTGGCCGAGTAGAAAAACAGGATCGCCGCGAGCGAGACGATCGCCGGCTCCGCGAACTCCCGCCAGCGAAACGTGGGGGGCGGTGAGGGCGGCGAGTCCGGGGCCACGCGTTGCAGGCCGCGCCAGAGGGCCCACGCCAGCGCGAGGCAGGCGATGTGGATGACATAGGTTTCCTTGGAGAGGATCATGCCGGCGACGCCGGTGCAGATCAGCCATGCGCCGCGTCGTCCGGACCATTGGTTGAGCAGGCCGAGCACGGTGATCTCGATAAAAAGGACCATTTCCATCTCGTGGATGGCGTAGCGACTGACGAACACCAGCGCGGGCGACACCGCTAGAAAACCTCCGAACCAGAGCGTCGCGGCGTCGCCAAGGTGGCGCCGGTAGCCCCACAGGGCCACCGCGACGACGCCGATCCCGGCCAACACGGACGGCAGGCGCAGGGCCGCGAGGTTGTGGCCGAACAGGGTTTGTGACAAAAGGACCAGGTAGAAATGCAGCGGACCGTGATAGTTGGTCGGGTCGTAGTGATAGCCGCCCTTGGCGCGCATACCGTCCACAAAGCCGCCGTTGATGCCTTCGTCAAAATGCGGCGGTTTGAGCTCCAAGTCCGCCCAGCGAAGCGTGACTGCCAGCGCGAGGATCAGCCCGGCGGCCAGCAGGTAATGGGTCGGCTTGTTAAGGTGCATGCGCATCCGGGCCTTCATGCGATGAGTGACGGACGCCGCGATGACAACCCTTGGTCGTGCGGCTGTCCGCGCACAGCCTTGTCGGATGGACGGCTTTACGGCTTTCCCCGTGTGGACAAATTGGTTTTCTCGGGGCGTGTCATTTCAGCAGCCCCAGTCCCCATCGCCCTCCGAACCTCCCGCTCGCAGCGTGGTCGCGCGCTTCCGGGGTGAACCGGCCGTGGCCCTCCCGTTGCATCCTTTGGAGCGCGCGCTGGTGATTCTGGCGGGTTTGCAGCTTTGCTTCATGCCTTGGGCGCTGGGCAGCATGCACCCTCCGGCTCAATTCGTGGCGTTTGGCATCGCGCTGGCGGCCTTCGTCGTGTCGCTGGTCACACGCACCTACAACGGGGAGTATTCCCGTGAGGGTAAATTTCGTCTGGTGATGTGGCGGCGATTGGTTCGTTTTCCGATTTTTTGGGTAGGGCTGCTGCTGTTCGCCTATATCGCGATCCAGGGTGCGAATCCGTTTTGGAGCGCGCGGGTTTTTGAGAACGGCGGCTTTCTGACCTTTCCCGTCGATGGCTACGTCGATTGGCTGCCCGTCGGCGTGGAGGCGCCTTTCATGAAGATGAACGCCTGGCGCATGCTGATCATCTATGGCGAGGCCTGGATGCTAGCCTGCGCGCTTTGGGTGGGGCTCACGCGTCGGCAGGCGGTTCTACAGATTTTGACAATCATCGTGGTCAACGCGGCCGCCATCGGTCTGATCGCGTTTTTGGAGCGCGCCACCGGCACTCGGGACGTGCTGTGGCTGGTCAAGGGCAAGGCGCATTTCTTCGTCGGGTCCTTCATCTATAAAAACCATGCCGGAGCGTTCTTTAACATCGCCTTGGCCTGCGCGCTGGCGCTCGGGGTCTCGTATTACCGCAGGTCCGCTCAGCGCATGTTGCGCAGTGGCCCCGCACCGCTGTTCGCGCTGTGCGCCTTCATCATCGCATTGGTGGTGATCATTTCCTACTCACGGGCGGCGACTATTCTGATGCTGGGTTTTCTCGCGATCGTGGGACCGGTTCTGATGATCGGCTGGCTGCGTTCGCCCAAGGAACACCGTAATCTCGGCACCGGCATCATGCTTGCCGCGCTGATGTTCGGCGCCGCCGCGGCCGGTGGCTATGTGTTGCGCTTTGACAAGGCGGTCGACCGGCTCGAGCAGGTCCTCGAGGCGGTTCGGGCTGGTGAAGGGGCCAGTGTGACTGACCGCAAAGTGGCGACCGAGGCCACCTTCACCATGGCTCGTGATCGTCTCTGGACGGGGTGGGGCAGCGGTTCGTTTCGCTGGGTATTCCCCTTTTACCAGCAGGACTATCCGGAGATTTACTGGCAGGCGGTCGGTTCAAAGTCGACGCGTGCGCCGGCGCGTTTCTGGTTGGATGCGCATAACGACTACGCTCAGTTGCTGGCTGAACTCGGCATCATCGGTTTCACCATTGGCGCCAGTCTGCTGGTTGCAGGTGTAGTGTTGGTCGTGAGGGCCGGTGGCCTGCGCCGGCTGCACATCCTGATCTTGTTGGGCGGCCTAACGCTACCGCTGGTTCACAGTTGGGCGGACAACCACTCCACAAATCCCGCGATTCTCTGCACCTTTTCGGCTGTATTGATCTTGGCAGGACGCTGGGCTCAGGTCGACCAAGGTCGATTGGCACGGTCGTCGATGTAAGCCAGATGGCTCACGCTTGGTGGGCAAAACCGACTGAGGTGAGCGGTGGATTAACGCGGTGGGCGGCCCCGCGGCCTGACCATGGTCGTCCGTCAGGCCAAGCAGCCTTGCACGCCTTCGTTGAGCGCGGCGCGGTCGAGGTCCTTGCCGATGAAGACGAGGGTGCTCTTGCGCGGCTGGTCGCCCCAGGGGCGGTCGAACTTGGCGTCGAAGAGCATGTGCACGCCTTGGAAAACGAGCTTGTTAGGTGAACCCTTCACGCTGAGCACGCCCTTGGCGCGGTAGATGTCGTTGCCCTTTTTGTTGAGGAGCTCGCCGATCCAGGCGTTGAGCTTCTTGGCATCGAAGTCGCCCTCAAGGGTGATGCCCACGCTGGTGACATCATCGTCGTGCGAGTGGGTGTGCTCGTAGTCGGCCTGCCAGATCGGACGGACGTTGTCCTCGGAGCCGGCGGGGTAGATGTGCAACGGGTGCTCGCCGCAGCCTTCGAAGACCATGTAGAGGCCGTCCTCGGCCACCTCGAACGGGTAATGCGCGTGGTCGTGGTCGCCGAGGTGGAGACGTTGCAACGTGGCGCCGGGCGCGAACGACTCGCCGGGCCGCACGCGGTTTTCCCAATCGGAGAAGACGAGCACGGCGGCGTCTCGGGTGGCGGCAAGGTCGGCCTCTTCGAGGGATTTTACACGGATCAACGCGACGTCGAGGGTGTGCTCCTCGCCGTGGTGGTGGTGATGGCGATGGCCGTGCTCGGCGTGGTTGTGCCCCTCGTGGTCGTGATCATGATCATGCCCGTGGTCGTGACCGCAGTCGCAGTGGCCGATCTCGAGGGTGTGCGCGCCGGCCTTGAGCGGATAGACGCCGGCCCACTCGAAGGGGTAGGTGGGTTGCAGGAACTTCGGGTCGATCTCGGTGGCGCGCGAGAGCTGGAAGCCGCCGACGTCGAGCACGGCGCCGAGGGGCACGTCGGCGTTTTGTGCACGGTGGAGCTTGGCGGCGCCGTTCATCTTGCGGATGCGCGCCTCGAGGGCGTCGAGCTCGGCGGGGGTGACGAGATCGGTCTTGTTGAGGATGAGCACGTCGGCGAACGCGATCTGCTTCTTCACTTCCGGAGAAGTGTCGATGTGCTGCACGACGTGCTTGGTGTCGACGACCGTGACAATGGCGTCGAGGCGGTAGGCGGAGCGCATCTCGTCGTCGGTGAAAAAGGTCTGCGCGACCGGGCCCGGGTCGGCCAGACCGGTGGTCTCGATGAGGATGCCGTCGAGCCGGTCCTTGCGCTTCATGAGGCGGCCAAGCACGCGGATGAGGTCGCCGCGCACCGAGCAGCAGATGCAGCCGTTGTTCATCTCGAACAGCTCCTCGTCGGACTGGATGACGAGCTGGTTGTCCACGCCGACCTCGCCAAACTCGTTTTCGATGACGGCGAGTTTTTTGCCGTGTTGTTCGGTCAGGATGCGGTTGAGCAAGGTGGTCTTGCCGGCGCCGAGGAAGCCGGTGAGCACGGTGACGGGAATGGGGGCGGTGTCGGTGGACATGGTTCGTGAAAATAGCTCAGTGATGCGAAATCGCCAGCGTGGCAAAGCCCAGCAGGCAGAGGCAACCCCCGAGGATGCGCGGCGATTGCCAACGCGAGCCGGTGCGCGCCCAGCGTTTGCCCCCGGCCAAGGTCAGCGCGGTCAGCAGCAACATGCCGCCGAGCGTGCCGACCGCCAGCACCGCGCTGAGGATCGCGACCGCGGTCCAGCCGTGCGGCACGGCGGTCAGGTAGACGGGCAAAAACAACTCGCACGGCGACAGCGTCAGCGCGACGAACAGGCCGATCAGCGCCGCGCGGTCGCTCTGGCCCGCCGTCGGCACCGGATGCTCCTCGCTCGCGTGCACGTGCCCGCAGGCTTGGCACGACGGGCGAAACACCAGCCAGGCGCCCAGCGCGACGAGCACGCCAGCGATAAGCCAGTGGATCGCGTGCGCGAACTCGTGGTTCAGCTCAAAGCCGCCGTAGGCCAACGCCACGCCCAGCGCCGCGGTTGTCGCCACGTGGCCGCCGCCCGCCAGCACCACCGCGCCGAGGATGCGGCGGCGCGTCCAGCCGCGGGCACGTCCGACGAGCACAAAGGGCAACCAGTGCGTGGGCACGGCGGCGTGCAGCGCGGCGATGACGAGGCCGGTCAGGGCGAGGGCGGGCGGGAAGGGAGCGGACATGCCGCGCACTCTAGCAAAGTCGTCAAGCGGTCGCCACGCCGTCCGCGTCGCTCGCGCCGGACTGGGCCGCGCGCGCGTAGCCGAGGATGCGGCCGACGAGATGCGCGAGACCGTTGGAACGGTTCGACGAGAGCACCTGCGGGATGCCCGCCTCGCGGATGAAGCCGTCGCCGACCTCGAGGATTTCGGCCGGGGTGCCGCCGCTGTAGATCTCGCCGAGCACCGCCGCCACGCCCTTGGGAATCGAGGCCGCCGCGTCGGTGCGGAAAAACAGCCGCCCGTCCTCCACGCGCGGCACCAGCCACAGCTCGGAGATGCAGCCCTCGATCTGGAAGGCCTTGATCTTCACGGCCGGCTCGAGCGGCGGCGACTTCTTGGCCTTGGACACGAAATAGGCCAGACGCTCCATCGGGTCGTCGATCAACGACATGATTTCAACAAGGTCTTGGCTGCGGGACTGGACGGTGGATGACATGACGGAAGCAACGGGCACTCGAACACGCCCGGGCGGGAATATCAGCCCGAAAGATCAAAAAAAGCCAACGGCGCGTGTATTCCGCCGCCGGTTCAGCCCGCCAGCTGGATCAGCAGCTTCGCGAACACCGTCATCATGATCAGCGCCACCGGGTAGGCGGACGCGTAGCTGACGACCGGCATCTGCGAGTCGGTGCGCGCGGTGATCGCCCCGAGCGCCGGCGTGCTGGTCATGCCGCCGCAGATGCCGCCGAGCGACTGGAGGATGTTCATCTTGAGCCAGCGCCGGGCCAGCGGCAGGGCGATCAGCATCGGCACGATGGTCACCGCGATGCCCGCGAGGAAGAGCGGCGCGCCGTAGCTTTGCAGCGTCTCGATCATGTTGCCGCCGCCCTTCACGCCCGCGTCGGCGAGGAAGAACACCAACCCCAGCTCCTGCAACAGCAGGCGGGTGTTGCGCGGGATGTGGCCGACGATGCGGCCCACGCGGCCAAAGTGACCGAGGATCAGCGCCACGAACAACGGCCCGCCCGCCATGCCCAGCGTGATCGACGGCGTGCCCGGCAGGCCGAACGGCATCAGGCCGACGACGATGCCGAGCGTCAGGCCGATGGCCAGCGACAGCAGATCGGTCTCGTCAAAGCCTTGCGAGCGATGACCGACCGCCTCGGCGAAGCGGTTGAGGTCCTCGGGACGGCCGACCGTGGTTAGCTGGTCGTTGGTCTCGATGCGCGTGTCGGCGTTGGGCACGAACGTGAGGCCCAAGCGCGTGATGCGGGTGACGACCACGCCGTGGTTGCGCAGCGGCGCGAACTCACGGAGCGTGCGGCCGGTGACGGTCTTGTTGGTCACGAGCAGCGCGCGGCGCTCGTTCTCCACGTCCTTGATCAACCGCTGCTCGCTGCGCCGCCCGAGGTAGTCGACGGCGATGGCGATCTCGCGGCTGCGGCCCACCAGCATGAGCAACTGGCCGACGGCGAACACGTCGTTGTAGCTGAGCGGCTCCAGGCGGCCGTCGCGCCAGATGCGCGAGACCGCGACCCCGTTGAAGGTGGCCACGCCCGACTCCGCGATGGGCTTGCCGGCGAGGTTGGCGTTGGTCACCTCGACCAGCACGTTCTCCACGCGATCGGCGGTGTCGATCTTGGCGTCGGCCTCGCGGGCGACCTTGTCGATGTCGACGCGCAGGAGCTTGGGCAGGAGTTGCACGAACAAAACCACGCCGATCACGCCGAAGGGATACGCGATGCCGTAGCCCACGATCACGTCGCCCGCGCCGCCTTCCCGCAGCCCCTCGGTGGCCGCGGCCAGCGCCGGCGTGCTCGTCAACGCGCCCGCGAAGATGCCCGCGACCAGCCCCACCGGCAGATCAAGCAATGTGCCCGCCGTCCAGGCGATGGCCGCGCCGCTGGCCACGATGATCAGCGCGAGCTTGGCGAGATTGGACCCCTCGCGGGCGATGACCGAAAAAAATCGCCCGCCCGCGCCGATGCCCACGCAATACACGAACAGCACCAGGCCGATCGTGCCGACGCCCGCCGGCAACGCGTAGCCGAAGTGGCCCAGCGCCAGCGCCGCGAAGAGCACGCCCGAGCTGCCCAGGTTGATGCCGCGAAAGGAGATGTTGCCCAGCAACAGGCCCACGCCGATCACGGCGAACAGGGCGATGAGCGGATTGCCGAGCAGGGTGTCGAAAAATGCGTTCATGGGAACAATCCGAGCAGAGGCCAGACGGCCCCCGGTCGCAAGCCGCGGACTGTGCTTCGCGGAAATACGAATGTCTTATGCCAATATATGCGCAACCCGGTCTCCTGCCACCCGGCGCGTCTGTCACCCGCGGCTTGCACGCGCCGGCGCCCGGCTGCATCAACCTAGGCGACATGAAGATTCTTTCCGCCGTTTTCCAGCTCAGCGCCCCGGACATCCGCGCCTGCCCGCGCTCCGACCGGCCCGAGTTCGCCTTCATCGGCCGCTCCAACGTCGGCAAGTCCTCGCTCATCAACTGCCTCACCGGCCACGGCAAACTCGCCAAGGTCTCGGGCACGCCCGGCAAGACCCGCCTGCTCAATTTTTTCACGATCAACAACCGCTGGACCCTCGTCGACTTGCCCGGCTACGGCTACGCCAAGGTCAACCAAGGCTCGCGCCACGAGTTCAACCAAGCCGTGGCCGACTACCTCGAGCAGCGCGAAAACCTCACCCGCGTCTTCGTGCTGATCGACTCGCGCCTGCCCCCGCAGACCATAGACCTCGATTTCGTGCACTGGCTCGCCATGACCGGCGTCGGCTTCGACCTCATCTTCACCAAGGCCGACAAACAAAGCGCCTCGCAGACCTCCGCCAAGGTCGCCGAGTTCAAGCGCGCCCTCGTCGCCCACGACGTGGCCGCGCCCGACCACGTCTTCATCAGCTCGGCCACCGCCGGCAAGGGGCGCGCCGAGATCCTCGGCCGGATCGGCGCCCTCGTCGGCGCCTGACGCCGCCCGCTCCTGGCGACCGACGCTCACTCGGCGAAGCCGATGTGTTTCCACGCGCGGTTGTCGAGCACGTCCGGCGCCCAGCCGTCCACGCGGGGACTGAGGGCGTAGACCCGCTTGTAGAAATACAGCGGGATCACCGGCAGGTCGCGCACCAGCAGCGCGTCGAGCTCCTGGTAGACGGCCATGCGCTCGGCCTCGCCGGGCCGCGACAACGCGGAGCCCAGCAGTTCGTCGTATTCGGTGCTTGAATACCCGGTGCGGTTGTTGCCGCCGCCGGTCACCCACAGGTCGAGGAACGCGTGCGGATCGGGGAAGTCGCCGATCCAGCCCGCGCGGGCGATCTGGTAGTCGCCGCGGTTCACGGTCTCGAGGTAGACCTTCCACTCCTCGTTGCGCAGCACGAGGTCGACGCCGAGCTCGCTTTTCCACATCTGCTGCACGGCCTCGGCGATCTGCTTGTGCGAATCGAGCGTGTTGTAGAGCAGCTCGATCCGTGGAAACCCCTTGCCGCCCGGGTAACCGGCCTCCGCGAGCAGGCGGCGGGCCTCATCGAGGTCGCCCTCCAGCCGCGCGCGCGCCTGGTAGCCGGGCGAGTCGGGCGTGAAGTGCAGCGCGGGCTCCTGGCCGGCGCGCAGCAGGTGCTTGCAAATGGCCTCGCGGTCGACGGCGAGGGCCAGCGCGCGGCGCACGCGCACGTCGTCGAGCGGCGGCTTGGCGAGGTTGAGCCGGTAGAAATACACGCCGTAGTAGGGATCGACGCGCAGCTTGTCCTGATGGTCGCGCAGGTAGGCGTCGGTGCGGGCGAGCGGCAGCGAGTAGGTGACGTCGAGCCGGCCGGTGCGAAAGGCCGCCTCCTCGGCGTCGGGGTTGTCGATGGCGTGAAACTCGATCGCGTCGAGCCGCACCTTGTCCGCGTCCCAGTAGCGCGTGTTGCGAATGACCGTGATCTTCTGACCGGGCAGCCACTCCTTGAGCATGAACGGGCCGTTGCCGACGAACTCGCCGGGGCGAGTCCAGCCGGTGTTGCCGCGCGAGAACGGGTCGCCGTGACGCCGGATCGAGTCGAGGTGCAGCGGATACCACGAGTGGTGCTTGGTCAGCTCGAGCAGGAACGGCACTGGGTGGCGCAGCCGCACGACGAGCGTGCGGTCGTCGGGCGCGGAGAAGCCGGTCTGAGCAAAATCCTTCAGCCGGCCGGCGTTGAAGTCCTCGGCGCCGACCACGTCGAAGAGCCGGTAGGCGTAATCCGCCGCGATGGACGGCGAGAGCATCCGTTCGTAGGCGCGCACAAAGTCGCCGGCGACGACGGGATCGCCGTTGGACCAGCGCGCGTCGGGGCGCAGGTGAAACGTCCACGTGAGCCGGTCGTCCGAGGTCTCCCAAGTGGCGGCCACGCCCGGGGCGACGCCGTTGCCGGCGGGCGACTCGGTGACGAGGCCCTCGAGCAGCGCGGAGGCGATGCGAAACTCGGTCACGCCCGTGGTGATCTGCGGATCCAGCGCGGCCGGCTCGGTCCCGTTGCCCACGCGCAGCACCCGCTCCGTGGTCTCCGGCTCTGTTGAACGTCCACAACCGCTCAACAACAACCCGCATACCAGCGCGACTCCGATTCCGAGCCCGGCCCATAGGCCGACCCTGAGTCGTCTCCACGTCCAACGCCTGATTTTTTCGTGATGCATCATGTTTAAGATCAGGCTGAAGCGCACATTGTCACTTAATACGTTACAAATTGCCGGTGGGCTCGAGGCGGACGTGTTTGTAGGGGTGGTGGTCGAGCAGGGTGGGGTGCCAGCCTTTTACGGAGGGGTGTTTCAGGAAGACGTGCGTGTAGTGGTAGATGGGGATGACCGGCGCGTCGCCGAGCAAAAGGGTCTCCGCCTCGCGGAAGAGCGCAAGGCGCTCGGCGGGATTGGTGGTGCGGGCGGCGCGGAAGACGAGGCGGTCGTAGTCGGCGTTTTGCCAGCCGGTGAAGTTGTTGGTGCTGCCCTGGGCGAAGAGTTCGAGGAACGTGGCCGGGTCGGCATAGTCGCCGATCCACACCGAGCGCAGAAGCTCGTAGTCGCCGGTGGCGCGCGCCTGCAACGTGGCCGCGAGTTCCTGGTTGGTCAGGCGGACCTGCAGGCCGAGGTGCTTGGACCACATGGCCTGGATGGCCTCGGCGATCTGGCGGTGGGTCTCGGAGGTGTTGTAGAGCAACTCGACCTGCGGCGCGCCCTGGCCTTCCGGATAACCGGCGGCGGCGAGGTGTTTGCGCGCGACCTCGGGGGCGAAAGTCGGGCCGGAGGGCGGCAGGTAGCCGGAGGTGCCGGACGGGGTAAAGCTGTCGGCCGGCAACTGGCCGCCGCGCAGGATGGAGCCGACGATGGCCTCGCGGTCGATGGCCTGCGAGAGGGCGAGGCGGACCTCGCGCTGGTTGAGGAAGGGCCGGGTGGTGTTGACGCGCAGGAAGTAGGTGCCGAGGTAGGGATCGATGCGCAGGAGGCCGGGCTGGTCGCGGCGGTAGGCGTCGATGCGGCCCGGCGGCAGGGCCTCGGTGAGGTGGAGTTGCCCGGAGCGGAAGGCGCGTTCCTCGGCGTCGAGGCTGTCGATGGGGTAGAAGTGGATGGCGTTGAGCGTGACGGTGGCGGCGTCCCAGTAGGCGGGATTTTTTTCGACGACGATGCGCTGGTCGGGTTTCCACGAGGCGAGGTTGAACGGGCCGTTGCCGATCAGGCGGCCGGGCGTGGCCCAGCGGTTGGTGCGGTCGGTGGGCGAGCCGTGTTGCGCGATGCTCGCGTGGTGCACGGGATACCACGCGGGATGGCTGAGCAGTGAGAGGAAGTAGGGCGCGGGGTGGGCGAGGGTGAGCGTGAGCGTGCGGTCGTCGACGGCCTTGGCGCCGACCTGCGCGAAGTCGTCGGAGTGGCCGAGGTGGTAGGCCTGCGCGCCCTGCAGGATGTGGAGCAGGGCGGCGTTGGGCGCGCCGAAGGCGGGCGTGAGCACGCGCCGGATCGACGCGGTGAAGTCACCGGCGGTCACGGGGTCGCCGTTGGACCAGCGCGCGGCGGGGTTGAGGTGAAACGTGTAGTTGAGCCCGTCGGCGGAGACGTCCCAATGCGCCGCAACGCCGGGCACGGGATGGAGGTCGACGGGGTCCTGGCCGACGAGGCCCTCGAACAGCGCCGAGAGCACGCGTTGTTCGCTGGTGCCGGTGGCGAGGTGCGGGTCGAGCGTGGGCAACTCGTGGCCGATGCCGAGGTGGAGGGTGCCGGTGCGGTTGCCGGATTCGACGTTGGTTTCGCGTGGCGAGCAGCCGGCGAGGAGGAGGGCGCAAGTAAGAAGTAAAAAGTAAGAAGTCAGAAGGCGCATGGTGGGTCAGCGGCGAAGGTGGAGAAATTTGAGTTGGGGAAAAGTGGTGAAGTCGGCGTCGAAGGAAACCACGCGGGCATCGGCCGACCAGGCGATGGCGGCGATCCAGGCGTCGGTCCAACGGTGCGCGGGGAAATCCGGCCGGCGACTCCAACGTTCGAATTGGTTCTCGGCGACCAGAGAGTCTTCGACAAACCGGACCTCGGGCAAGGCGGCGAAGGTGTGGTAGGCGTTCCAAGCCTCGTCGGGGGTGAAGGGCGCGTCGCGCATCACGCGGGTATTGGTGAGCAGGCGGAGCAGTCCGAGCATGGTGACGCGACAGAACGCGATGTCGCCGACCGCCTCCTGTTCCCAATAGCGGCGGGCGCGGGCGTGGTGCGCGTGGTCCGGGTCGACGAGGGCGAGCCAGAGATTGAGGTCGGGGAGATCAAGCGCCGCCATCGGGAGCGTCCTCGGCGACGAGCAGGTTTTCGATCTCGCGGTTGGAGAGCGCGGGGTGGCGCACGCCGGTGGCCTTGCGGATCACGGGCAGGGGGCTGCGTGCGCGGGGGGAGGTGCGCGCGGCGGCGTCGTGCGCCAGCCCGGCTTGCAGGAGATCGGTGACGAATTCCTTGAGCTTCACGCCGCGCAGGGCGGATTGGGCCTTCAGCTCGCGGAACAGCGGGTCGGGCAGGTCGAGGGTCGTGCGCATAAAAGCACATTTATGCGCAGGCGGGGTTGGGTCAAGGCGGCCTTGGGAGGAGTTGGTTGGGCAAAGCAAGCTCCTCGGGCGGCGGTAGGGGACGCGCTTCGCCCACGGTTGCGAACCCACTCATGCATCTGACGGCCGCTTGAATCCGTAGAGCGTTCGACCACGGGCAAGGCACAGACGTGGCGGAACGGCGGAGCCGTTTCGCAGCCGTAGTCCAAAGGCGATCTGTCGCGCTATGAGTCGTGGGAAATCAAAGCGACGGCGTGGGCGGCGATGGCGAGGCCCTTGCCGATGTCGTCGCTGCCTTCGTTGGTCGTGGCCTTGAGGCCGACGCGGTCTACGGGCAGGCCGGCGGAGTCGGCGAGGCGGGCCTTCATCTCGGCGAGACGCGGGTAGATCTTCGGACGCTCCGCGATGAGCGAGGCGTCGATGTTGACGATGCTCCAGCCACGGGCGGCGAGTTCTTCGCGGACGCGCGCGAGCAGCTTTTGCGAGTCGATGTTTTTGTAGGCGGGGTCCGTATTCGGAAAGAAATGACCGATGTCAGGCAGTCCGGCGGCACCGAGCAGGGCGTCGCAGATGGCGTGGGTGAGCGCGTCGGCGTCGGAGTGGCCGTCGAGACCGAAGTCGCAGTCGGCGAAGTGCACGCCGCCGAGCACGAGCGGACGGCCCGCGATGGTGCGGTGAATGTCGTAGCCGTGGCCGATGCGGAAATTCATGGGGACTGACGGAGGGCTGAAATTTAACGCAAAGGCGCGGAGGCGCGAAGGCCGCAAAGATTCGAGCCGTTGGCAGATTTGCCAACTCTGCGCCTTTGCGTCTTTGCGTTAAAACAATTCCGACTCATGACTCTGCGGTTTGCCCGAGCAGAAACTCGAACCACGGCAGGTCGGCGGGCGTGGTGAGCTTGGGGTTGGGATGCGGGTTTTCCAGCATGGCCACGGGGTGGGCGAGCAGTTCGACGGCGGAGGCGTCGTCGGTGAGCTTCTTCTTGGCGCGGGCGGCCTTTTCGTAGGCCTTGACGATGAGCTCGGCGGCGAAGACCTGCGGGGTTTCCATGGCCCAGAGGCGGTCGCGGTCGAGGTTGCCGAGGCGGCCGGTGTCGCGATGAAGCTTGATGGTGTCGGTCACGCGGTGTGCGAGCACGACGGCCTTTTCCTTGAGCACGATCTTGTGCAGGGCGACGAGTTGCTCGGCGCGCACGAAGGGGCGGGCGCAGTCGTGAATGAAGACGTGGCCGGTGTCGGGCGGGAGCGCGGCGAGGGCGTTGGCCACGGATTCCTGGCGGGTGCGGCCGCCGCGCACAAACTGGGCGGGCGTGGGCGCGTAGGCCGAGAGTTCCATGAGCTGCTTCTGGTCGCGGTAGACGATGAGGAAAAAGTCGGCCACGCCGCTGGCGAGAAACGCGCTGGCGGAGTGATGGAAGAGCGGCCGGCCGCCGAGGGGCGCGAGGATCTTGTCCTCGACGGCACCCTGCATGCGTTGACTGGATCCGGCGGCGAGGAGGATGGCGGCGGTGCGGCTCATGACGGGGTAGGGAAATTACGATTTACGAATTACGATTGGGCGGCGTTGAGCTCGGCGATGATGGCGCGGGCGGCGGCGGCGGGGTCCTTGGCCTTGAGGATGGGACGGCCGACGACGATGTAGCTGGAGCCGGCGCGGGCGGCGTCGGCGGGGGTCATGACGCGCTTTTGGTCGTCGCCGCCGGACTCGCCGGCGGGGCGGATGCCGGGGGTGACGAGTTGGACGTTGGCCGGCAACACGGAGCGAAGTTGGGTGACCTCGAGCGGTGAGCAGACCAAGCCGCTCATGCCGGAGTCGGCGGCGAGTTTGCCGAGGCGTCCGACCTGCGAGGCGGGGTCGGGGGCGACGCCGAGTTCGCCGAGTCCGGTGGCGTCCATCGAGGTGAGCACGGTGACGCCGAGCAGGAGCAGGTCGGGCTTGGTGGCGCGCTGGGCTTCGATGGCGCGCTGCATCATCTCGCGTCCGCCGGAGGTGTGCAGGGTGAGCATGCCGATGGGCAGGGGAGCGAGGGACTCGACGGCCTTGGCGACGGTGTTGGGGATGTCGTGGAGCTTGAGATCGAGGAAGATGTTAAAGCCCTCGTCGGCGACGGCCTTCACGTAGTCGGGGCCGTAGGCGGTGAACATCTGGAGGCCGATCTTGACCCAGCTGAGCGATCCGCGCAGCTGGCGGAGCAGGGGGGCGGCTGAGTCGCGGGTGGGAACGTCGAGGGCGAGAATGAGGTCGCAGGACATGTGTGGGGCAGGAGTAAGGGGCGCGTCGGCGGACGCAGCAAGCCCTCGGTGGAGAAAGCCGCGACCCGTCGCGCGCCGCGCCGCGTCGCGCAAACCGGACTTGGCGGCGCGCGGCGGCTCGGGTTGGCTGGGCGGATGTCGCCCTTGGTTTTGTCCAGCCCCGCGAAGATCAACCTTACCCTCGCCATCACCGGCCGGCGCGCGGACGGATTTCACTCGCTCGTGTCGGTGGTGACGCCGCTGGCTTGGGGCGACACGCTGCGGGTCGAGCCGGCGGCGGGCGGCGAGGTGTCGCTGGTGTGCGACGATCCGGCCGTGCCGCTCGGCGAGGACAACCTCATCGTGCGGGCCGCGCGGCGTTTTCGCGAGCGCACCGGTTGGGCGGGGGGCGCGCGGTTCACGTTGGAAAAACGCATCCCGATGGGCGCGGGTCTGGGTGGCGGCAGCAGCAACGCCGTGACGGCGCTCCGCGGGCTCAACGCCCTCGCCGCGCCCGACGGCCGCGCGCTCGCGCCGGCGGACTTGGTCGCGCTCTCCGCGGAGCTGGGGTCGGACTGCCCGCTGTTCTTCGCCGACGGACCGGTGGTGATGCGTGGTCGCGGCGAACACATCGAGGCGTTGCCCGCGAGCGTGGCGCAGAGCTGGAGCGGTCGCCGCGTGCTGGTGTTCCGGCCGGCCTTTGGCGTGGCCACGGCCTGGGCCTACCAGGCGCTGGCCGCGCGACCCGAGTGGTATTTGCCCGAGCACGAGGCCGAGTCGCGGCTGGCCGGCTGGTTGTGCGACGGTGGCGAACTCGACGCCGCGCGCCTCTTCAACACCCTTGAGTCGCCCGTGTTCGCCAAATACCCCGCGCTCCCCGCCATGATCGCCTGGCTCGGCGAGCGCCATGGCCTCGCCGCGCGCATGAGCGGCAGCGGCAGCGCGTGCTTCGCGCTCCTGCCCGACGGCCTGGACGCGGCCCCGGTGGAGGCGACCATTCGCGAGGGATTCGGCCCCACGGCCTTCATGGTGACGACCACGCTCCCCTGAATCGGGGGGCCGGGGGCTTCAACTTTCCCAAAACCATGTTGACCCCCGGCAAAACGAGGGGCGTTATTCTTTGCCGTCCGCTCACTTAACACCCCGCAAGTGGCCGGCTACCTCCGCATGCCCAAAGACTCCTGCAGCAAGTCCGAAGTCACGGTGCAAGGCATATCCGCCTCGCAGGGCATCGCTTATGGACCCGTTTTCCTCTACATCCAGTCCGATGTCGAGGTCCCCGAGTATCAGGTCGACCCCGAAAAACGCGTCGCCGAGATAGCCCGCCTCGAGCAGGCCCTGGTCGTCACCCGCCACCAAATCCAGAAGATCCAAGCCGAGGTTGAAAAAAATCTCGGCTCCGAGGAGGCCCGCATTTTCGACGCCCACCTGCTTGTGCTCGAGGACCAGGCGCTGATCTCCGAGACCATCCGCGATTTCGAGAACACCGGCAGCAACATCGAGACCTGCTTCGACCGCGTCTCGCAGCGCTACATCAAGGCCTTTGACGAGATCGACGACGAATACCTGCGCGAGCGCGCCGGCGACATTCGCGACGTTGCCCAGCGCGTGCTCTCCAACCTGCTCGGGCACACCGCGCAGTCGCTCAGCCAGCTCGTCGAGAAACGCGTCGTGGTGGCCAACAACATCTCGCCCTCCGACGCCGCCGGCATCGACCGATCGCAGGCCCTCGCCATCGTCACCGACTCCGGCAGCAAGACCAGCCACGCCGTCATCGTCGCCCGTTCGATGAAGGTTCCCGCCGTCGTCGGCGTGCGCGACCTCACCACCAAGGTTTCCCCCGGCGACTGGGTGCTGGTCGACGGCTACGACGGCACCGTCGTCATCAACCCCGACGAGCAGACCCTCTTCCGCTACGGCCAGATCCAGCGCCAGCGCAAGAGCGAGGAACAACGCCTGCTCGAGGCCAACCGCCTGCCCTCCGTCACCCTTGACAACGTGCCCGTCACCCTGCGCGCCAACATCGAGGGCGCCTGTGAGACCGCGCTCGTGAAGGACTACCTCGCAGCCGGCGTCGGCCTCTTTCGCACCGAGTTTCTCTACCTCAGCTCCGACCACGTGCCCACCGAGGAGGAGCAATACCGCGCCTACCGCGACGTCGCCGAGACCCTCGCGCCCGAGCCCGTCGTCATCCGCACCCTCGACATCGGCGGCGACAAGCCCATGGCCGGCAGCTCGCACCTCTTCCCGCGCGAGGACAATCCCTTCCTCGGCTACCGCGCCATCCGCTTCTGCCTCGACCAGCTCGACATCTTCAAAGACCAGCTCCGCGCCATCCTTCGCGCCAGCGCCCACGGCAACGTCCAGCTGATGTATCCGATGATCAGTGGCACCGAGGAGCTCGCCAAGGCCAACGCCGTGCTCGACGAATGCCGCGCCGAGCTGAAGGCGAAAAAGATCCCCTTCGATCCCAAGCTCAAGGTCGGCACCATGATCGAGATCCCCAGCGCGGCCTACACCGCCGACCTGCTGGCCAAGGACTGCGATTTCTTCAGCATCGGCACCAACGACCTGATCCAATACCTGCTCGCCATCGACCGGGTCAACGACCTCATCGCCCACCTCTACGAGCCCACCCACCCCGCCGTCGTGCGCACGCTCAAGCACATCGTCGACGAGGCGCACAAGGGCGGCATCAAGGTCAGCGTCTGCGGCGAGATGGCGTCCGATCCCATCCTCGTGCCGCTCCTGCTCGGCCTCGGCGTCGACGAACTCAGCATGACTCCGCCGCTCATCCCCGCCGCGCGTTTTCTCGTGCGCTCGATGACGATGGACGACGCCCGCAAGCTCGTCGCCAAGGTCCTCAAGATGGATTCGCCCAAGGCGATCCAGACCCTCTGCGCCGACTTCTGCGCCGAGCGCATGGCCCGCCGCTGAGGCAGAGGTTCACAAGGAGGGCGGGCATTCCTGCCCGCCCCGCACCGCGCGCCGCCGCGACCGCGCCGAGGTGGAGCGACTTGTCCTCAAGGCGCTCGTTTGACTTGGGTCCACATCGCACGAACGCGTTGGGGACAACACGTTCCACCCTCAGCGCACGAACGTGCGCTTCACCCGTCGCGAGCGCAGGAAGTAGCCGGTCCAGATGATCGCGTGGATCAGCGACCAAAGCACCTGCGCGCTGTCCGCGGCGGCGAATTGCGTGTCCTGGATCGCATGCACCGCCACCGTGTCCGCGAATTGCAGTCCCGTGCCGGCCAGCAGCAGGCCGATCATCCACGCGGGCGTCTCGCGGCGACGGGAGAAAAACAGCCACATCGCGATCAAGCCCCCCATGAACAGCGCGGTCTTGCCCGCCGCCTCGATGAGGATCAACGGCGCCAGACCCGGCAGATATCCGGTCGCGGTTTCATCGACCATTATTTGCCAGGTGGCCTCGCTGAAATAGCTGTCGGCCTGCTTCGCCATGATCATCACCAGCAGGATCGGACGCAGGACCAGCCCGATGGCCGGCAACACCAGCCAGCCGCCGATGCCGACCGGGTCGTCCGGCGATTGCGGCAGGGGCGGGGGCTCGGTCGACGGACCGCGCCGCGCTAGGCCCGCCCACACGGCGACGCCGATGATCACGACCAACACCATCACGCCGATGGTGCGCAGATTGACGCCGCTACCCGCAGCCTTCGTTTCGTCGACCGCGTCCGCGCCGGCATTATCCGCCTCGGGCGTATAGGTGAGCACGTAGCCGATGCCGGAGTTGATCGAATCGATGTCGGCCAGAAAACCCTCTGCCTCATCGGGCATCACGTGGTCGTCCTTGCTGCGATAGACGTAGTCGAGCACCAGCCGCCGGCCGGCGCTCTCGATGCGGCCGGCCTTCTCGAAGAGGAACGCCGCGTTGTCGACGCGACGGTTGAACGCCTCGATTTCCCAATCGGTGTGCAGGTTGACGATCACCTGCTCGATCACGTCGCGCGGGTGGTCGACGGCGAGCGGGGTCTTGCGCGCGGCGTGGCCGGGCTTGCGCAGATAGTCGCCGACGAGCGTGGGGCCGAGCTCGAGTTCGAGCGCGTCGGGCGTGTCGGCGACGGGCTTCCAGAGCTTGGGGATGACGTAGCTTTCCGTGATGGTGACGATGTTGGCCGCGGTGTCGTCCTGCGCGGCGAGCGGCGCCGCGACGGTCAGGCCGGGATAGTCGTTGGCGTAGTAGTCGAGGTAGTCGCGGCTCAGGTCGGCGGTGGTGTTTTGCAACAACCGTCCGCGCATGCCGACGGCGTCGTCGCCGAGGTAGCGCGTGGTCACGCGCATCTCGCCGGGTTGGTCGTAGCCGCGGCTGGTGTATTCGACCTCGACGCGGGTGCGGCCGGTCGCGGCGTGCGGCACGGTCATGTCGGCCAGCGAGTCGACGCCGGGCGCGACGACCAACGCGTGGTGATAATCCGGCGCGGCGTGTTGCTCGAGGTCGCCGGCCTGCTGGTTGATGGTCGGGTCGAACCACAACCGCCGCCCGTCGGGATGACGCACGGTGGCGATGACGTGGTTGAACGTGTGCGCCGTCGGTTGCAGCGCCGGCAGCCGCTGGCCGCGATAGGAGTGCACGAGGGCGGGGCGGGCGTCCCAGCCGAGCGCGCGGGCCAGCGTGCAGAAGAGCAGGGTCTTGTCCTTGCAGTCGCCGAAGCGTTTTTCCCACGTCTCGGCGGCGGCGCGCGGGCGGTGCGAGCCCTCGCCGAGTTCGTAGCCGAGGTAGCGCACGTCCTCCTGCACGAGCTTGAGCGCGTCGAGCAGGCGCGTCTCGGCGTTCTCCGAGCCGGCGCGGATGCGGTCGATCTCCGCCTGGAGCGCGGGCGCGGGCGGCGCGTCGAGCGGGTAGAGCGGCAGCGCCCACTCGACCACCCGCGACCACGTGGCGAATTCGCTGAGCTGCACGTAGGGGAAATCCACATACCAATCGGGCGTCGCCTTGTCGGCCTGCAACGTCGCCGGTGCTTCGGCCTGCCAAGTGAGCACGCGTCCCGCGCGGGTGGATACCTCGGAGAAGCCCAGCGGCGACTCCGGGCCGTGGTTGCGCACGAACAGGTCTCGGCCTTCCGGCACGATCACGCGGGCGAACTGCCGGCCCAGCGGCACGCTCCAGCCGGTGGAGAAGGTTTGTTGAAAGCGCCCGCCGAAGATCGGGTTTTGTCCGTGCACGGTGTAGGCGTAGTCGATGACGTCGCCGACGCGCACGTCGCGCAGGTGCAGCACCGCCGTCAGGCGTCCGTCGTAGAGACCGTATTCGCGGTCGCGCTCCTCGCGCAGCACCTCGAAGCGCTCCAAGTCGAGTTGGTCGATGACGCGACCGTCGCGCACGACCTCGATCTTGTGAAAGCCGATGCGCTCATACTCGGGCGCGTAGGTGAAGGACAACTCGGCCGCCTCCTGCAGGCCGCTGGAGTGGGTGACGAGGTAGGCATAGCGTGCGTAGCCCGCGCGCTCCTCGCCGAGCCTCCATTGCTGGTCGGCGAGCAGGTAGTTGATGCCGCCGGAGACGGTGTCGGCCGGCGCGGGTTGGCCGAGGGCGTTGACCTGCGCCCAGTCCGGCGTGGGTTCGCGTTCGAGGCCGGCGGGCGCCGCGGCGAGGACGGCGGCGAAGGCGGCGTGGAGAATAAAAAACAGGACGGACGTGAGCCGGCGCGACATGCGTGGGGCGGGGGAGGGGACGGAGAATCAGCGGACCGGGCGCACGCCGGAGGCCAGCAGGGTTTCGAAAAACGGCTCGTGGTCCTCGCGGGCGACGGTGGTGACCTCGACCTGTTGCAGGCCGGCCTTTTTCAGGAAGCCGTGCAGGGCGCTCTCCTTGAAGCCGAGCCAGACGTCGGCGTAGAGCTCACGGGCCTTCTCGAAGCCGTGCTCCTTGAGGTCGAGCACCAGCAGCTGGCCGCCAGGGCGAAGGATGCGCGCGGCCTCGTCGACCGCCTTTTGCGGATGGCGCGCGTGGTGCAGCGCCTGGCTGAGGATGGCGAGGTCGACCGACGTGTCGGGCAACGGCACCTGCTCGATGTCGCCGAGCTTGTAGCTGAGGTTGGTCAGGCCGTTCTTGGCGGCGAGTTCGGTGCCCACCTCGACCATGCGGGGAGAGTTGTCGATGCACCAGACCTGCTCGGCGCGGCGGGCGAGTAATTGAGAGACTAGGCCCTCGCCGGCGCCGAGGTCCGCGATGGTGATGCGCGGGGTGAGGCGCAGGGCGAGGTGTCCGATGGCCTCCCAACTGCGGCCGGGGCAGTGGTTCTTGCCGAGCTTGCCGGCGATGAGATTGAAATACTGCTCTTGGTGCGCGCGGCGTTTGTTGAGGATGCGCTCGAGGTTGGCGCGGTCCTCGGCGAGCTCGGGTTGTCCGTGCATGGTCTCGCAGGCGGTGCGCAGCAAGTGGGCGACGGCGGGGGGCAGGTCGGCGCGCAGCGAATAAAAGGCCTTCTTGCCCTCGCGGCGGTCGACGACGAGGTCGGCTTGGCGGAGGAGCGCCAGTTGCGACGAGATGCGCGACTGTGCCATGTCGAGGACCTCCTGGAGTTCGGCGACGGACAACTCCTCGCCGAGGAGCAGCGCGAGGATGCGCAGGCGCGTTGGGTCGGAGAGGAGTTTAAGCGTGTCCCAGGATGCGTTCAACGGCGGCAAAGTTGGTCGGCGGTTCGGGGCGGGTCAAAGGCCAAAAACGTGTCACGCGCGCGGCCGCCGGCGCTCCTGCGCGAGGGTGCCGCCGAGCGGGCCGTCGCCGTGTTTGCGCGCGCCGATGCGCTGCGATCCGTAGATGCCGGTGTGGCCGCTGCAATAATAGCTCGCGAAGCAGGCGACCGCGAAAAGCACCGCGTGCTCGCCGCCAAACAGCTCCACGCCCATCAGCGTGCAGGCGATCGGGGTGTTGGTCGCGCCGGCGAACACCGCCACGAAGCCCAGCCCCGCCGCGAGGTCGACCGGCAGTCCGCACACGCCGGACAACGCGTGCCCGAGCGCTGCGCCGATGAAGAACAATGGCGTGACCTCGCCGCCCTTGAAACCGACGCCGAGCGTGACCGCGGTGAACACGAGTTTCCAAAACCAGCTCCACGGCGTGCCGCCGCCGGCCTCGAACAGGCTGACCAGCGTCACGTCGCCCGGATGCGGGCTCCATGTGCCGAGGCCGAGGTAGGCGGTGGTGCCGAGCGCCCACGCCAGTCCGAGCACGACCGCCGCGCCGGCGACGGGCCGCAGCCACCACGCGGCGATCCAGCGCTTGCACGCCGCGGAGACGCCGTGGGTCGCCTCGGCGAAGAGCCGCGCGCACCACCCGCAGGCCACGCCGACGAGCGCCGCCTTGAGCAACAGCGCCGGCTGGAGGTGACCAAAGATCGACCCGGGCGCGTCAACCTGCCCGGCGATCACGTAGCCGGTGTGGTGCACGCCGCTCAGGGCGTTCCAGGCGTCGCAGGTGGCGTTGCCCAGCAGCGCTGCCAGCAGGCAGGGCACGAGGCCGTCGCCGCGCAGTCGGCCGATGGCCAGCACCTCGATGGCGAAGACCGCCCCGGCCAACGGCGTGCCGAAGACCGCGCCGAAGCCCGCCGCCACGCCTGCCATGAGGAGCGTCGCGCGGTGTTCGCGCGGCACGCGGGCGAGGCGATAAAACGTGTCCGCCAGGCTCCCGCCCATCTGCACCGCGGTGCCTTCGCGTCCGGCCGAGCCGCCGGTGAGGTGTGTCAGCAACGTGCCGGCCAGCACCAGCGGCGTCATGCGCAGCGGCACGCCGCCGCCCGGTTCGTGGATTTCGTCGATGATGAGATTGTTGCCCCGTTCCGAGTCGGCCCCGTGACGGCGGTAGGCCCACACGATCAGGATGCCCGCGAGCGGCAGCAGCGCGATCAACCACGGGTGTTCGAAACGTTGCCGCGTGACCAGCTCCAGCGACCACAGGAACAGCGCCGCCGCCGAGCCCGCCGCGAACGCCACCGGCGGCACCAAGAGCAGCCACCACCCGAGCTGTCGCAGGGCGGCGCGGGCTTCGCGTGGGTCGAATCTATGGAGCATCGCGCGAGCAAACCGCTCGCGCGGAAAAATCCAAATGCCAAAAAGCACCCGCCCTCCCGCGGAAACAGTCTCGAAATCCCCGTCGTCGGCGCGCAACGTCGCTCCCGATCATGCCTCGTCGTTTGTCGTCCCTGTTGGTCAGTCTCGTTCTTGGTTGCTCGGTGCTCGCCACCACCGCCACCGCCGTCACCGCCGCCGCGCCCGCGGTCGCCATTCTCGCCAACCGCGACGACCCCGACTCGCTCACCGTCGCCCGCCACTACGCCAAGGCCCGCGAGCTGCCCGAGGACAACATCATCGCGCTGCCCATGCCCCTGACCGAGGAGATCAGTTGGGGCGAGTTCGTGCTCACCATCCACCGCCCGCTGCAGGAGGAACTCGTGCGCCGCGGTTGGATCGACGCCATTCCCATGGACCTCGAGGACGAGGCCGGCCGCCGAAAAATTGCCGTCAACGACATCCCGCTCGCCGCCCTCGTCGTCTGCCGCGGCGTGCCGCTCAAGATCGCCAACGACAAGGCGCTCGGCGAACGCACCGCCGCCGCGACCGCGGGCGCCGCTCCCGCCCCCCAGCAATTTCAGACCAACGCCGCCGCCGTCGACTCCGAGCTCGCGCTCATCGCGTTGCCCGACCTGCCGATCAACGGCTTCGTGCCCAACCCCGTCTACGCCAAGCCCGAGCCCGGCGCCGCCTCCCGGGCGCGCATCATCCCGGTCGGTCGGCTCGACGGCCCCACGGTCGAGCAGGCCTGCGCCTTGGTCGACAACGCCCTCAAGGCCGAGCGCGAGGGACTCTTTGGCCGCGCCTACATCGACATCGGCGGCCCGCACGCGCAGGGCGACAACTGGCTGCGCGAGTGCGCCGCCGAGTTGACCAAGATCGGCTTCGCGCCGCAGCTCGACACCGAGCGCGCGACCCTGGCCGCCGGCGACCGCTTCGACGCGCCGGTGCTCTATTTCGGTTGGTATACCGGCTCCGTCAACGGGCCCATGCGCGACCCCAAGTTCCGGTTTCCCGCCGGTGCGATTGCCATGCATATCCACAGCTTCAGCGCGTCGAACATGCGTAACGGCAACGGCCCCTGGGCCCCCGCCATGGTCGCGCGCGGCGTCACGCTCACCGTCGGCAACGTCTACGAGCCCTACCTGCAGTTCACTCATCAGCCCCAGCGCCTGCTCGCCGCGCTTGCCGCCGGTCTGCCCGCCGGCGAGGCCGCGCTCTCCTCGGTCAACGCGCTGAGCTGGCAGGCCCTGCTCGTCGGCGATCCGCTCTACCGGCCCTTCAAGGTTTCCCTCGACGAACAATGGACGCGCGTCGACTCGCTGCCGGCCGCGCAGGCTTCCTACCTCTATCTGCGCAAGATCAACCAGCTCGAGGCCGACGGCCTCGGCATCAAGGCCCGCTCGCAGGCCTTCGCCGCGCTCCGTCGCAGTCCCAGCCTGCCGGTCGTGCTGGAACTCGCCCGCCTCCAGATCGCCGCCGACGACAAACGCGCCGCCCAGCGCACGCTCGCCATCATCGGCGGCCTGCGCGTGTGGAATCCCGACGACGCCCCGCTCATCGCCGCCGCTGCCCGCCTCATGGCCGACGCCGGCGACCCTGCCGAGGGCGTGAAATGGTTCAAGCGTTTGCTCGACGACAAAAACATCCCGAAGGACATGCGCCGCCGCCTGCTGGTCTTCGCGCGCGACACCGCCCGCACCGCCATGGACTTCGTGCAAGCCGGCCGCTGGGAAGAGGAACTCAATCCGCCCAAAACCTCCTGATATCCGGCCGGAGGGCGGGCATTCCTGCCCGCCCCAACCGACGCGGCCCACCGGCAGCGCACCGTCCTGCGCACATTCTCCAAACCCTGGGCGGGCAAGAGTGCCCGCCCTTCCTCCGCGTCCCTCCCGTCGCGTCTCTCCCGCCGCGTCCCGCCCGCCACGCCGGCGCGCAACTTCGCCCCTCCTTGCTTGTCTCCACGGCGCGCGCGAACAGGCTGTGGGACCCTTTTCCCATGAGCAGCCTCCTTCGCAAAGTTCTCGTCATCGCGGCCGTGCTGGTCGGCCTGTTGGTCGTCGCGGTCGGCCTCGCCTTTTTGCCCGGCGTGCAAACCTGGGCCGCCCGCCGCGCGCTCGCCTCGCAGCCGGACCTGCAGGCCGAGCTTGGCCAACTCTCCGTCGGACTCGGCGGCGCGCGCGTTACCGACCTCGTCATCGAGCAACCCGGCCTCAAGCTCACGTTGCCTTCCGCCGAGATCGACCTGCCGCTCGTCGCCGCCGCCCGCGGCCGCGTCGACATTTCGCGCTTCGTTGCCCGCGGCTGGACCGTCGAGCTCACCGACGCCGCCGGCACCACCACGCAGCCCCCCGCCGGATCGTCCGCCAAGCCTGATCCGCGCGCGCTCTTCGACGCCCTGCGCCTGCCCGTGGCGCTCTCCCTTGCGCAGCTCGACGTGCAGGGCCGCGTGCGCCAGGCCGCCGGCGAGGCCACCGTCACGCTCACCGGCGGCGGCCTGCGCCCCGGCGAGGAAGGTCGCTTTGAACTCGACGCCACGTTCACGCCCGACGCCTCCGCCGGCCTGCCCGCCGGCGACATCGACCTCGACGCCACGCTCACCGCCCGCCTGCGCGACGAACAGACCCTCGATCAACTCGGCCTCGACCTCACCGCCAAGACCGGCGGCAACACCCTGCGCGCCAAGATCGCCTCGCGCCGCGCCGCCGACGGCGCCGACACCCACGCCGTGTCCGTGATCGTCGACGACCACGCGCTCGTCAGCCTCGACCTCGCGCTCGCCGCCGGCTCCGGCCAGGCCACCGGCGGTTGGAAACTCGACGTGCGCGACCGCGACGTCGCCCCCTTCCTGCCCGGGCAGACGCTGCCCGCCTTCACGGCCACCGGCGAGGGACGCTTTTCCTCCGATCCGCAGGGCCTGCGCCCCGAGGTCTCCGGCGCTCTGCGCGTCGCGCTCTCCGAGCTGGAACGCCTGTCGCCCGAGCTCGCCTCGCTCGGCGCGCTCAATCTCGACGCCGCCTTTGAACTCGCGCTGGCCGGCGAACAGGTGGCCGTCCGCGCCTTCAAAGCCGACCTCTCCGGCGCCGCGCCCGTGCTCTCGGTCGAGGCGCTCCAGCCCTTCACCGTCGATCCCGCCGCGCAGTCGTTGCAGGCCAAGGAGCCGCTCACCGACCTCGCGCGGATTTCGTTGACCGGCCTGCCGCTGGCCTGGGCGCAACCCTGGCTCGGCGACCTCCAGCTCACCGGCGGCCCCGCCCGCGGCGAGTGGCGCGTGACCGCCGAGCCCAGCAACATCCGCGTGCGTCCCGTCGCCGCGCTCACCGTCGAAGGCATCAGTCTTGAACAGGCCGGACAACTGCTCCTGCGCGCTGTCGATCTCAGCGTCGCCGTCGGCGCCCGCTACCGGGACGGTGACCTCGCCGCCGAGCTGCTCGAACTCTCCGCGCGCAGCGGCGGCCGCACCCTGCTCAAGGCGAGCGGGCAGGGGAGCCCCGCCGCCGTCAAGGGCACGCTCGAGGCCGAGCTGCCCGCGCTGTTTGCGCAGCCCGTCGCCAAGGGCGCGGCCGATGTCGTGGCCGGACGGATACAAGCCGACTTCGACGCCACACTCGCTGAAGGTTGGCAGGCCGGCCTCAACCTCGCCATCACCGGCCTGCGCGCCTCCCAACCGATCACGCTGCCCGAGGTCTCCCTCAAGCTCACCGCCTCCGGCGACAAGGACGGCGTGATCCGCGCCGAGCTACCCGTGGTGCTGACCGCCGCCGACCGCCGTTCCGATCTGCTCGTCAAGGCCGACGTGAAGCCCGGCGAGCCGGTCACGCGCTTCGCCGGTTCGGTGACCGGCGCGTTGGTGCACGTGCAGGACTTGCAGGTGCTCGCGGCGCTGGCGCCGTCGTCGCCCGCGCAGCCGACGTCCCCGACAGCTCCCGCGACCAAGCCCGCCGCCGATGAAAAGCCCGCCGCGGCCAAACCGTTTTGGGCCGGCTACGAGGGCAAGTTTTCCCTGTCGCTCGCGCGGGTCGTTTATGCGCCCGGCGTCGAGGTGAAGGACGTGACCGGCGAGCTGTCCGTCGACCGCGACGCGATCACGCTGAAGCAATTCGACGCGTCGATCGGCGCATCCGGCCGGTTGAGCGTGAACGGATCGTTGAAGAACGAGCCCGCCAAAAAGAAACCCTACGTGCTGGCCGGCGACCTCAGCCTGACGGGCTTCGACCCCGGTCCCTTCTTGAAGCCCGACAACGCGCGCCGTCCGCCGGTGCTTGAGGGCAGCTTTGACGTGAAGGGCACGCTCGCGGGCCGCGCGGTCGACCCCGCCGAGTTGGCCGACACCGCCCTCGGCAAGGTCGACGTCACCGGTCGCCAAGGCACGCTGCGCGCGCTCGGCGTGAAGGTCGAGACGGCCGCCAACCTCGCGCGTCCCGCGTCGGCGCTGCTCGGCTTGGTCGGAGCCGCGACGGGCAACGAGGACGCCATCAAATACGCCGAGCGCGCGCGCGCCGGAGCCGAGGTGGCGCAGGCGCTGGCGGCCGTGCAATTTGATCGCCTGGACATGACCTTGCAGCGGGCCAAAAACAACGATCTCGCGATCAAGGACATCGTCTTGCAGGCCCCCGCGGTGCGACTGACCGGCGGCGGCGGCATCCAGTATCAGCCCGGCGTGCCGCTGCTGCGCCAGCCGCTCAACGTGCAATTAAACCTTTCGGCCAAGGACCGTCTCGCGAAGGGCTTGGCGTCGTTGAAACTCGTCGGCGCGGAGGCTGACGCCGCCGGTTATTTCCCGTTGACCGAGTCGATCCAGCTCGACGGCTCGCTCGCCCAGATCGGCGCCTCCCAGTTGGAGCGCCTGATCCGCCGCGCGCTCACCCAGTGAGCGCGACGGGGAAGGGCAGGGCGACTCAGGGCTTCACGCGCGAGTCGTCGGTGACGGCGAGCACGTCGGCGGCGCTGATCACGTAGTTGAGGCCGGAGCGCAGTTCGATGCGCACCGCGCCGCCGAAGGCGGCGATGCGGGTGACGTCGACCAGCACCTTGGGGATGCGGCCGTCGTCGATTTTGAGCACGACGTTGACGGGGCGGCGTTCGAGCGACTCGAAGGCCTTGGCGTGTCCCTTGGCGAGGTCGGCCAGTTCGCTGGAGACGTTGACATCGGGCAGGCGGATCGACTGCCCGCCGGAGGTGTTGATAGTCTGGGCGTGGAGCCCGGCGGCCGCGAGACCGCAGAGGCAGAGGGCGAGGGCGAGGGCGAGCGTTTTCATGACGGAGGGGGTTGCCCGCATCATCGCCGGTCCGCGGTGGTTGTCAAAGTGCGCGGGCCGGTGAATCGGGCTGGACAACGCCGCCGGCCTCGGACGAACCTGCCCGCGCAGCCAGCCATGGCCGACCGGAGAGATGGCAGAGTGGTCTATTGCGGAAGTCTTGAAAACTTCTGAGTCGAAAGGCTCCGGGGGTTCGAATCCCTCTCTCTCCGCCACTTTGATAATCAGTAACTTAGCAAGATTTCGGTAGATTTAACAACCTTAGTAACAACAGGAATGGCGAGATTTGGCCTTGTTTGGAGTCGTTTACGGAAGGTTGAGCAAGAAGTCGCACCCGCGCCGCCTCTGCGGCCAACGAGGGCTAGGCTCGTTGGACTTCTTGGGGCGAACGTCGCCGATCAGGCGGCGGGCGTAGGCCGGGGAGTGGCACCGGGAGCCGGTGCCAGAGGGGCAGGCCCCTCTCGACGCCGCCGCGCGTAAGCGCGGACGCGCCAAAAACCCGCCGGCATGGTGACCGGCGGGCGGTTCGGTGCCATCGCTCAGAACTGCACCTGGTATCGGCGTCCGTGGTTGTCGCGTCCCTCGCCGTGGCCCTTGGGACGGAGGCCGGGTTTGATGTCGAGGAACATCTCGATCACCGTGCCCTTGTCGCCGATCAAGACGCCGCGGGCGTTGGCGCTGCTGGGCGCGGTGTAGACCGAGCCGCTGACAGTCTGGCCGGTCTGCCAATTGACGGCGCTCCCGTAGGAGTAGCCGCCGCCCTTGGTCGTGCCGGTGTATTGCCCGGTGAACGTTTCGCCGGTCTTGGGGTTGTGCGCCCGCATGTCGCCGGTGCCGTAGCTGGTTTCGATTTCGAACGAGAGCACGGTGGCGTCGTCGAGCGCGTAGATTTTGCCGGGCAGAGCGACACCGCACCCGGCAAGGAGGGCGGTCGCGATCAGGAGAAGAAACAAGGCTGGTCGTTTCATGGTGGTTTTATGGTTTGGTTTCACTGTCAGAGGATTGGGTGAACGTCGCCCGAGCCAGCTCGAACTCGAGCGCGGCCTCGGCGGCGATGTGGGCGGCGTGGGCGCGGGTGAAGGGCGTTGAACCGGTGGCCGGTCGCTCGGCCCGTAGTTGGTAGTGGCCGGCGCGCCCGCAGCTGGCGCGGGAGTCCTTGGCGTAGGTCGGCGGCTCCGGCCGATGAATCCCCGCCTCCTCCAGGGCGAACACGGCTTCCTCTATGAGACGGCCGAGGAAGCGGTTCAGGTGCTTCGGCTTGTTGTGGCCGAGGCGGTCGAGGGCATCGAGGGTGCCCTGTGACAGGCCGAGCGTGACCCGCAGCGCGGTCCGGTCGAATGCCTTGGCCGCGTCGCGCGGGTCGAAGCCGGCGGCGATCTGCCTTGCGGTTTCCGCAGACCTGCGGTGTTGGCAAGCGAGCAGGTTGTCGCCGGAGGCGTCGGCCTGCCGTGCGAGCTGGTCGTGCCTCGCGGCCTCGTCGGCGTATTGGTTGAAACGCTGGGCGTCGTGGTCGGTCGGGTGCATGGTGGCGAGCGGGTGAAGGGTTATCGACGGGGCAACAGGTCGCGCACGTTGTGTGCGCCGAAGATCCGGCAAGAGCGGGCGACGGCATCGGCCAGCGCCTGCTGGTCGTCGGTCAAGGTCTGGACCATGGTCTTTGCCGACCGCTCGCCCCATTCGCCGGGCAGTGAGCCGACGGCGTAGTTTTCGAGCACGTTCTGCACGGCCTCGGCGAGTTCGGCTTCGCCGTCGAAGCCTTCGAGGGCGATCAACAGGAGGGCGCGCCGCGCCTGTTGTTCGGAGACGTGGCAAAGCCGGGTGATGTGATTGACGATCATCTTGTGTTCCATGGCGAGAGGAGGCCCCAGCGAGGGCCGAGTGACCGTCTGCACCGTGCAGGTTGGGCCAACCCGGTTTTAAGCCCGCCGGGGGCAAGAGCGCGGGGAAGCACGGGGTTGCAAGGTGGAGCTGCGGGACGACGGCGGAGCGCGTCGCCGGTCGCAGACGCACCTTGAGGGCGAAGCCCGGTCGCCGCGTGCTACCCTGACGCGACCCCGGCGGGGTTATGGTCTGCGGCGCAGCCGCGCCAACGCGCCCGGCATGAGGCCACGCCCGCGCCGGCGGGCGTATGGCCCAGCGCCAGCGCAAGCCGGTTGATCGCGCAGGGGCTAGGCCTGCGCAAAGGCGGCTCTGCCGCCGGCCGTCCGGCCATGCCTTGGCGCAGCCTCTGGCCGGTCGGTAGGGCAAGGCCTGAGGCCGCGCAGCCGTAGGCGAAGGAAAGGCGCGGGAGCAAGGAGCGCCGCCGAAAACAGCGCAACCGTGGCCGGACGGGAGCGGCGGAGGCGGAGCCGACAGAGCGGACGCGCCGGCCTGGGTGGAGCGGTCCGCGCAAGCGGGGATGTCATGTGCTGAAGTTGACCGCGGGAGCGGGCTACGCCCTTCACGGGCGAGCCCAGCGGTCAACTTGCGAGCGCCGGGCCATGCGGACCCGGCCGGAGTCCAAGCGTTGCGCGCAGGACGCAGCCCACGGTCGCGGCTTGCCGCGCCCTGGACGCCGACCCCGAGCAGGTGAACCAAGCCGCCCACGGCGGCGACTGCACCTGATTGGCGAGGGTTGAGGCGGCAGGGTCTGCCGTAGGGGCGCAGTGGGGTCCCCGCCGGGCACTTCAGGACGGGCGTAGCTGGCGCGGGTTTACAGGAGCGCCGCCATCGCGCGGGCAACGGCACCGCGCAGGCCGTCCCCGGTGGGGCCGCACGTTAGCGGAAGGACGGGTTTGCCCGCAGCGCCCTGCGCGGAGGGATGGGCCAAGCGACGCGCCAGCCCACCCGGACTGAGCAAGCAGACGGCGTGAAGGACCGCCCGCGCGGAACGCAGTGAGCACGGACGGGCGGGCGCGCCGTGTGCCGACGGTGCTTCGGAGGCCGTGCGCCGACGAACGCCGCCCACCCGCCTCGTCATGCTGCGCGCCGCACAGCGCCGCTGGCACGATCCGGGCCGTCCTTGGGCTTTTGCAGGCCACACCAGTCTTCCCCTCGCGTTCGGGAAAAACGGAGGTCCTGAGCGGGTGGCAAGGCCCGGCATTCACCGATGCCGCCGACCACGCCCACGCGTGCGCTGATTCGCTCGGGCAGAGCGAACCAGTGGGCGCACCCGGCGCAGGTCCTGCACCTGAGCCGGGGCGCGTCGGCGGCATCGGCCGGCGGATTTTGGCCGGTCATTCGGCGTAGTCCTCCGGGTCGGCTCCGTCGGCGTAGTTCTCGAGGTCGGCCTCGTTGAGCAGGCCGGCCCGGACGGCGTTGGCAATGAAGCGCGCTTGCGCGTCTTCCACGCGGCGGCGGTCAGCCTGGGAGAGATTGTCGTGCATCCAGTCGCGGAAGTCCTCGCGGTCGTCGTAGCCGTTGCGACCTCCGGGGCGCATCGGCATGCGGTTGAGCACCGCGGCGCGAAACCGCCCGCGAATCTTGGCGCGGAGCCAATCGGTCCGCGCCCCCTGCATGGCGTCGTCGAGGACGCGCTGCGCGGCCTCGATGTCGCCCGCGTGCAACGCATCCTCGAGCGCGTCGTAAACCGGCGTGTTGCGCGAGACGAGCGGCACACCCTCGGGAGGCGGCTCGGGTGGCGGGTAGCCCTGAGCCTCGGCGAAGCGGCGCCCGACTCCACGCGCAAAGCGCCGGTCCTGCTCGGCGGCATGACGGCGGGCGGCATCCCAACGGATGTCGAACCGCTCGGCGAAGGTCTGCGCGAGGGCGGAGCTGTATTTGTAGCCAGTGACGAGTCGCCCGGCGAATTCGCGCAGGTCCTGAGCCGACAGCCGGCCGCGCTGGGCGTGGGCCTTCTCGCCCAGCGCCCAGACTTCTTTGGCGAGGCCGAGAGCCGGAGGCTCGACCGGGCTGCGCGCCTCGCCCTTGATCAGAGCCCAGCGCAGGTCGTTCGCGTAATCGGACACCATGCCGAAGGTCCCGCCCATCACGATGTCGTTGACCATGCGGCCGAGCGCGAGCTCGACGCCGCGCTGCTCGTCGTCATCGAGGGCGGCAAAGATTTCGTCCCAAGTCTGGTCGGTGCGGGCGATGCCGAACAGCGCATCGCGCACCGCGTAGGTGGTCGCCCCGGCGGCCATCGCGACCAGCGGCGAGCGCAGCAACGGCGTGAGCGTGCGCACCCGGCGCTTGGTCGTAGTGCCATCGGCATTACGCACCGGGACGACCTCGCCGACGAGGGCGGGCGCCAAGGCGTGCTTCACATGGAAGCGTGTCGCCATGGTGCCCCAACGCGCGAACTGGAAGAGGAAGCGGCCGAGCGGCGAGTTGGTGAACAGGGGAACCTGGTCGTAGCGGTAGCCGCCCTGCGCTTGGCGCACAGCGCCGCGCAGGAAGCGCTCGGTTTCCGGCCCCGCGCCCGCCTCGGCCGCGACCTTGTCGGGGTCGATCTGATGGCGGCGCAGGAACGCGACCGCCTGCAGGGCGCGTTTGCTTCGGGGCCGGTCGCGCATGGCGGCGAGCGCATCGCGCAAGAACGCCCGCGCCGTGAGCAGATTGTGGGTCCGCACGAACTGCTCGACGGCGTTGAAGCCGTTGACGCGCAGCGCAAGCGAGGCCGCGTGCTTCACGACCGGCGAGCCGTCGCTGTGAAACAGCAGGTCGGCAATGTCGGCTTTGAGCGCGCCGGTGGCCTCGGCCTGCTCGGACGAAGCAGCGCGGAACGCCTCGCGCAGCGAGCGCACGGCCCGCACCGGGCCGAACTGATTGGTGGTCTGCGCCAGACCGCCGATCAGGTTTCGCGCGGTGCTGTAGGGGTTGCCGAGCAACAGGCCGGTGGTCGCGGAGGTGACGTTGCCGAGCGCGGTCCGCAGGCCCTGAGGCAGGCGGTTGAACCGATAGGCGGCCTCGCGGGTCTTCTTGATGTAGGCCGCGAGGTTGGCGTCGTTCGCGGTTAACGTTGCAACGTCGAAAGCGTCGCGCTCTTCGCCGGTGAGTTTTTGGCCAAAGGCCTCGATCTGTGCCGCGCGCTCCGCCCAGGCGGCGGCGTAGCGGGGCACGATCTTTTCAAACCGGTGCTCATACCAAGCGGCGGGCAAGCGCGCGCCGCGCGCGGTTTCGAGGCCCGCGAAGTAGTCGGAGCGGCTCATGTGGTCGACATCGGGCGGCGCGGCGTTGGCGGTGTAGGCGACCGCCTCGGCCGGGTCTTTGATCCGGCCATCGGCGATGAGGTCGGCCTGCATTTGCCGCCACAGCTCCGGGTTGCTCGTCGGGTCGCGCAGCACCGCGGCGACATCCTCGCGCAGCACGCGCGGGAAGAACCGCGCGCCCAGTTCGCCGATGGAGCGCGCCTTGCCCTCGGCGTCGAGCACGCGGACGCCGATCCGGCGGTTTTCCGCTCCGGTCACCTCGAACATGCGCAGCGTGGCCTCGATCAACCGTCGCGCCTCGGGCGTGGCGGTGTCGAGCAGCTCGGCGGCCTCGCGCACGTCGCCGGATTCGCGGGCCTCGAAGTAGGCCTCGAACGTTTCGAAGGCGGCGCGCATCTGGCCGCGGCGCGCCAGCCCCTTCACGCCAGAGAAGGGGGCGAGCGCGTCTTTGATCGGAGCCCACGCCTTGGCGAAGTTGCGGTCGGCGAAGTCCACGTGATTGCGCACCGACTGGGCGAGCGAGCGAAGCCCGGCGCGTTGCAGCACGTCGGCGGAGCCCTCCCAAAACAAACGGCCGTAGGTGATCGCGCGCCGCCAGGTCGGCTCAAGCGCGAGCGGCTGAGACGTGGCGACCAGCGAGAGCGGCGGAGCCTCGCCGCGCATCGCGTCGAACGCGGCGGGCACGTAGGGCCGGACGCGTTCGCCCAGCCGGGCGGTCATGCGCTCGGTGAAGGCGTCGAGGGTTTCGCTCTCGACGCCGGGCGGGCGCGAGGCCGCGCCGTAGCGCTCGAGTTGGGCGACAAGGTCGATGTCCGGGCCGGTCAAGCCGTCGGCGACATCAGCCCGGAAGTCTTCGACCGGTCGCGCGGTGATCGCGTCGGCGAGGATCTCGGCGGCGGGATCTGCGTTTGGCGACCGCTTGACGGTGGGGACCGAGGCCGGCACGCTCTGCGGCTGTCCGGTGCCGGCCTGCCCTGTCATGTCATCAGGGGTGGCCGGCTGCCGGACGCCCTCGGGCTTGCCTTTCTCGTCAACAAGGTCGGCCACGGGGGATTGCTCGCGAGGAACCGCCACCGGCGGCCTCGCCTCGGCTTGAGGATTCGCGCGCGCGTCGAGTTCCTGCGCACCCTGGAAGCCGAGCGACACCGGCCCGCCGATCAGGGCGCCGACGCCGGCGGCCTCGAGCACGCCCTCGCCGCGGTCGCGCTCCGGATCATAGCCGGCGAGGTCGCGGGCGATGACGTTTTGCGCAAACTGCTCGCCACCTTCCTGCACGCCCTCGCGCACGGCACCGAGGCCGAGCTGGCGAAGCAAGCGACCGGCGGCGGTGCGGGCGGTGGGCGAAAGCCTTTCAAGGATCGACGTCACGCCGCCCATGCCGCCCACGCTGCGCAGCATGGCGGGCGCGCCGAGCATCAGCTCGGAGACGAGCCCGACGGGCGCGTTGAGCGCGGCGGCGATGTCCTCGGCGCGGCGTAGCTCCGCCGGGTCGGTGACACCTCGGGCCGCGAGGGTCTCGGCGGCGTCGCGCCGTCCTTGCTCCGACATCATGCCGGCGACGACCACCGGCGCGGCCGGTCCGGTGCTTATGGCGATTGGCAAACTGCCTGCGCCCTCGGCCAGCTTGGCGGTCAAGGCGTCGTCGCGGCTGAGGTCGATGTCGTAGGCCGCTCGGGTGAACGCGGCGGTTTCGCGGGCGTTCTCGGCCGCGCCGCGCGAGGCGATGCCGACGAGGTGCTCGTCGACGGCCTGGCGCATGTCCTCGGCAGCCTGCGCGGCTTGCTCCGGGGTCAGGTCGCCGGTGGCGACCGCGTAGCGGCCCAGCGCCTCGGCGAGCACGCCGAAGAAGGCGCGAGGCGAGTCGGCCATGCCGGCCACGGCATCCCAGCCGCTCGCGCCGGTGGATCGGGCAAGCCGCTTGGCGTCGTCAGCCAGCGCGGGCGGAATAGCCTGCAGGTGACGCAAACCGGCCTCGCCACGGGCCTGCGCCTCGTCGGCGTTCTGGCCGGTGACAGCGGAGCGACCGGACGGCGCGCGCCCGATGAAGGGCACGGCCTCCGGCTGGCGCAGCAATGCCGGGGCGGCGATGCGCTTCGCATCGGCGACGAGGGCGGCGTCGAGTGCTTGGCGCTCGATGGCCTCGCGCGCAGGCAAGAGCCGGGCGTCCTCGGTCAATTGCCCGTCGCGCTGCAAGTCCTCGATCACACGCCGGGCGGCTTGCAACTCGGGCGAGTCGGCGCGGGCCGGCTGCTGCTCGCGGCCGGAGGTCGCGGCCAGCAGAGCGGCCAAGCCGCGCGGACGCTCGGCGGGAGGCGCGTCGGCACCGCCGACGGCGGCGCGCAGAGCCGCCAGCCGGCGAGGGCGTGACGCGATGACGCCTTCCACCGGCTCGACCGCCACCCGGTTGCCGGGGGCGGCGCGGGCGGTGATCTCGCGCAGCGCGCCCGGCGCGGTGGAAGGTGTCACAACGGCGGACTTGACCTCCACGCCGTCGGGCTGGCGCTCAACGACGCCGGCGACGGGTTCGCCCTGTGCGGCGCGGGCCAGAACGTCGGCCTTGCTCGCGGGTCCGAGCCCGAGCACGTCGTTTTCTCGGCGTGCTAGGCTGGCGCGTTGGATGTCTTCGGCGTCGATCTGCGAAGGATCGTAATGGAAGACGCCGCGCGCGGTTTCGACGCGCGCCAATCCACGCGGCAACGGCGCTTCGTCGGTGCCGCGTGGATACATCACGGCCCGCTGTCGGCCCGCGCGCACGGCGCGCGATTGCGCGGCGAGCGTGGCCGGTGACTCGGGCGTGTTGCCGCCGGTGTCGTCGTCATCGACGATGGCACCGGCGGCGGTTTTTTGGAGGAGCTTGGCGAGGGACATCGGAGGCGGTGCGCGATCGGTGGTTATTGGCCGTTGAGAATGAGGTCGGCGCGGCGGTCGGCCTCGGCCTGGGTGATCGCACCCTTTTGAACCATGTCCTCAAGCTCGAGGGCTCGGAGTTTTTGCAGCTGCGCCTGAGCCTTTCGCACGGTGTCGCCTCGGTTGGTCATGCCGAGGAATCCGGATCTCACATCGCCGCTTTGGAGTTGGGCAGTGTTTTCCGCGATGATCTTGCTCTGTTGGGAGATTTCGCGGGCGAAGGGCGATTTGTAGGCGGTAGTCGGCGCGTTCGCCGCGGTCCGTTCGATGTCGCTCAACGGTGCCTGGTATTCGAAATATGACTCGTTGCCGGGGCCGAATGTCTTGCGGACCTTCGCCATGGGCGGCGGCGGCGTGCCGGGGCCGGCCAGCGCGCGTTTGTTTTCGAGTTCTTGGGCCAGGGCCTGTGCGTTCAGCAAGCGGTTCCGCGGTGCCTGCTGCTCGTTGCCCATCTGCCGGCGCAGGTCGGCCTCGAAAATATCCATGGCGCGGTTGATGTGGCGATTCTGCTCGGAGTTCATCCAGCGGCGGTCGTCGGCTTCGATGCGCATCTGCTGGTTTTTGGCGTCGGCGACGATACGCTTGTCCAACATCTCTTCCTCGAGTTTCCGCCGCGCGAGTTCTTCGTCCTGCTTTTGTTTTCTGGCCTTGGCATCGGTCGCGGCTTGAAAGCCGAGGCCGAAGCCTGAATTGAGTCCCTGTGCGAGGTAGTTCATTTTCGAATACAGTTTGCTGTTTGGTGGTGTGGCCGGCGCGACGTGCGCCGGTCGTGAAATCAGTTGGTGCCCGCGCCGTCCTGGGCGCGTGGCAAGGCCTTCGACTCAAGCCGGGCGGCCACGTCGCCCGATGCGCGCCCGCGCAACATGGCGGCGGCGAGGTCGGGCAGCTCGGCGGGAATGGCCGGCGGCTCGACGCCGGCCTCGGCGAGGGCCGCGTTGGCGGCCTCGATCTGATCGACGATGCCGCTGATGAGCGAGGTCTGCTTGTCGCGCTCGGCCTCGGCCGCGTAGAGCGCGAGGGATGCCGCCTTCCATGAGGCGCACTGCGCGTTGAACGCGGCGTGCAACTGGTCAAGCTGGCTTTGGATTTGGTGGATGGATGGCTTCATGCGCTGGCCTCTACCTTTTCGTTTTGGGTTTTCTTCCCGCCCCGTTGGGGGAACTCGATTCGCTTGATCAACACGCGGCGCGTGTAGCCTTTGAGCACGCCCCGCTCATGAAGCGGGCGGGCGGTCTGCTCGCCCTCGCAAACCACGGCGCGGCCTGCGGTCAAAAGCTCCTCGGCGGCGACGATGAGCGCGGGATCCTCGATCATGCATTTTTCCGGGAACTCGTTTCCCGCGCTGTCTTTGATGACGACGTCAAAGACCAGCTTCCGCAACGCGGGCGCGGTCGCGGTGGCAGGTGTGTAGGCCTCGGCGGCATCGACAGGGAGGTAACCGGTGAAAAATCTTGAGTTCACGGCGCGCGGAATTTGACGACCTCGCACAGGTCAAGAAGTCGGCGGACGAGCGGATTGGCGCGGACGCCGTTGACCTGGCCTCCGGCGAGGTCGGCGGCGCCGAGGTTGGTCGTGATCAAGATCGGGCGGCCTTCGCCAAGCCGCGTGTCGAGCAGACGCATGAAAACGGCCTGCGCCCAGTCGGCTCGGGCGGATAGCGTGGCCTCTTGCCCGAAGTCATCGAGGGCCAAGATCGGCACCGCAGACATGCATCGCGACCAGGCCGCCGATTCATCGCGGCCGTAGTTCACCTGTTCCTGCATGTCTCGGAAAAAATCGGTCGAATGGAAGACGCTGACCTCTCGCCCCTCGGTGACCATGAGACGCTGCAGCAGGCTCCAAAACGCACGAGACTTCCCAAGCCCGGTCGCGCCGGAAATCAACAGCCCCTTGGCGCTGTCGGCCGACCAGCTGCGGACGCGCTCAATCGCTTCGCGATTCGGCAGCAGCGAAGGGTGATCCCAGTCCGATGTCTTCAACGCGCTCGGGCATTGCAGCTCCCACCGCTCGGCGCGTGCCTCACGCACGCGGGCACGGGTGTAAGCCTCGTGGTCGAACGGCTCGCTGGCCGTGGGAGTGTCCGCGGCATCCAGCCCGATCTCCGGGCGGAGGTCGGCGAGGACCGAGCCGACCGAGGCTATGGCATTTTCTGCATTTTTCATGATTTTAAAAATGTTAGGCTTACTTAAGTTTTTTCGCGGTGCGTGCTCAAAATGCTCCGGCAAAGCGTTTATCTACGGAGGCTTGCGATCTGGCCGGGCGGTGGTTGTGCGTCGCCGGCTCAAAGATGCCGCGCCAGTTGTTTCCGATGCTGTGCTCGATGGCCCTGAGCGCCCGGCCCTCGCCGATCTTGGCGAGCATGGCAATTTGCTGGCGGGCCGCGGTGGCGGTGAGTGGTGCGCGCAGTTCGCGCCGGTGCTGCAGCCACTCGCCCCAGGCTGCCTTCATGGCGTCGGACCATTCGGCAGGCGCCGGGGTGTCGGGCGGCGATGCCTTGCGGCGGCGTTGGGGTGCTGAAGGCGAAGCAAGGACCAAGTCCGAAGCCTCGCCCACCAACGCGGCCGCTTGCGGCTGCGCGCTTGGTGGTTCTATGACGGATATCTGACGGTTAACTGACGGTTTGGGCGAACGTAGTTCTCCCCCCGGAGGAACTACGTTCTCCCCCTCGGGAGAAATCTGTTCTCCCCCCTGTGTCGTGGTTTTCTCCCCTGAACAATTTTCTCCCCGTGGATTGGGAGCGGGGTGAATGATCCGATAGACGTTGCAGCCGCGTGGCCCGCCGTTGGGCGTGATCTGAAGTTCACCGAGACGCTCAAGCTCGCGGAAGGTGAGTTGAACGGCTCGCTCGGTGATCCGGGCTTTTTTGGCGAGGGTGGCGCGTGCAGGGAAGGCGTAGCCTTGGTCGTCCGCGAAATCTGAGATGGCGAGCAGGACCAGAAGCGAAGCGCCCTTGGCCTGGCTCTGCGCCCAAACCCGTGACATGACGGCGATGCTCATGCCGCGGCTTCCTCGTTTTGGTCGATGGGTTCGCCAGATTGCTCGGTCGCAAGCCGCTCGAGATAGGCGAGCAGCGAAGGACCGTGGATCAAGCGGACGCCCCGGATGCAGCCGGGCTTGCGGATGGCTACCGATTTGACGGCCCGCGATTTGATGAGGTCGTAGAGGAGGCTGCGACGGAGCCCGGTGTGGGGCTCGGCTTTGCCTGGGGACGGAAGGCGGAGCCATTCCGGCACCGTGGGGACGCTGACAACTGGTGATGTATGCTGGTGCATGTCCGGCACGATGCCGGACATTGGCGAGCGTGAAACCCTTCGGCTTTACCCTGAAAATTTATTTGCGGGTAAAGCCCAAGACTTGAGCAAGTGCGGTTGCGAGCTTCTGGCGTATCGTCGACTCAGGGACGGTCGTGCCGTTTCTGTCTTTGACGGCGTTGGGCAGGCGGTGCCAGTCGGGATGTTTTCGCAGGACTTCGGTGCCGCCGTATCGAAGGCACGCGTATTTCCAGAGTGCATTTTGCCACAGTGGAAGGGTCGATTTGCTGACGGGAGGCAAAGAGGCGGCGAGCTCGATCACTTCGCGGGGGATATCGACGTCATGGTGTTTCCTGATGTAGGTGGCAGCGGTGTCGTTGTCGGAGCTGCGAAGCAATGCGAGCTGCGCGACCTGCATGTGTTGAACGAAGCGAACGGCTTCGCGAGTTTGCGGTGTGTCCAAACTCGCCCGGCCGGGCTTCATGGTCTTGGCGCTACCGATGATTGAGGAAGGGATCAGGCCCTCGGCCGTTTTGTTGTCTTGGGGCCAGACGGAGTGAAGAAGTGGCCACGTGTCCGACTTTGCAGCAACGGCTTTGACTTCGGCACTGCGCTCGGGATCTGAGGCGAGGCAAACGAGGTGGCCGGCGGTCAGTGAGCCGACCTGCGCGAGGAACGCGATGGCGGCCTCCCGGATCGTGCTGTCGTCGCAGCGCGCGGCAATACCATGGAGCAGGCCGACGCATTCGCGAGCTTGTTGGAAGATCGCCGTCAGCCTTCTTTGTGGCTCTGTCATTGTGTGTGCGCCGTCGTCATTCATGAGGACAGAATGTCGGGAAGTTTCTCGAGGGCGGCGCGCTTGGCGTCGTCGTCGACGTGGGTGTAGGTGCGCGAAGCGGCTTCGGAGTCGTGGCCGATCAGGTCCATGACGACGGCCTGCGAGACGCCCGCGACCTTGAGCAAGCTGGTCGCGGTGTGCCTTAAGCAGTGGAAGCTTAGCTCGTTGACGGTGCGGCGACGTTTGCGGCCTTGGCCGGTCTTGTCGGTGTTGGCGTCGCTGCGCTCCTTGACGAGGCCGGCGTCGGCCAGGATGTCGTAAAACTCGTTTGAGCGTCGACTTGATGCGGCGGCCTTGGGGAACAGGTGGGCTCGCGGGTCGTCACCCGCAGGCAGGGTCTCAAAGTAGGCGCGCAACGGCTTGGCAATCGGGATGTGCTGCCGGCGATTGGTCTTTGCAGTGACGAACGAGATCGCGTTTTGCTCAAGATCGACAGCCGCCCATGTGAGGGTGGCGATGTCGCCCAAGCGTTGGCCGGTGTAGAGCCCGGCCAACACGATGCCTTTCCACTCGGGCGAGCAGACGGCAAGCACCTTGCGCAGCTCCTCAAGGGTGAACGGGCGCCGCTCGCCGCGTTCGCCCGCCCGCACCTTGACGGTGTCAACCTTCGTGGCCGGGTTGCTCTCGATCAGGCCGAGTTTCACGGCCTGGCCGAGGCAGACACGAAGGATTTTGATCTGCTTGTTTGCGGTGGTGGGCGAGACACGCCGCAACGCCTCGGCGCGAAAGCGGCCGATGTCCGCGGGTGTGAGCTGGTGAAGGTCGCGGGACGCGCGATCACCGAGCGAGATGAGGAAATCGCGTGCGACCTGGGCGTAAGCCGTGGCCGTGGCGGGTGCGGCGGTCGCCTTCACGCTTTCGGTCCAGTCTTCGAAGTGCGCTTGCACGGTCTTGGTGACGAGGCCCTCGCCATGGATGACCTTGTGAATGTCGGACAAGACGCGGCGCGCCTGGTCTTCGGAGACTTTTTGCCGGGCGGCGTCCTCCCACTTGTTCGCGATGCGTTCCGCCTTACGCCGGTCGGTCTGCTTGGTGCTGCGTTGAGTGCGGCGTCCGTCTGGCAGGTTAAAGCAAGCAAACCAGAAGGGAGACCGAGGGTGTTTGCGGAGCGAAGCCATGAGTTTCGAATGGTTGTAACAACGAAAGTAACAACGTCCAGCACAGTTTGGCGAAGGTTTATTCGACTGCCTACGAGTGAAAAACGAAAGACGCTAGGGCGTTTTTTGTTCCGGGGGTTCGAATCCCTCTCTCTCCGCCACTTTGGGCAGTGTCGACGCGGCGGTCGCGGGCCGGTCCGCAGGACTTGGCGAAGCCAACCCAATCCCCCTCTCTCCGCCATTCATGGCCGCGGGGATAAAAACCGCGCGGGCTGGTTTCCGGTGTTGCCCGTGGTTTCGCCGTCGGCAGCTTCGTTAACCCGTGGGCACGGTGGCGCATATTTTGGTCGATGGTTCCAATCTCATTCACGCGTGGGCCGACTTGCGCTCGGAGACCAGGCGCGGTGACAAGACCGTCGCCCGCGAGCGGTTGGTCGGTCGCCTGCTGGTCTTGTTGCCCGTGGCCTGCGAGCGTTTGACCGTGGTCTTCGATGGACGCGGCGCAGACCTCGTGGTGGAGCATCCGCACGGCCCCGAATCGGTGGCGGTGATCTACACGCCGGCCGGAGTCACCGCGGACGATGTCATCGAGCGGTTGGTCGCGCGCGCCGCCGATCCGGCGACGTGTCTGGTGGCGACCGCGGACCAGTCCGAGCGCTCGACCGTCGAGGCGGCGGGCGCGGTTTGGTGTTCGCCGGACGAACTGGCCGCGCGGGTGGAGCGCGCGGGCGAGCAACAGGAGCGCCGCGTCGCCGGCCTCGCTCGCGACAACGGACGCAAGTGGAACCGGCGCTGAACGACGACCAGCGCGACCAACGACCCGCGGGCACGATCACCATCATGACGACTCCGAATCCGGAAAACGCCGTTCACGTCGAGGAGATCCAGGGCATCTACGGACCGTTCACGTTTCCCGAGACGCTGCTGCAAAAAATCTGGTGCCGTCGGGAGTTCGCGTCGGTCGGTCTCAAGACGCAGGGCGGCGCGCGCGTCGAGGTGTTCGACCCGGGCCGTTGGAATCATCTGGGCGGGCCGGATTTTCGGGACGCGCGGCTGTTGATCGACGGACGCGAGAGGGTCGGCGACGTCGAGCTGCACCTGCATGCGCGCGATTGGCAGGCGCATGGCCACGCGGCCGACGAGGCTTATGATCGCGTGGTGTTGCATGTCGTGCTGTTTCCGCCGCCGGCGGCCATGAGCTCCACGCGCGGCGCGGGCGGGCGAGCGATCCCGCTGCTTGTATTGCTTCCGTGGTTACATCATGACCTCGAGGAATACGCGGCCGAGGCGGCGATGGAAAACCTTGCCGGTCGCCCGGCCAGTCAGTTGGGCGACTGGCTCGACGACCTGCCGCCCGGTCGCGCCGAAGGCGAACTGGCGGCGCGCGCGGAGCGACGTTGGCGGGCGAAGGTTCACTTCGCGACGGCGCGTCTGCGCAAGCTCGGCTGGACGGAGGCCTGCCATCACACGGCGCTGGAGGTGCTCGGTTATCGTTTCAACCGCGCGCCGATGCTGCGCGTGGCGGGTCGGTGGCCGTTGGCGGCTTGGGCGGATGATTCGGCGGGCGTCGCCGAGGCCGCACGAATTTCCGAGGAGGCGGCTTGGCGGCGTTCCGGCGTGCGGCCGGTCAACCGTCCCGAGCGCCGCCTCGCGCAATACGCGGAGTGGGTCCGCCGCGTGCCCGACTGGCCGGAGCGCTGGGCCGGGCTCGCGGGTGGCTTGGACGAAGCGGCGGCGGATTGCCGCGGAGTGTCCGCGGGAGAGGCGCGGCGGCGGGCGGGTTTGGCCGCGTGGCGCAGGCGGGTGGGGGAGGCGGTTTGCGGTGGCGTGTTGGGCGGGCCGCGCCTGGACACGTTGATCTGCGACGGCTTGCTGCCGCTTTGGGCGGCGCGTTCCGGCGACGATCTCGGCGATGTCTGGCGGGTGTGGTATCCAGGCGACCAGCCCGCGGAGTTGACCGGGCATTTGCGCCGGCTCGGCTTGATCGGCGGCCGTGAACGACCGGCCGCGCACGGAGCCTTTCAGGGCCTGTTGGACTGGCTGATGGAACGTTCGGGGCGGTGAGCGGCAGGTCCGTCCGGGTGCGGGACTTGACATCGATTTGGCCCGACCGCTTACTGTGCGTTTCTGTAAACACGTTCACTTTCCCTAAGTGGGCCTTCGGCCCGCTTTTTTTTTCTCTAACACCCACCACCTTCCACACGATGAGCAGCGAAATTCTTTCCGTCCTTGAATACATGGAAAAGGAGAAGGGCATTGGCCGCGCCGACATGATCGCCGCGATTGTCAACGCCATCAAAACCGCTGCCCAGAAGGGCGTTAGCTCCGGGCAGGAACTCAAGATCGAGATCAACCCCAAGAACGGCCAGCTGCACGCCTGGTCGCTCCTGAAGGTCGTCGATTCCGTCAGCGATCCCAAGACCGAGATCCACATCGAGAAGGCCCAGTCCATCGACCCCGCCGCGCACCTCGGCTCCATCGTCGAGAAGGAAATCGATCCCGCCACCCTCGGCCGCATCGCCGCGCAGACCGCCCGCCAGGCCGTCATGCAGAAGCTCCGCCAGTTCGAGAAGGACCGCATTTACGACGACTTCAAGGACATGGTCGGCAACATCGTCACCGGCACCGTCCGCCGCAAGGAGCGCAGCGACATCTTCATCGACCTCGGCAAGGCCGAGGCCGTCCTCCCCGGCAAGGAGCAGTCCCCCGGCGAGGAATACCAGCCCGGCGACCGCATCCGCTGCATCCTTCTCAACATCGAGAGCACCCCGCGCGGTCCCGAGCTCATCCTCAGCCGCGCCAGCCAGAAGTTTGTCCGCCGCCTGTTCGAGGTCGAGGTTGCCGAGATCGCCGACGGCACCGTCAAGATCGAGGCCTTCGCCCGCGAGCCCGGCTACCGCACCAAGATCGCCGTCACCAGCACTGACCCCAAGGTCGATCCCGTCGGCGCCTGCGTCGGCGCCCGCGGCGCGCGCGTCAAGACCATCGTCCGCGAGCTCAACGGCGAGAAGATCGACATCATCAACCATTTCGCCGACCCGAAGCAAATGGTGCTCGAGGCCCTCAAGCCCGCCGTGCCCAAGGAGATCATCCTCGACGAGAAAAACCGCCGCATCCTCCTGAAGGTTTCCTCCGAAGACCTCGCCATCGCCATCGGTCGCAAGGGCCAGAACGCCCGCCTTACCTCCCGCCTCATCGGCTGGCGCATCGACATCGAGGAGCACCGCGTCGAGACCATCGATCCGCGCACCCAGGCCATCCGCGTGCTCGTCGACTCCTTTGGCATCACCGCCGCGCTCGCCGAGCGCCTGGTGGCCGCCGGCATCAATTCTCCCGCCGCCTTTGAGGGCGTCGAGGCCGACGACTTGGTCGAGGCCGGCTTCAGCGCCGACGAGGCCCAGGAAATCATCGCCCGCGTCGCCGGCGCGCAGCAGTAAACCCGCAACCGCAACCAACCCTCCCGCACCGCCCGGACCCGTTACGAAACACCTGCAGAATGAGCATCCGCATCCACGAACTCGCGAAGAAGATCGGCATGGACAACAAGGAATTGTTGGCCCTGCTCAAGGAACGCAAATACGACGTTAAGAGCGTTTCCAGCACGATCGACAACATCTCCGCGGAAGCTCTGCAGGAGGAATTCGCCGCCAAGGCCCAGCCCGCCGAAGAGCCGGCCGGTCAGCCCGCCGCTGCCGAAGCGCCCGCCGAGGTCACCCCCGAGGAAGCGACCACTCCCGGTGCCTTCACCACCAAGCTTCCCCCCGGAGTCATGGTAAAGAGCGCCGAGGATGTCGCCCGCGAAAAGGCCGAAGCCGCCGCTGCAGCCGAAGCCGCCGCCAAGGCCCCCGTCGCTCCGCCCGCCGCGCCCGCTCCTGTTTCCGCGCCGCCGGCTCCCGTGCGCGCCGCCTCCGCGCCGCCGCCCCCGCCCCCGATTCCGCGTCCCAACGCCCCGCGTCCCGTTTCCGTGCCGCCGCCTCCGCCGCCGCGCGCCGTGATGCCCGCTGCTCCCTCCGCGCCGGTCTCGGCTCCGTTGCCTCCGCCGCCGGTGCCCGCCCGTCCGGCTCCCTCGGCCCCGCCGATGCCGCCGCCCGTTGGTGCTCCCAAGGTTCCGCCCGCCCCGCCTGTGGTCTCCGCGCCCGGCGTGCCCGTGATGCCTGTGCTGCCGCCCGCGCAGACCGCCACCATCACCACCGAGGGCGACGTCAAGATCATCCACCTCAAGCCGCCGATCATCGTTCGCGACTTCGCGACCGCCCTCGGCATGAAGCCCTTCAAGCTCATCTCCGAGCTCATGGAGGCCGGCATCTTCGCCTCGATGAACCAGTCCATCGAGGAGCCTGTTGCCATCCAGCTCGCCGAGAAGCACGGCTTCCTGCTTGAGATCAAGCACCGCGGCGAGGCCGCCCCGCAGCAGGCCCCCAAGGAAACCGAGAAGGAAAAGCGCAAGCGCATCGAGCAGGAGGAGGCCGCCAACCTCGCGCCCCGTCCTCCGATCGTCTGCATCCTCGGTCACGTCGACCACGGCAAGACCTCCCTCCTCGACGCCATCCGCAAGGCCAAGGTCGCCGCCGGCGAGGCCGGTGGCATCACCCAGCACATCGGCGCCTATCAGGTCGAGCAGGAGGGGCGTAAAATCACCTTCCTCGACACCCCCGGCCACGCCGCCTTCAACAAGATGCGCGCCCGCGGCGCCTCCGTCACCGACATCGCGATCCTCGTGGTCGCGGCCGACGACGGCTTCATGCCGCAGACCGACGAAGCCCTCAAATACATCAAGGAGTCCGGCGTCGCCCTCATGGTCGCCATCAACAAGATGGACGTGAAGGGTGCCAACCCCGACCGCGTGAAGCAGATGATGCAGGAGCGCGAGATCGCCGCCGAAGACTGGGGCGGCGAGGTTGTCACCGTGCCCGTCTCCGCCCTCAAGGGCGACGGCATCCCCGACCTCCTCGACATGATCAACCTTCAGGCCGACGTGCTCGAGCTGAAGGCTAACCCGAAGGCCCCCGCCAGCGGCGTCATCATCGAGTCCCAGATCGACGTCGGCCGCGGTCCGCTCGCCACCGTCATCGTCCAGCGCGGCACCCTCCGCGTCGGCGACGCCATCGTCTGCGGTTCCCAGTGGGCCAAGGTCCGCGCCATGTTCGACGACCAGGGCAAGAACCTCAAGGAGGCCCCGCCCTCCACGCCCGTGCGCGTCATCGGCTGGTCCGGCACGCCCGACAGCGGCGCCAACTTCAAGACCGTCAAGAACGCCCGCGAGGCCGAGAACCTCGCCGACGAGGCCGCGCACGAACTCAAGAAGACCGCCGCCACCGCCGCTTCCGCGCCCAAGGAGGTCTCCGTCGAGTCCCTCTTCGCCAACATCGCCGCGACCCAGCAGAAGACCCTCAAGGTCATCGTCAAAACCGACGTGTTCGGTTCCACCGAGGCCGTGCGCAGCGTCCTCGAGGGCATCAAGAGCACCAAGGTCTCGCTCGAGGTCGTCTCCACCGACGTCGGCCTCGTCACCAAGAACGACGTGCTCATGGCCGGCGCCGCCGGCGGTGCTGTCGTCATCGGCTTCAACACCAAGCTCGAGAACGGCGTCACCCCGCTGGCCAAACACCACGGCGTGCGCATCGAGACCTACGACATCATCTACGAACTCGCCGACAAGGTGAAGGAGATGATGGCCGACCTGCTCGACCCCGACCTCAAGGAGGTCAAGCTCGGTGCCGCCGAGGTCCGCGCCACCTTTGCGCAGGGCAAGGGTTTCGTGGCTGGCTGCATGGTTACCGAAGGCAAGATCACCCGCAACGCCGCCGCCCGTCTCCGTCGCAAGAAGGACGTCGTGCACGAGGGCAAGATCGCCACGCTCAAGCGCTTCAAGGACGACGCCAACGAAGTTCGCGCCGGCCTCGAGTGCGGCATCAAGCTCGACGATTTCAACGGCTACGAGGTCGGCGACGTCATCGAGGTCTACGAAATCCAAAAGGTCCGCGCCTCGCTCTGACGACTTACGATTTACGAATGACGAATTACGATTTCTCCGCTGAGACTTTGCTAATTCGTAAATCGTAAATCCGAAATCGTAAATCCTCCTCCGCCATGTCCACCCGCATCCTTCGCGTCAACGAACTCATCCACCGCGAGATCGGGGCCTACCTGCGCAAGCACCACCAGTCCGAGGCGGCCACCATCACGATCACCGGCGTCGAGGTCACTCCCGACCTCCATCACGGCAAGGTCTACGTCTCCGTCACCGGCGACGACGCGCACATCGAGGACCGTTTCAAGTGGCTGCGCCACCACGCCAAGGAGATCCGCCACGAGCTCGCCCGCAACCTCGTGCTCAAGCAGATGCCGCTGCTCACCTACCAGATCGACACCTCCACCGAGCGCGGCAACCGCATCCTCGGCCTGCTCGATGAACTGGCCGCCGAGGAAAAGGCCAAACAATCCCCGGACGCCGGGGCCTGATTCCCGCCGCCCTCCCGCCTTCGCGCCGCCACGCCAACCGTTGTCGTTCCCACCGCCGCGCCCGACCATGTCCACCCATTTTCCGCAACTCTCCGCCCGTCTGCCGGCGCTCTTCGAACGCCTGCAAGGCCACCAAGTCGCGGTGATCGGCCACTCCCGGCCCGACGGCGACTGCATCGGCTCGCAGGTCGCCCTCTGCCGCGTGTTGCGCGCCCGGGGCATCGACGCCCTCTGCGTCAACCCCGACCCCGTGCCGCGTCGCCTGCAATTCCTCGTCGGCGACACGCCCTTCGTGCGCTTTGACCAGCTCGACGCCGCCGGGCGCCTTGCCGTCTACGTCGACTGCGCCGACCTGCGCCGCGCCGGCGAGTCCGTGAAGGCCCGCTTTCCCGCGCCCGCCGGCAACATCGACCACCACCTCTCGAACAACGGCTACGGCGAGCACAACTACATCGACACCGCCGCCGCCGCCACCGGCGAGATCCTCGCCGGCATGTTCCTCGACGCCGGCCTCGAGATCGACGCCCTCACCGCGCAGAACCTCTTCGTCGGCATCGCCACCGACACCGGCCAGTTCCGTTTCCCCGCCACCACCGGCCGCTGCTTCGAGATCGCTGCCGAGCTCGTCCGCCGTGGTGCCGATCCCGCGGTCGCCGGCAACGAACTCTACGAGCAGGAGACCTTCGGCAAGCTCCAGCTCCTCCAGCGCTTCCTCGCCTCGTTCAAGACCGAGTGCGACGGCCTCGTCTGTGTCGGCCTCATCCCCGAGGGCACCTACGCCGAGACCGGCACCACGCCCGAGGACACCGAGGGCATGGTCGACTACGCCCGCAGCATCGAGGGCGTTCAGATCGGCGTGCTCATCGAGATGCGCGACGGCGCCATCAAGGCCAGCCTCCGCTCCACCTCGCCGGTCTACCGCATGGACCGCGTCGCCGGTCGCTTCAACGGCGGCGGCCACGCCTGCGCCGCCGGGCTCAACGTCAAGGGCACCACGCTCGAGGCCTTCCGCGCCGAGCTCGTCGCCGCCATCGCCGCGGAAATCGCGTCGGTCAAAAACGCCTCCGCCTGATGCGCGCGCCCGCTCCCGAATACAACGGCGTCCTCCTCGTCGACAAGCCGCCCGAGCACACCTCGCACGACGTCGTCGCCCGCCTGCGCGGCATCCTGCGCATGAAGCGCATCGGCCACGCCGGCACGCTCGACCCCATGGCCACCGGCCTGCTCATCGTCCTGCTCGGCAAGGCCACCAAGCTCTCCCAGTTCCTCATGGGCGCGGACAAGGAATACACCGGCACCATCACGCTCGGCGCCACCACCAACACCCAGGACGCCGAGGGCGAGGTCTTGGAGACGCGCCCCGTGCCCGCCCTGACCGAAGCCGACGTCGCCGCCGCCATGCGCTCGATGCTCGGCGACCAATACCAGACGCCGCCCATGTTCTCCGCCGTGAAGATCAAGGGCCAGCCCCTCTACAAGGCCGCCCGCGCCGGCGAGGAGATCGAGCGCGAGGCCCGCTTCATCCGCGTTTCGAAGTTCGACTGCACCCGCTGGGAATCCCCGCGGATCGACTTCGTCGTGCGTAGCACCAAGGGCACCTACGTGCGCACGCTCGCCCACGACCTCGGCCAAAAACTCGGCTGCGGCGCGCACCTCTCGGCCCTGCGCCGCACGTTCTCCGGCGACTTCCACGTCGACCAGGCCGTCACCCTGGAGCAGATCCAGAAAATGACCCCCGCCGAGATCGAGGCCGCTTTGGTGCCGATCTACAAGGCCGCCCCGTCGGTCGCCCTGGGCTGAAGCCGCGTGCCCACCAAAGACACGAAAAACACAAAAACAGGGGACTGCATCAGGCGCTTGTCGCTGATTTTTCTTTCGTGCCCTTTCGTGTGTTTCGTGGGCACTCTTCCCATCCGCTCCCCGTGACCCGCCTCTTCGACAGCATCGCCGCCGCCACCGTCTTACCCGCCGCGCGCCCGCTGCATCTGGCGGTCGGCATGTTCGACGGCGTGCACATCGGGCATCGCGCGGTGCTCGACGCCGCCGTGCTCAACGCCCGCCGCACCCGCGGGCTCGCCGCCGTGCTCACGTTTTCGCCGCATCCCAGCCGGCTCTTCCGTCCGCAGGACCCGGTGCGCCTCATAATAGAAGACTCCGCCAAGGTCGCCGCGCTCTCGTCGCTCGGCATGGACGCGGTCATCGTGCAACCCTTCGACCAGGCCTTCGCCGCCATCGAGGCGGAGGAACTCATCCCGCACCTGCGCTCGCACCTGCCGGGCCTGTCGGCGATCTACGTCGGTGAAAACTGGCGCTTTGGTCGTGGACGCCGCGGCGACATCCAGATGCTGGTCGCCGAGGCGAGGAAACACGGCGTGCACGTGGTCAGCGCCCCGCGCATCAACCACGACGGCGAGCCGATCAGCAGCACGCGCATCCGCGCCGCCCTCGCCGACGGCCGTATCGACGACGCCAATACGCTGCTCGGCGGCGCCTACGTGAGCGCCGGGGTGGTGACGCCCGGCAAGCAGCTCGGCCGCACCATCGGTTTCCCCACGCTCAACCTGCCGTGGGGCGAGACCCTGGCCCCGCGCCTTGGCGTCTACACGGCGCGCGTCTCGTCGGAGAACGGCGCCGAGGGTCTGCCCGCGGTGATGAACTTCGGCCTGCGTCCCACCGTGGAGCAGGCCGTCGCGCCGCGCCTGGAGATCCACCTGCTCGGCGAGGAGTGTCCCTTCGGCCCCGGCGACCGCCTGCGGGTCGAGTGGCTGCACTTCCTGCGCCCCGAGCGCACGTTTGCGGGAGTCGACGAACTCCGCGCCGCCATCGCCGCCGACCGCGACGCCGCGTCGGCGTGGTTCGGACGTTA
>JAUWBF010000062.1 GCA_030601755.1 Verrucomicrobiota bacterium | reverse complement strand
CGGCGGCGACGCCTGGGAGATCGACACCCTCCTGCGCAAGTGCGGTATCCACGTCACCGCTACGCTCTCCGGCGACATCTCCTACGAGCAGGTCACCAAGTGCCACACCGCCGACCTCAACGTCGTCCAGTGCCACCGCTCGATCAACTACATGGCCGAGATGATGGAGACCAAGTTCGGCATTCCGTGGTTCAAGGTGAACTTCCTCGGGGCCGCCGCCACCGCCAAGTCCCTCCGCAAGATCGCCCAGTTCTTCGACTCCAAGAAGCTCACCGATCGCGTCGAGGAAGTCATCGCCCAGGAGATGGCCGACCTGCGCCCCGTCATCGAGGACTGCAAGACCCGCTGCTCCGGCAAGACCGCCGCCCTCTTCGTCGGCGGCTCCCGCGCCCACCACTACCAGGACCTCTTCCGCGACATCGGCATGACCGTCGTGGCCGCCGGCTACGAGTTCGCCCACCGCGACGACTACGAGGGCCGCGACGTCCTCCCCACCATCAAGGTCGACGCCGACTCCCGCAACATCGAGGAGATCTCCGTCGAGCCCGACGCCACCCGCTACAAGCCCCGCAAGACCGCCGAGCAAAACGCCGCCCTCGAGGCCGGCGGATTCACCTACCGCGACTACGAGGGCATGATGCGCGACATGCGCAAGGACGCGCTCGTCATCGACGACATCTCCCAGCACGAGATGGACAAGCTCATCGAGCTCTACAAACCCGACGTCATCTGCTCGGGCATCAAGGAGAAGTTCGCCATCGAGAAGTCCGGCGTGCCCTGCAAACAGCTCCACAGCTACGACTACGGAGGCCCCTACGCCGCCTTCACCGGCGCGGCGAATTTCTACAAGGAAATCGACCGCATGGTGAACACCAAGGTCTGGAAGCTCGTCTCCCCGCCCTGGAAGTCCGCCGCCCCGCAGGCCCGCTTCGTCTGCACGCCGAAGGCCGCCGCCACCGAGGAGACCACCGCGTGAGCCGTCGTCGGCTCACGATTTCAAATCTCAAATTTCAAATATCAAATTCCTCACCGTCATGCTAAACGGAACCACCGCCGACCAGAGCGTCGAACGCACCAACCTGCGCATCAACGCCGTCAAGACCTGCCAGCCCATCGGTGCCATGTATGCTGCCCTCGGCATCCACGGCTGCATGCCGCACAGCCACGGCTCCCAGGGCTGCTGCTCCTACCACCGCTCGCACCTCACCCGCCACTTCAAGGAACCCGTCATCGCCACCACCAGCTCCTTCACCGAAGGCGCCTCCGTGTTCGGCGGTCTCGCGAACCTCACCCAGGCGCTCAAGAACATCTTCTCGATCTACAATCCGGAGATCGTCGCCGTCCACACGACCTGCCTTTCCGAGGTCATCGGCGACGACATCCCCACGATCGTGAAGCGCGCCCGTGAAGAGGGCGCCATCCCCGAGGGCAAGCTCGTCATCCACACCAACACCCCGAGCTTCGTCGGCTCCCATGTCACCGGCTTCGCCAACATGGTCACCTCGACGCTCAAGTATCTGGCCGCCGAGCCCACCGGCGAGACCAAGGACCAGCTCAACATCGTCCCCGGCTTCGTCGAGCCCGCCGACATGCGCGAGACCAAGCGCATCGCCGACCTCATGGGCGTGAAGACCGTCATGCTGCCCGACACCTCGGGCGTCCTCGACGGTCCCCTCGACGGCACCTACAAGATGTATCCGAAGGGCGGCACCCAGGTCGCCGACATCCGCACCATGGCCGACAGCATGGCCACCATCGCCCTCGGTCACTTCGCCTCCAACCCCGCCGCCGACTGGCTCGAGGCCAAGCAGCAGGTTCCCGCCGCCCACCTCGAGCTCCCGATCGGTGTCGGTGCGACCGACGCCTACGTCGAGGCCCTCCGCGCCTACGCCCCCGAGGGCAAGGTTCCCGAGGCCCTCGAGACCGAGCGCGGCCGCCTGGTCGACCTCATCAGCGACATGCAGCAATACTTCCACAACAAGCGTGTGGCTGTCGCCGGCGACCCCGACCACGTCATCGCCATGGTCAAGTTCCTCATCGAGCTCGGCGCCAAGCCCGTCTACGTCATCACCGGCAGCCCGGGCAACCACTACGAGCGCCGCGTTCACGAGCTGCTCGATCCGATCGTGCCCGACGCCAAGATCAAGCAGTCGGCCGACTACTACGAATTGCATCAGTGGATGAAGCAGGCGCCCGTCGACCTGCTGATCGGCAACACCTACGGCAAATACCTCGCCCGGGTGGAGAACACGCCGTTCGTCCGGTTCGGCTTCCCGATCCTCGATCGGGTCGGCCACCGCTTCTTCCCCTCCGTCGGTTACAACGGTGGCATCCGCCTCGTTGAACTGATGCTCAACGCTCTCCTCGACCACAAGGACCGCACGTGCGCCGAGGAGTGGTTTGAACTGGTCCAATAACGGGTATGGGCGGAGCCGGGTTTTTCCGAGCTCGGCTCCGCTTTCCTCCCCGTTGTTGTCCGTCCGCCGTCCGCCCCAAGTCCGCCGCCCCGCTTTTGCCAACCGTCAACCATACCCGTTTCTCATGACCACCGCCAAAGCCACCTGCCCGACCACGCCCGCCAATCTCCGCATCCGCCGCCTCCGCGAGGAGGACGCCGGCCTGCTCTGCGAGATGGTCGCCGAACTCGCCGAGTTCGAAAAGCTCTCCCACGAGTGCCGCCTCACCGAGGAATCCGTGCTCGCCAACCTCCTCGGCGAGCACCGCGCCGCCGAGGGCCTCATCGCCTGGATCGACGAGATCCCCGTCGGCTTCGCCATCTACTACCGCACCTTCTCCAGCTTCACCGGCAAGCCCGGCTTCTGGGTCGAGGACCTCTACATCCGCCAGCGCTACCGCGAGCGCGGCATCGGCCGCCACATGCTGCGCGAGGTCGCCCGCATCGCCCACTGCCTCGGAGCCGGCCGCCTCGAGTGGACCACCCTCCAGTGGAACGCCCAGGCCCGCCGCCTCTACGCCGCCATCGGCGCCGAGGAGAAGGACAACTGGCTGCTCCTCCGCATGGACCCCGACGCCATGGCCGAGTTTGCCGGCGCCCGCGGCCCACACGAGGGCTGCCGTTGCGGCGGCTCCGGTGCCGGTCACAACGGCGGTTCCTGCAACTGCAACCACTGAGCCCACGGCCATGGCCCGCCAGCTCGACATTCTCCCCGACCGCGCCGCCCAGATCGGCCGCGCCGGCGAAGGAGGCTCAACGCAACCCGCGCTCAAGGCCGGCCGCCACTCCCTCGCCGGATCGGTCAGCCAGCGCGCCTGCGTCTTCTGCGGATCGCGCGTCGTCCTCTACCCCATCGCCGACGCGCTCCACATCGTCCACGGCCCCATCGGCTGCGCCGCCTACACCTGGGATATCCGCGGTGCCCAGAGCAGCGGCTCGCAGCTCTTCCGCAACAGCTTCTCCACCGACCTTCAAGAGATGGACATCATCTACGGCGGCGAAAAGAAGCTCGAACGCGCCCTCCGCGACCTCATCGAGCGCCACCAGCCCAAGGCCGCCTTCGTCTACGCCACCTGCATCGTCGGCCTGATCGGCGACGACCTCGAGGCCGTCTGCAAAACCGTCTCCGCCGCCTGCGGCATTCCCGTTCTCCCCGTCGCCTCCGAGGGCTTCAAGGGCACCAAGAAGGATGGCTACCGCGCCGCCTGCGAGTCGGTCCTGAAGCTCATCGGCACCGGCGACACCTCCAAGGTCACCAAGCGCAGCATCAACCTCCTCGGCGACTTCAACATCGCCGGCGAGACCTGGGTCGTCCGCAGCTACTTCGAGCGCATGGGCGTCGAGGTCGTCGCCACCATCACCGGCGACGGCCGCGTCGACGACATCCGCCGCTGCCACGGCGCCGGCCTCAACCTCGTCCAGTGCGCCGGTTCCATGACGCATCTGGCCAAGCGCATGCAGGACGACTACGGCATCGCGTTTAAAAAGATCTCGTTCTTCGGCATCGAGGACATGGCCGCCGCGCTCTACGAGACCGCCGCCCACTTTGAGGATCCCGCCATCATGGACCGCGCCCGCGAAGTCGTCCGCGACGAACTCGCCGCCATCATGCCGAAGATCCGCGAATACCGTCGCGACCTCGCCGGCAAGCGCGCCGCGGTCTACGTCGGCGGCGCCTTCAAGGCCTTCTCCCTCGTGCGCGCCCTGCGCAGCCTCGACATGGACACCGTCGTCGTCGGCACCCAGACCGGCGACGCCGCCGACTACGAGCAGCTCCGCGAGATGTGCGACCCCGGCACCATCATCGTCGACGATTCCAACCCCATCGAGCTCGCCAAGTTCTGCCTCGAGAAGGACGTCGACCTCTTCATCGGCGGCGTGAAGGAACGCCCCATCGCCTACAAGCTCGGCATCGGTTTCTGCGACCACAACCACGAGCGCAAGGAAGCGCTCGCCGGCTTCGTCGGCATGGTCAACTTCGCCCGCGAGGTCCACGCCAGCGTCATGAGCCCCGTCTGGAACTTCGTCCCGCGCCGCGCCAGCCGCGCCGCGGCGCTCAAGGAGGTGGCGTCATGAGCATCGGCCCCACCCACACCTGCGGCGGCGGCTGCGGCTCGCCCACGCCCCCCGACGACGACGCCGAGTTCCCCTCCGCCTCGACCAATCCCTGCAAGCTCTGCACGCCGCTCGGCGCGTGCCTCGCCTTCAAGGGCATCGCCGGCGCAGTTCCCCTCCTCCACGGCTCCCAGGGCTGCGCGACCTACATCCGCCGGTATTTGATCAGCCACTACCGCGAGCCGATGGACATCGCCTCGTCCAACTTCTCCGAGGACTCCGCCATCTTCGGCGGACAGAAGAACCTCCACACCGCGCTCGACAACGTCATCCGCCAATACGAGCCCGGCCTCGTCGGCATCGCCACCACCTGCCTCTCCGAGACCATGGGCGAAAACATGCCGCTGCTGATCGGCGAGTATCGCGAGGCCAACCCCGACCGCGCCTCGGCCCTCGTGCACGTCTCCACACCCAGCTTCCGGGGCACCCACGCGGACGGCTTTCACGCGGCCGTGCGCGCTCTGGTTGAAACCCTCGCGGGCGGCACGGACATGCCGCCCGCGAACCCGGGTCGCCTCGCCGACAAGCCCGTCGCCCTCTTCCCGGGCATGGTCTCACCTGCCGACATCCGCCACCTCAAGGACATCGTCGAGTGGTTCGGCACCGAGGCCACCATCGTGCCCGACTACTCCGAGTCGCTCGACGGCCCCTCCTGGTCCGACTACGAGCCGCTGCCCGCCGGCGGCACGCCCGTCGAGGCAATCCGCGACCTGCACCGCGCCCCCGCCGCCCTCGAGCTCGGCCGCGCCCTCGCCGGCGACGCCGCCACCGCCGGCACGCATCTCGCCAAGAAGTTCGGCGTGCCCCACCGCCGGCTCGGCCTGCCGGTCGGACTGCGCGAGACCGACGCCTTCCTCGCCGCCCTCGCCGAGGCCAGCGGCACGCCGGTGCCCCAGCGCCTGATCGCCGAGCGCGGCCGCCTGGTCGACAGCTACGTCGACTGCCACAAATACACCGCCGGCAAACGCGCGGTGATCTACGGAGAAGAAGACTTCGTCGTGGCCGTGGCCGCCTGGGTCGCCGAGACCGGCGTCGTGCCCGTGCTCTGCGCCACCGGCGGACGTCGCGCCAACGTCGAGCAGGCGCTCTTCGCCGCCGCCCCCGAGCTGCGCGGCAAGTGCCTCGTGCGCACCGGCGCCGACTTTCACCAGATCGAGGCCGAGATCGAACGCCTCCAGCCCGACCTGCTGGTCGGCTCGAGCAAGGGCTACAAGCTCGCCCGCCGCCTCGGCATCCCGCTCGTCCGCTGCGGCTTCCCGGTGCACGACCGCGCCGGCGCCCAGCGTATCCAGATTCTTGGTTACACCGGCACCCAGCAACTCTTCGACCGCGTCGTGAACGCCCTGCTCGAAGCCAAGCAGGAACGCTCCGACATCGGCTACAGCTACCTCTGATCGCAACCGCCAACCACCAACCCGTAACAACCATGCAGATCACCGGCCTTACCACTCCGCTCCCGACCACCAACGCCACCGGCACCTTGGACTTCTCCAAGCACCCGTGCTTCAACAAGGAGTCCCACCACAAGCACGCCCGCGTCCACCTGCCCGTCGCACCCCGCTGCAACCTCCAGTGCAACTTCTGCAACCGGAAGTTTGACTGCATGAACGAGAGCCGCCCCGGCGTCACCAGCTCCATCCTGCCCGCCAACCAGGCCGTGCCCTACCTCGAGGAGCTCGTGCAAAAGGTGCCCAACCTCAGCGTCGTCGGCATCGCCGGCCCCGGTGATCCCTTCGCCAATCCGGTCGAAACCATGGCCACCCTCGTCGCCGTGCGAAAGCGCTTCCCCGAGCTCATGCTCTGCCTCGCTTCCAACGGCCTCGCGATCGGTCCGCACATCGACAACATCGCCTCGCTGCAGGTCAGCCACGTCACCCTGACCATCAACGCCGTCGACCCCGAGATCGGCGCCAAGATCTACGCCTGGATCCGCGACGGCCGCTCGCCCATCCGCGGCCTCGCTGCCGCCGGCCTGCTCCTCGAGCGCCAGCTCGACGCCATCAAGGAACTCAAGAAGCGCAACGTCGTCGTGAAGGTGAACTTCATCCTCATGCCTGGCGTCAACGACCACCACGTCTTCGACGTCGCCAAGACCGTCGGCGGACTCGGCGCCGACCTCATGAACATCATGGCCTTCATGCCCGTCGCCGGCGCCGTGTTCGAAGACCTCGCCCCGCCGGACAGCATGATGATGGCCCGCTCGCGCCTGCAGAGTGAGAAGTTTCTCCCGCAGATGACGCACTGCGCCCGCTGCCGCGCCGACGCCGTCGGCCTCATCAACGAAGGCATCTCCGACGACAACATCGAGCGCCTCAACCGCTTCGCCCGCGCCGACGTGCTCAAGGGCCGCCGCCGTCCCTACATCGCCGTCGCCTCGCAGGAAGGCGCGCTCGTCAACCAGCACCTCGGCGAGGCCGCCCGCGTGCTCGTCTTCAAGCAGGACGACACCACCGAATCCGGCTTCAAGTTCCACGAGGTCCGCACCGCGCCGCCCCCCGGCTCCGCCGACGGCCGCTGGCACGACTTCGCCGCCATTCTTTCCGACTGCCGCGCCATCCTCGTCAATGCCGCCGGCCCCAAGCCCAAGGGCATCCTCGAAGGCCACGGCGTCGAGGTGCTCGAGATGGAGGGCCTCATCGAGGAGGGCCTCTCCGCGGTCTTCTCCGACCAGCCCATCCCGAAGTCGCTGCAGCGCCGCTTCACCTCCTGCGGCACCGGCTGCAAGGGCGCCGGCACCGGCTGCGGCTAAAACTTTTTCACCACACCAACACACGCGCCATGTCCCCCGACCTCATCGCCGCACTCAACAAACAAGCCAACCGCGAGCTCTCCACGAGCAACCTCTTCCGCACCCTCGCCTACTGGGCGGACGCCGAACACCTCGGCGGCTTCGCCAAGTTCTTCGCCACCCAGGCCGAAGAGGAAGAGGACCACGCCAAGAAGTTCTATCAATACCTGACCGACCGCGGCACCGTGCCGTCCGTCGGACCGGTCGAGGCCGCCAAGACCTCCTACGAAGGCCTGCTTGAAATCGCCAATCTGCTCTACGCCCACGAGCGCGAGAACACCAAGTGCATCCACGCCCTCTACGAGGTCGCGCTCAGCACCAAGGACTACGCCACCCAGGTTTTCCTGCACGCCTTCATCACCGAGCAGGTCGAGGAAGAGTCCTGGACGGACAAGCTCCTCACCAAGGTGAAGCAGACCGCCTGCGGCGGCGCGCTCTTCAGCCTCGACCGCCACATCAGCAAGGAGCTCCTCGGCTCCGACTAAGCCCCGACCGAATGTTCGTATTACGAACATTCGGAGGCGCGCGCCGACTTCTGATCATTCTCTCCACCTCTCCTCTCCCAAAGCTCAACCACCCACCACAATGGCCAAACCCACCCATCACCTCTTTGTTTGCGGCAGCTTCCGCGCAAATGGCGAACGCCAGGGCGTCTGTCACAAGAAGGACTCCATCAGTCTCCTCTCCTACCTCCAGAGCGAGGTCCAGGACCGCATGCTCGACGGCGTCGAGATCGCCGTCACCGGTTGCATGAACTTCTGCGTGAAGGGACCCGTCATGGTCGACTATCCCGCGGGCAACTTCTACCGCGTCCCCAACAACGACGCCATCAACGCCATCCTCGACGCCATCGAGGAGGACTCCGTGTGCGAGGAATTCCTCCTCGCCGAGTAAACGCTGTTTTTAACGCAGAGACGCAAAGCCGCGAAGCGACGCAAAGAAATCCTGTATTCAAAACTTTGCGACCTCTGCGCCTTCGGGCCTTTGCGTTAAAACTCCGAATTCCGAGTCACAAACCAAACATCACCACCATGGCCTACACCATTGATCCCGAAAAATGCACCGCCTGCGGCTCCTGCGCCGAGGTCTGCTCCGACGACGCCATCAAGCTCGCCGGCTCCGCCTACAAGATCGACGCGACCCTCTGCGCCGAGTGCGGCGCCTGCGCCGGCGCGTGCCCCAACGACGCCATCTCCGCACCGAGCTACTGAACACCCGATGTAGGGGCTTCGCTCGCGAAGCCCGTTGCACACGAACTCACGTCAACCGCCAAGCCCACGCCAAACGGACGTCGCGAGCGACGCCCCTACACCCACCATGCGCACCCTCCGGCTCATCGACACCACGCTCCGCGACGGCGAACAGGCGCCGGGCGTGGTGTTCTCCCGGCCCACCAAGGTGCGCATCGCCCGGGCGTTGGTCGACGCCGGCGTGCCCGAGCTGGAGGCCGGCATCCCCGCCGGCGGACCGGAATGCCGCGACGACCTGCGCGCCGTCCTCGACGCGATCGGCGCGGACCGCGCGCTGGGCTGGTGCCGCTCGACTCGCGCCGACCTCGACGCGGCCGCCGAATGCGGACTGACCCGCGTCCACCTGTCGTTCCCCGTCTCCGACCTGCATCAGGATATCTGGCACCAGTCACGCAACGGCGTGCTCGCGGCCGTGCGCTGCCTCGCCGCGGAGGCTGCCGACCGCTTCGCCTTCGTGTCGGTCGGCGCGCAGGACTACTCGCGCGCCAACCCCGACTTCCTGCACGCCTTCTTCGCCACCGCGGTCGAGGCCGGCGTGCGGCGTATTCGATTGGCCGATACCGTTGGGGTCTCGCTGCCCGGTCGCGTCGCGCTCGACATCGCGGCGTTGCACGCGGCCTTCCCCAAAATCGACATCGAGTTTCACGCGCACAACGACCTCGGGCTCGCCACGGCCAACACCCTCGCCGCCTTCGACGCGGGAGCGTCGGCGGCGAGTGTCACCGTCAACGGCCTCGGCGAGCGCGCAGGCAACGCGGCGCTTGAGCAAGTCGTCATGGCCGCGCAGGTGTTGCAGGGGCGCGACTGCGGCGTTGACCCAACGGCGCTGGCTGGGCTGAGCGCGCTGGTCGCCGAAGAGTCCGGCCGCGTCATCCCGCCGATGCAGCCGGTGGTCGGCTCCGATGTGTTTCGCCACGAGAGCGGCATCCACTGCGCCGGCCTGTTGCGCGACGAACGCAGTTACGAGCCGTTCTCCCCGTCACTGGTTGGCCGGCGACGCGCGCCCTTCGTGCTCGGCGCGCACACCGGCGCGGCGGCGGTCGCGGCCATCCTGCCGCGCGAGACCGCCGGGCTTGACCCGGCCGCGCTGCGCGAGTTCGCCGCCAACATCCGCGCCGCCGCGCGCGCATTGGGACGCCCCTTGCGCCCCGACGAAGTTCCCCTTCCCGTCCGCAACCACCAACCCCAGTCCACGTCATGAGCTTCAAATCCTACCGCGCCACGCCCATCGACGACGGCTTCGAACTCGACCAGCCGCGCCCGCTGGTTTTTTCCGGACCGTCCGGGCTGATCGCCCGCTACATCCACGCCAACACCCGCGTCGCGTCGTCGCCGTGGAAGCTCTGTCCCGGAGAACTGCACGCGCTGGCCATGCCCGACCTGCTGGTGCGCGACCGCATGATCCTCTTCGAGGACTCGCACGAGGAGGGCGTCGATTGCCAGTGGTTGCAGGAAGTGCGCGGCGTATCGTCGGACACGACGGAGATGATGTTCTGCTTCACCCCGCTGCGGATCGTCGGCCGACAGGGCGACAAGGTCACCGTGACCGAGATGCGCCCGCGCCGCACCTACGCCGAGGATCTGAGTCTCGACGGCGGCGTGACGAAGCTGAAGGGCACCTGGCACTGGAAAAAACCGCACTTGGCGCTCGGCGGCGTGGTGCTCGGCGCGGACGGTGTCGCCGCCAAGCCGTTGATCAGCGCGGGCTGACTTTGGGCCGCCGGGACGCGGAGTGTTACGCGCGGAATCAGGCGGCGTCGGTTTCAAAGGGTTGGTCCGACGTCGTTCCGTGTCGCTCCCGGCGGTTCCATGCCCACATGGCGGCGTGAAGTCGTGACGCCGCGTGGTTTTGCCGCCAATGCTGTCGGCATGAAACCACGCCGCGCCTCCGAACTGCGTCCCCGGACCGTGAAGCCGCCACATCCGCTGGAGTGGCTGGCCGACCCGGTGCGCGGCGATCCAACGTTTGAACTCAAGTCGTGGTTCGGCGGGCGCAGCATCATGCTCGACGGCATGCACCGCTTGTTTCTGACGACGCAGGGCGAGCCGTGGCAGGGCGTGCTGGTGTGCACGTTCCACGAGCATCAGGAGAGCCTGCTGGCCGAGTTTCCCGCGCTGCGCCAGCACCCGGTGTTAAAGAAATGGCTCTACCTGCCGGAGGATCACGAGGACTTCGAGAGCACGGCCCGACGACTGGTCGAGCGGGCGCGCGCCCGCGATCCGCGCATCGGCATCCCGCCGTCGCCGCGAAAAAAGCGCGCCAAGCCGATACGCTTCGGCGACAAGCTCTGACCGCGTCGCCAGCCATTCTTCACCTGTTCGTTTTCCCTTCCTGCTTCCGGTTCATGTCCCGCCAATCGACTCCCGTCATCATTCTCTCCGCCGCGATTCTTGCGGCCGCCGCGCTCGCATTGGGCGTCGTCGGATTCGTGCAAAACCAGCCGTGGCTTGGCCTGCGGCTGGCACCGACCGACGAGGACACGGTGCTGCTGGCAGCGGTCGACGCGCGCGGTCCGGCCGCGGCGGCACCGGTCGGCGCGCACGTGGTCGCGCTGGCGGGCGCGGACGGCACGGGTCACTCGATCAAGCCGGTCGACCTGCTGGAGGAGCCCGACGTGTCGCCCAGCTACGCGGAGATGGCGCGCTTCTTCACGAGACAGGGCGAACTGGCGGCACTGCTGGGCCAGCCGACGGTGCGCCTGATGCTGGAAGGCGGTCAGGCGGTGGAGCTGACGCCGGCGGCGAACCGGCCGCTGCGCGATCTGCCGGTGGCGTTCTGGGTGCAGCTGTTCGTGGGCGGCGCGAGTTTTCTGATCGGCGCGTGGGTGTGGAGCCTGCGGCGAAACGACGCGGCGTCGCGCCTGCTGGCGGCGGTGGGCGCATCGACGCTGACGTTTTCCTTCGCGGCGGCGGCCTACAGCGTGCGCGAGCTGGCGATCGACGGGCAGGTGTTCCGGGTGTTGTCGGCGGTCAACCACTTTGGCGCGCTGGCGTTCGGCGCGTGCATGATCGCGTTGTTCCTGACGTATCCGCGGCGGCTGGTGCGCGGGCGTTGGCTGCTGGTATTGCCCGCGGTGATTTTCCCGTGGTGGCTGGCCGACACGCTGCGACTCGGCTTCGACGGACCGGCGGGCGGCTCGCACCTGCCGACGATGCTGGAGATGCTGGGCATACTGGCGGCGGCGAGCCTGCAATACTGGCGGAGCCGGGGCGACGCGCGGGCGCGCGCGGCGCTGCGGTGGTTCGGCCTGTCGGTGGCGGTGGGCGCGGGTGCGTTCGTGTTTTTGATCATCGCGCCCAACCTGTTCGGCGCGGCGCCGGTGTTGTCGCAGGGCTACGCGTTTTTGTTTTTTCTGCTGGTGTTCGCGGGCGTGGCACTGGGCGTGGCGCGCTACCGTTTGTTCGAGTTGGAGACGTGGGCGTTTCGCATCCTGTTTTACCTGGGGGGCGTGGCGTTGCTGCTGACGCTCGACAGCGTGCTGATCTACACCCTCGCGATGGAGCGCACACAGGCGCTCGGTCTGGCCTTGATCGTGACGGTGCTGGTCTATCTGCCGCTGCGCGACCTGCTGGCGCGGCGCATCATGACGCGCGGCGGTTCGCGCGAGACGGCGTTTCGCAGCATCATGGACGTGGCGCTGGCGGTTTCGTCCGAGACGCGCGAGGAACGCTGGGCGCGCCTGCTGCAGGAAGCGTTTGACCCGTTGAAGATCGAGCCGGCTGCGGACTGCGGCGCGCCGACGATCGTCGACGACGGCCTCGCGCTGCGCGTGCCGGCTACGGGCGGGCTCGGGGCGTTGCAGCTTTGGCACGCGCGCGGCGGCCGGCGGCTGTTTTCCTCGCGCGATGCCGCGCGGCTGAAAGAGCTGTGCGTGATGCTGCGGCATGCGGTCGAGAGCCGCACCGCCTACGAAACCGGCGTGGCCGAGGAGCGCGCGCGCATCGCCCGCGACATGCACGACAACATCGGCGCACAACTGCTGAGCGCGTTGCACAGCCCCGCTCCCGAGGGGAAGGACACCAAGATTCGCGAGACGCTGGCCGACATCCGCGGCATCATCAACAACGCGTCCGGCGAAGGTCTGCCGCTGGAGATCGCGCTGGGCGAACTGCGCCACGAGACCGCCGAGCGCCTCGACGCGGCGGGTCTGCGACTCGACTGGCGCGTGGAGGCCGGAGCGGACGCGCCGTTGTCTCCGGCGAGCCTGCACGCGCTGCGTTCGATCCTGCGCGAGGTGGTCAGCAACGCCATCCGTCACGCGGGGGCGTCGGTGTTCGCCGTGGAGATCGCGGTCATTGGCTCCGACGGCGCCGGCGGACGGCTGCGTGTGACGCTCGCCGACAACGGCCGCGGTCTGTCCGACGATGCCCGCCGCGACGGCAACGGTCTGAAAAACATCCGCGACCGCGTGACCTTGCTCGGCGGCACGGTGGAGCTGTCCGACGCCGGGCCTGGCTTGCGCTATGCGATTGAGTTGCCGGTGCGGTGAGCGCGCGACGGAGCGGAATTGTAGTAGCGCAGGCATCCTGCCTGCCATCGAGAGGATGACGGCCGGCTGGAAGCCGGCGCTACGTTCCGGAGCGCCTGCGAGCAGGCTGCCTACGGGCACGAAAAAGCCGGCGCGGTGCAAACCGGCCGGCCTTGAATGGCTGGGACGCGTTGGAGACGCAGCTTACTTGGCGAGGAGGGCGTCGATGTTGTCGCTCTCGACGTCGACGTCGGCGAAGAGCCAGCTCGACAGGTAGCGCTCGGCGCAGCTGGGGATGATGACGACGATCTGCTTGCCGGCGTTCTCGTCCTTCTTGGCGAGCTCGAGGGCGGCCCAGACGGCGGCGCCGGAGCTGATGCCGACGGGGATGCCGTCCTGCTGGCTGACCTGCTTGGAGATCGGGCCGGAGTTGTCCTCCTTCACCTGGATGATCTCGTCGATGACGCCGGTGTTGAGCACGGCGGGGATGAAGCCGGCGCCGATGCCCTGCAGCTTGTGCGGGCCGGGGGCGCCGCCGGAGAGCACGGGCGAACCGGCGGGCTCGACGGCGACGATCTTCACGCCGGCCTTCTTGGCCTTGAGGACCTCGCCGACGCCGGTGATGGTGCCGCCGGTGCCGACGCCGGAAACGACGATGTCGACCTTACCGTCGGTGTCGCGCCAGATTTCCTCGGCGGTGGTCTTGCGGTGGATGGCGGGATTGTCGGGGTTGGCGAACTGCTGGAGGACGACGCTGTTGGGGATCTGCTGGTTGAGCTCCTCGGCCTTGGCGATGGCGCCCTTCATGCCCTTCGGGCCTTCGGTGAGAACGAGCTTGGCGCCGAGAATCTTGAGCAGCTTGCGGCGCTCAAGCGACATGGTCTCGGGCATGGTGAGGATGAGCTTGAGGCCCTTGGCGGCGGCCACGAAGGCCAGCGCGATGCCGGTGTTGCCGGAGGTGGGCTCGATGAGGACGGTGTCCTGATTGATTTTGCCGCTCTTGAGGGCCTCCTCGATCATGTTGTAACCGATGCGGTCTTTGACCGAAGAGAGGGGGTTGAAGAACTCCAGCTTGAGGAGGATCTCGGCCTTGGCCCCGTGGGCGGCGGCGGTGCGGTTGAGGCGAACCAGGGGGGTGTTGCCGATGGTCTCGGTGATGTCGTTGAGGATGCGGGCCATAATAGTTTGGTGGGTTGATAAACTTACTCAGGAATAAAACGGGCAATCGCGCCGCTGGCAAACGTGAACTCCGTAAAATCGTGGTGTCACGCGGCCGTGCGGCGCGTCCAGCGACGGATCAAACCCTGCGTCGGGCTGAATATCCACGCCAGCACAAAGAGGCCGGTGCCGGCCAGCACCATGGCGGCGGCGATCGAGCAATCGAGCCACACACCGATCATCACGCCCGCCACCGCGGTGACCAGCGCCTGCGCCAACGTCAGCAGGTGAATCACGCCCAGCCGCGTGGTGAGCAGCGAGGCGGTCGCACCCGGCAGGATAAGCATCGCGATCACCAGAATCGCGCCGACCGCCTCGAACGCGCCGACGACGACCACCGACAGCATCGCCATGAGCCCGTAGTGAAACACCGTCGGGTTGACACCGAGCGTGCGCGCGAGGCCGGCGTCAAACGCGGTCACGAGCAGCTCCTTGTAGAACACGAGCACGCCGACGCCCACCGCCAGCAGCACCAATCCCATGCGCACCACCGACTCTGGGCCGAGGGTGAACCCGCCGAGTGTAACCATCGGCTCCAGCGGCACGAAGGCGATCTCGCCGTAGAGCACGCAGTCGGCGTCGAGGTCCACCTGGTCGGCGTAGAGCGAGATCAGCAGCACGCCCACCGCGAACAGCGCCGAAAAGGCGATGCCGATGGCGGCGTCCTGTTTCACGCGCGAATTCCGGTGTATCAACTCGATCAATACGGTCGTCACCGCGCCGGCGGCGAGCGCGCCGATGAACATGGGCAGCGTGCCGCGGCTGTTGCTCAGCAGGAAGGCGATCACCAGCCCCGGCAGCACGCTGTGGCTGACCGCGTCGCCCATCAGCGCCATGCGGCGCAGGATGAGGTAGTTGCCCACCAGCCCGCAGGCGGCGGCGACGAAGAAGCCCATCAACGCGATCCAGCCGAAGAGCGGCAGGTGCTCGGTCCAGGGCGCGACCACGACCTGATGAAAATCGAAAGGTTGAATGAGTTCGGTGATCATGACCGGTCTCCTTCACGGCCGCCGGCGGCGGGGCGCTCGAGCGCGTCGTGTTCGCCGCGATGTAGCTCACGCGGGCTGGGGATGATCTTCCCGTGCGGGTCGAGCTTGGCGTAGTTGAGCCGCCGCTCGAGCGCGCGCACGGTGGCCTCGCCGAGCACGTGCTCGATGCGCTCGGCGTCATCATGGACGTGGTCGGGCGCGATGTTGGCCGACTCGGTCAGGTAGAGTTCCCAGAGGCGGTGGTTGCGCACGATCTCGCCGGCGCGCAGACGGCCGGCGGGCGTGAAGTAGACCATCTCGCGGTCGAGCGTGACGAAGTCGTGCCGGGCCAGCTCGCGCACGATGACGCCGATCTCCTCCAGGGTGCACCGGCGGCGTTGGGCGAAGTCGGCCAACGCCACGCCCTCGGGTCCAAAGTTGTCCTCCTCCCAGAGGTGGAACATCGCCTTGAGCGCGTTCTCGCGGCGGGTGCGCGCGCGTTGGCAACGCTGCCGCCACCAGCGCGCAGCCACGCCGTGACGCGGTCCAAACAAAAACGCCCCGGCGAACACCGCGCTCGCCGCCAGCACCATCAGCGGACCGGTGGGCAACCCGTGCCCGACGAACGAGCCGAACGCGCCGACCACGCCCGACATCACGCCGAACGCCGCCGCCAGCAGCAGCAGCCGGTGCAGCCGGTCGGTCAACAGGTAGGCCGCCGCCGCCGGGGTGATGAGCATGGCCGAGACCAGCACCACGCCGACCGCCTGCAGGGCGATGACCACCGCCGCCGCCAGCAGGAACATGAGCGTGTGGTGGATGAGCCCCACCGGCAGCCCCGACGCGCGGGCGAAGCCGGGGTCGAAGCTGGTGACGAGCAGTTCCTTGTAGCCGGCGATGATCACGCCGACCGCCGCCGTCGTGACGATGGCCATCAGTTGAATGTCGTCGGCACCGAGCGCCGCGGCCTGGCCGAACAAAAACGTGCCGATGCCGCTCTGGTTGCCGTTGGGCAGCCGCTGGATCATGGTCAGCAAACAGATGCCGAGCGCAAAGTAGCTGGTGAGCACGAGGCCGAGCGCGGTGTCTTCCTTCAGCCGCGTGGTCGCGGTGATCGCCGACACCGTGGCCGTGCCGAGCAGACCGGCGATGGTCGCGCCGACGAAGATCGCCAGCGGGTCCTTGGTGCCCGCCCACAAAAAGCCCGCCGCCACACCCGGCAGCACGGCGTGCGAGAGCGCGTCGCCGACCAGCGCCATCTTGCGCACCACAATGAAGCCGCCGAGCAGGCCGCAGCTCAGGCCGAGCAACAGCGCGCCGGCCAGCGCGTAGCGCACCGACGGATCGGTCAGCGACGCGAACCGCGCCGCCTGCGCCCAAAAGCCGTCGTCGCCGGCGGCGAGGTCGTTGACGTTCGCGGCGTGCAGCGGAGCGGCGGTAAACGCGAGCAGGCCGAGGAAACAGAGAGCCGGTCGCGCGTAGCGGAAAAGGTGGAGCGCGTTGTCCCCAACGCGCTGGGTGCACGTCGGATCGCGTCGTTCGAACGCGTTGGGGACAACGCGTTCCACCTCGGATGCCGGCTCGCGGTTCAAGCCCGTTCCCCTCCCCCGGCGTTGGCGCCGGCACCGAGCGCCTGGGCGACTTCGGAGAGCAGCGTGAGGCGGCCGCCGTAGGTCTTTTGCAACAACTCGGCGGTGAACACCTCCTCGGTCGGGCCGAACGCGACGACGTTCATGTTCAGCAACAGCAGCCGGTCAAAGTATTGGCGCGCGGTCGGCAGGTCGTGGTGCACCACGAGGATGGTTTTGCCCGCCGAACGCAGCTCGCGGAGCACCGCGATGATCGCGGCCTCGGTGGCGGCGTCGACGCCCGCGAAGGGCTCGTCCATGAAGTAGAGGTCGGCCTCCTGCGCGAGCGCGCGGGCGAGGAACACGCGCTGCTGCTGGCCGCCGGAGAGGTTGGAAATCTGGCGGTTGGCGAAAGGCAGGAGCTGCACCTTGTCGAGGCAGGCGCGGGCGGCCTCGCGGTCGGCCTTGCCGGGGCGGCGCCCGAGGCCGAGCCGGCCGTAGCGGCCCATGAGCACGACGTCGAGCACACTGACGGGAAAGTCCCAGTCGACCGACTCGCGCTGCGGCACGTAGCCGACGCGGCGCGGGTCGTCGCGTAATGATTTACCGAATACCTTGACCCAGCCGCCCGACACCGGGAGCAGGCCCATGCAGGATTTGATGAGCGTGGACTTGCCCGCGCCGTTGGGGCCGATGATGCCGACGAGCTGGCCCGGGGCGACCGCGACGTCGATGCCCCACAGCACCGGCTTGCGGTGGTAGCTGACGGTGAGGTCGTGGATCTCCAGGGCGGGCGTGGCGGCGTCGGCGTCGGCGGTCATGGGCGGGACTGTGGACAAGGTTGGTCGAACAAAGCCGGATGCGGCGCGTGATTCAATAGCGCCACGCGAGTCCGGCGAAGACGGTCAGGTCGTCGGCCGCGCGGGTGAGGCCGAAGTTGACGCCGGCGTCGAGTTGGAGGTCGTCGGTCAGGCCGACGGTGCAGCCGGTGTTGGCGGTGAGGGCGGGCTTGCCCTCGCCGACCAGCGCGGTGGCTTCAAAGAAGACGCCGACGCGTTCGGTGAGATCGCGGGCGAGCGTGGCGGTGTTGAGCCAGGCGGTGCGCTCGCCGGTGTCGGCCTCGTTGCGCACGACGGCGAGCTCGGTCATCGCGCCGAAGCCCCAGCCGTCGGAGAGGTCCATGGCGAAGGGCACGATGAGGCCGCCCTCGACGTTGCCATTGCCGAGCGCGTCGTCGGCGGTGGGCAGTTTGACGTAGGGCATGAGGCCCCAGGCGGGCGTGCCCTCGGTGTCGTTGCCGGCGAGGTTGAGCTTGTAGCGCAGGGTGAGGTCGCCGGCACCGCGTTCGGTGGTCGTGGTGGCGAGGGCGCGGTCCTTCACGCGCTCGATGATGTGCGGCTCGTAGACAAGCTGGAGTTCGGTGGAGGCGGTGAGGCCAATGCGGACATTGAGCGGGGCGACGCTCCAGGTCTCGGCGCGGGTGCGGTCGCGGGCGGGATTGTTTTTGTCGCGGGTGTATTCGGCGGCGCTGATCTCGAGTTGCACGCGGCCGGGCTCGACGGTGAACGGGCTCTCGGTGGCGTCGGGCCGGTCCGTGGTGAGCGGGCGGGCGGCGTGGGCCGAGGTGGCGCCAAGGAGGGCGCTGGCGGCGAGGATCGTGAGGAGGCGTTGGCGGTCGGGTCGGGTCATGGAAATGTGCGGGGGAGGAGAACGGACATTCTTGTCCGTTGGCGTCGGGGTGGAGCGGGCGGCGGATTGAACGGACAGGAATGTCCGTTCTCCTTGGAGGGCTTACTTCAGGGCCTCGACGATGGTGGTGAGGTTGTGGCGGACCATGCCTTCGTAGGTGCCGAGGTCGTGGCCGTTTTCCATCTGGCCAGGGGTGCCCATGGCGTCGGAAAAAAGTTCGCCGCCGACCACCACGCCGGCGTCGTCGGCGATGCGCTTGATCATGGCGGGCGGCACGCTGGACTCGACGAAGATGGCCTTGATGCCGCGTTCGCGGATGAAGTCGACGAGGCGGGCGACACCGGCGAGCGAGGCCTCGCTGACAGTCGAGATGCCTTGCAAGCCGACGACCTCGAAACCGTAGGCGCGGCCGAAGTAGCCGTAGGCGTCGTGGCTGGTGATGAGCACGCGGCGCGCGGCGGGCAGCTCGGCGACCTTGGCGCGGGCCCAGGCGTCGAGGGATGTCAGGCGTTCGCGGGCGGCGGCGGCGTTGGCGGCGTAGACCTTGGCCCCGTCCGGATCGGCGGCGGTGAGCACGCGGGCGATGCCGTCGGTGGCCTCGGCCCAGAGCGCGATGTCGAACCAGACGTGCGGGTCGGGGTGCTCCTCGCCGGCGGGATGCAGAAGGCGGTCGGCGGGCAGGTCCTCGCCGATGGCGTGCACGGTGCGGCCGCCTTTGGCGAGGCGCGCGAGGAGTTCGCCCATTTTGCCCTCGAGGTGGAGGCCGTTGTAGAAAATGACCTTGGCGCGCTGGAGCTTGATGACGTCGGACGCGGTGGCCTTGTAAAGGTGCGGATCGACGCCGGGGCCCATGAGCGAGACGGCCTCGACGCGGTCGCCGCCGACTTGGCGGACGAGGTCGTCGATCATTCCGGTGGTGCTGACGACCTTGAGCGGCGCGGCGGCGAGCGAGCCGGCGGCCAAGAGGCAGACCATGAATGCGGAAACCAACGAGAACAGCGGGTGGCGTTGCATGGGAACGACACGTTTCGGCAAACAAACCTACCGTCAACTTATAAATTTAGCCTTGGCTAATTCTATAAAAGAAGGCGGCCTATGGGGCGTCGTAGGGACCTCGCTCGCGAGGCCCTTTTGCCGTCAATCACGCGGGGACGTTTGCTCCGACCTCAACGTTGAACGGGCCTCGCGAGCGAGGCCCCTACGGCTGGTAGGACCGCGGCGACTTTCTGGTGACGTGGGCAAATGCGACTTGTTGTCGGCATGGTGCCTGCATGGAGTCGGGGCATGTCGCAGGCGTTTGCCCGGGGAGTATTTTTGCT
>JAUWBF010000122.1 GCA_030601755.1 Verrucomicrobiota bacterium | reverse complement strand
GTCGCGACCATCGCGGAGGGCTGCGCCGACGAACTCGCCGGCGGCGGACGCTGGGTGCAGTCGGGCGACGAACTGCTCGCCGGCGCCGAACGCCACGCCGCGGCGACCGTCGCGCTGCTGGACCGCTGGCTCACGCGGTGGACCGGCGTGCCGGATCGGTCGTAGGCGGAAAAGGAGAACGGACATTCCTGTCCGTTCCAGAACCGCTCCCTGCTCCGCCGTGAACGGACAGGAACGTCCGTTCTCCCTTCAGGCGTGCCGCGCTCACGCGTCGCCGAAGACGCGTTTGCGCAGCAGGCGCAGGTCGAGGGGCATCAACAGCAGGATCATCCCGATGCCCAGCGCCGGCGCGGCGAGCAGGTGGCCGGTGAGTTCGCCCTCGAGCATGAGACGGCGCAGGCCCTCGGCCAGGTGATGCAGCGGATTGGCCTGCACCAGCGAGTGCAGCCACGCGATGTCGGGCAGCGGGAAATACGTGCTGCTCGCGAAGCCGATGGGGATGATCACCAGGAAAAACGGCAGCCCCATGTGGTCGAGCGTCGGTATGATCGCGGTGAAGAACAATCCCGCCGCCGAGAACGCCACCGCCGTCACGAAGATGAGCGGGATCGTCAGCGGCAGCCACGCCCAGTGCAGATCGAGCGGTCCCCACACGTCAAAGGCCGCCAGCACGCCGCAAACGATCACCGCGTAGGACGTGGCCAGCGTCGCCGACCATAGCGCCTCGCCCCAGACGACATGTTCGAGTCGCACCTGCGTGGTGAGCTGGCCTTCCCACGACTTTTGATAATGCATGCGCATGAACGCCGAGTAGAGCGACTGGAAGAACGACGTCATGAACGCCGTGTAGGCCAGAATGCCCGGCGCGAGGTAGGCGAGGTAGGACACGGTCTCGCCGCGCCACGTCAGCGACTGCACCTGTCCGCCGAGGCCGACGCCGAAGGCCAGCAGCATGATCAGCGGCTCGCAGATCGGCGGCACCGCGGCGGTGTGCCAGTTGCGTAGATGCACGCGCAGATGGCGGCCGAGCACGGCGCGACTTTGCCAGTCGAAGGCGGGTTTGAAAAGCGGGTTGGTCGGGCTCATGCGTGGTCCTCCTTTTTGCCGAGGGTCAGGAACAGGTCGTCGAGGGTCGGCTGGCGCACCTCGTAGCGCAGGCCGGGGAAGGCCGCCACGAACGCGGCCAGTCCGGTGGCGTCGAGCGCGAAGTGCCAGTCGGTCAGCACGGTCGCCGGGCGGATCTGGCGGGCGCGCATCCATGCGTCCACGTTGGCGGCCTCGGGCGTGTTGAAGGGCAGCATGACCACGTGTTCGCCGACCACGCTGCCGAGCAATTCGCGCGTGGTGCCCTCGGAGCGGACCTTGCCGGCCTCGAGCAAAATCAACCGGTCCGACAACCGCTCGGCCTCGTCCATGTAGTGCGTGGTCAGCACCACGGCCATGCCCTCGGCGCGCAGCCGCGACACGAGCTCCCACACGCCCATGCGCGCCTGCGGATCGAGGCCCGTGGTGGGCTCGTCGAGAAAGACGACCTGTGGGCGGTGCACGACGGCGCGGGCGATCATCAGGCGACGCTTGTAGCCGCCGGAGAGCATCTCGGGCTTGTGGTTGGCGTAGTCGACGAGGTCGAACTGCCGCAGCAGCTCGTCGATGCGCGCGGCGCTGTCGTCGATCTTCGGTCGGTAATAATGCGCGGTCTGCTCCAGGTTGCCGCGCACGGTGAAGTCGCTGTCGTAGGAGTCGTTTTGCGTGCACACGCCGAGCGCGCGACGGGCGGCGTCGCCGTCGGCCACGAGGTCGTGTCCGGCGATGCGCACCGTGCCCGCGTCGGGCCGGAGAAACCCGTAGCACATGCGCAGCGAGGTGGTCTTGCCGGCGCCGTTGGGACCAAGCAGGCCGAGCACCTCGCCGGCGCGGCAGGTGAACCCGACGCCGTCGACGACGCGTTTGCCGCCGAGGGACTTGGTCAGACCGGTGACTTCGAGCAGGGGTTGGGCGGGAGGCATGGGTTATGGACGATGGGAGATGGAAGATGGACGATGGGAGTGGGGCGCTGCGTTTTCACGCAAAGACGCGAAGGCGCAAAGGTCGCCGCGTGCATGATCAACGAACGACGATCGGCCGCGCGGACAGCGGTGGTGACGAGTGGTGGGTTTTTACCCGTAGCGGAAGCACGGAGTGCTTTCGGGCCGACGCCGCTTGGAAAGCGGCGCTCCTTGGTCACCGTCCCTTGCGGGTGCGCCAGTGGGCGCCGGGCTTGCCCTTGGAGTGCCAGTTGGGGTTGCCGCCGCCGAAGGGGCGGCCGCTGGCCTTGCGGTCCTGGTTCTTGCCGGTGTCACCTTTTTGTTGGCCGCCCTTGCCGAGGCTCTGCTTGTGGCCGGAGCCCTTGGGGGCGTTGGCGCGCGGGTTGGCCGCGTCGACGCGCGGGGGCTGGCCGCCTTCGTAGGCGAAGCCGTCGAGCGTGAGCAGCGGGATTTTTTGGCCGATGAGTTTCTCGATGGCGACGATGTGGTTGGCTTCCTCCGGGGTGGCAAGGGTGAGCGCCTCGCCGGTGGACTGGGCGCGGCCGGTGCGGCCGATGCGGTGCACGTAGTCCTCGGCGTGCTGGGGCACGTCGAAGTTGATGACGTGCGACACGCCGGCGACGTCGAGGCCGCGGGCGGCGATGTCGGTGGCGACGAGGATGTCGTGCTTGCCGCTGCGAAAGCCCTCGAGCGCGGCGGTGCGCTGGGTCTGGTTTTTCTCGGCGTGGATGACGCCCACCGGATGGTTCTCGACGCGCAGCAGATGGGCGATGCGGTCGGCGCCCTTGCGGGTGCGGGTGAAGACGATGACGCTCTTGAACTCGTCGCGCTTGAGCAGCTCCATCAGCAGGTCGATCTTTTGCGAATCGAGCACGGGGTGGATGGCGTGGCGCACGGTGTCGGCGGCGACCTTCTCGGCGGCGATCTCGATGCGTTGCGGATCGTTGAGCGCGAACTTGGCGACCTCTTGCAGACGCGGGGGCAGGGTGGCGGAAAAGAGCAGCGTTTGGCGTTTGGGCGGGCACTCGCGCACGATGGCCTTGACGTCGTCGATGAAACCCATGTCGAGCATGCGGTCGACCTCGTCGAGCACCAGGACCTCGAGCGTGTTGAGGCGAAGGGCCTTGCTGTCGAGAAACTCGCGCAGGCGACCGGTGGTGGCGATGACGATGTCGGGGCCGTTGCGGAGGGCGTTGCGCTGCGGGCCGAGATTGACGCCGCCGTGGAGGACGACGGTCTTGGCGTCGGTGAACTGGCCGAGCTTGGCGACGGACTCCTCGACCTGGGCGGCGAGCTCGCGGGTCGGCTCCAGGATGAGCACGCGCGGGCCGGTGGAGCGGTGCGGACCGAGGCGGTTGAGGATGGGCAGGACGAAGGCGGCGGTCTTGCCGGTGCCGGTCTGGGCGGACGCGATCAGGTCCTTGCCGGAGAGCACGGCGGGAATGGCCTGCGCCTGGATGGGCGTGGGTTGCGTGTAGCCGAGCGCCTGGGCGCCGCGCACGATGCTGGAATAGAGACCGAGTTGGGAAAACGGCATGGCGGGAATTGCCGCGCCGAACCGAGCCGATGGCGAGTGGAAAGACGGGCCGGCGTCGGAGGGGCGATGATCCCTGAACTCACGTTCAGGGCCACACGGACGGAAGCGTGTCGCTGCGTGACGGCTCAGGGCCGGTAGGTGTGGTATTCCATCTGCCGCGCGTGGAGCGTCTCCAGGGTGCGCGTCGAGGTCGAACCGTCGCCGACGGGCTGGGTGAGCAACAGGCCGAGGTGGGCGTCGAGCCGGCGGATGTCGCGCAGGGTGTTCTTGGTGTGCACCTGAAGGTCCTGCCGCAGGGCGCGCGGATACTCTTCGTCGAGGCGGGCGGCGAAGGCGTCGACGCTACCGTCGGGCGCGGTGAGCAGGTTGAGGTTGCGCAGGAAAACGAGATTCGCGTGGCCGCCGCCGTAGTAGTTGAAGTCGGGCATGAAGCCGGCCACTTCGCCCTCCAGCCGCGGGGCGAGCCCGGCGGCCGCGGCGGGCGGCGGAACCTCGGCGATGGCCGACATGCGCAGGCTGCGCTCGGAAAAGCGTGTGGCGACGGCGTGGCTGGTGAGGAAACGGAGCACGTCGAGGGCGATCTCGGGATGCGGGCTGGTGCGCACGATGCCCAGCGTGGACTCGGGCGAACCGTCGGCCTCCGAGGTCAGCCCCAGCACGAAGCGACCGTATTCAGGATCCTCCGATGAGGGCAGCACGATGGGCATGATGCCGACGGGAAAATCGCCGTCGCGCACAAACACGGCGTAGTCCCAGCTGCCGGCGCAGATCATGACGGCGCGTTGCTGCAGGAAGTCGAAGAGCGCGTCGTCGCGCTGGCGGGAGATGTAGCCGGGCGTCATGAGGTCGCTCACGTCGCGCAGCAATTGCAGGCTGGCGCGGAGCTCGGGCGTGCCGGCCAGGCTCAGGTCGCCGCCGGTGATGCGGGTTGCAAGCTCGGACGGGGTAACGAAGAAGTTGTCCGAGGGGCTAAGCTCGATGGCGAGGCTTTGGGTCTGCGAGGGCAGAAGCTGTTGGAAAAGATACTGCGCGTAGGGGCCGCAGGAGGCGATGGGGACGAGCCGCTGGCCGGTGCGCTGGTTGTGTTCGGCGACTTGTCGGCCGAGACGGCGGAGGGCCTGGTAGTCGGCGGGTGGCTCGGCCGAGCCGGTGACGGCCTCAAGCAGGCGGCGATTGTAGAAGAGGCGCAGGGTGTTGACCTGCAGGTTGACGCCGTGAACATCGCCGGAGGTGGGGGTGGCGTTGCGCATGGCGGCCATGCCGTCGACGAAGGTGTCGACCCAGGGCAGGCCCTCGAGCGGGGTGCCGGCATTGTAGGGATTGGGTTCGGAGACGTGGTCGGTGAGCGGCAGGAAGTAGCGGGTGGCGAGTTCCTCGTTGGCCCCGAGCATGCCGGTGATGTCGGGCGCGGTCTCGCCGATGAGGCGGGTGCGCAACCAGGAGGGCCAGGTGCGGATGGGCACGGCGATCTGCTCGACGACGACGTCGGGGTGCAGCCGCATGTATTCGGCGGCGGCCTCGTCGAACGACTCGCGCATGCCTTCGTGCAGCAACCAGTGGCCGATGCGAATGGTCACGCGGTCGTCGGTGGTTTTCTCGGTCCGGTGTCCGAGGACCTGCCAGGCGGACCAGGCGAAGGTGCCGCCGAGGACGACGACGGGGATAAGGGAGCGAAGGAGTTTGTTCATCGGTCGGCGGGGAGTTCGGCCAGCAGGCGGCGCACGGTGGTGGCGCGGATGTCGCGCGGGGCGGCGGCGAGGAAGGAGGCGTAGTGCCGGCGGGCGAGCGCGGGGTCGCCGGTCTCTCGGGCGAGATTGGCGACGGTGAGGTCGATGTCGGCGTTGCGCAGCGGTTGTTCAAAACCGACGGCGCGGGCGGCGGCGTAGTGGGGCAGGGCGGCGGCCTTGTCGTGGAGCCGGCGGAGCTTCAGCGAACCGAGCAACAGGTGCAGATCGCGCGCGGCGCCCGGTGTCTTGACCGACGCGAGCAAGGCCTCGACCGCGGGGATGGCCGCCGGGTCGGGCCGCGTGTCGGCGTGGTAGACGGAAAGGTAGGCCAGCTCGACAGCGGCTTGGTCGGCGAGTGCGTGGTCCGCGTGGTCGCGGCGCAGGCGCTCCAAACGGGCGCGGGCGGAGTCGGGCTGCGCGGGCTCGAGGTGGTCGAACTCGACGCGGGCGAGCAGGTAGAGCGCGAGGGGCGTCTGGCTCGAGGCGGTGTCG
>JAUWBF010000036.1 GCA_030601755.1 Verrucomicrobiota bacterium | reverse complement strand
TCCTTCGGCTTTTTGCAGGTCGTCTTCGCGCTCTCGCTCGTGCTGCTCGCCGCCGGCTTCGGCGTGTGGCTCTTTGAACGCAAGGCCAACGCCGAGCAATTCGGCGGCGACACCGCGCACGGCCTCGGTTCCGCCTTCTGGTGGTCGGCCGTCACCATGACCACCGTCGGCTACGGCAACAAAGCCCCCCGCACCCTCGGCGGCCGCGTCATCGGCCTCGTCTGGATGTTCACCAGCGTGATCATCATCTCCGGCTTCACCGCGCAGATCGCCGCCTCGCTCACGGTCAACACCCTCAACACCTCCATCAAGGGTCCCGCCGACCTCCCCCGCCACGACGTCACCACCGTCGGCAACTCCATCGCCGCCCGTTATCTCAACGAAAACGGCGTCCCCATGGTCACCGTTGATTCCGTGGAGGCCGCGCTCGACGCCGTCGCCTCGGGCAAGGCCGACGCCTGCGTTTACGACGCCGCCATCCTAAAGCATCACCTCCGCCAGCGCGCCGGCCTCGCCCTGTTGCCCGCCAGCTTCGACCTCCGCGACTACGCCATCGCCCTCCCGCTCAACAGCCCCCTGCGCAAGCCCCTCAACGTCGCCATGCTCGAGATCGAACAAAGCGACCTCTGGCGCCTCTTCCGCGAACGCCACCTCGGCGACGCCAACTGACGCCCCTCCCGCCACCACGGCCCCCACACACACGCCCGCGCCACAAACCGATTGTCACTTAATAAGTGACAATCGCCGCTCCCGGCGCACCCGCCTCCGCCCCCCCCAACGGCCAGAGGCACCGCGCGCGAATCTGCACAAAGAGTAACCCAATAGGTTACTCTTTCACCAGGCGCGCCGCGCGCAAGGCGTGCGCAGCCTTCGGCAAATTCCGCCCCGCTATGCCGATTGCCGGTTAAACCCGCTTCGTGAAACGATCAGGGTGCCGGCTTCCGCCGCCGGCGCATCATGATCTGTTACGTCCCTGCTGAAAATCCCGCCGCCGAACCGCGCGCCGCCCTCACCCCGGCGACGGCCAAGGCTCTCGTGCAACTCGGGCTCGACGTCCACTTCGCCCCCGGACTCGGCGCCGCCAGCGGATATCCGGATTCCGAATACAGCTCCGCCGGCGCCACCGCCGCCCCCGACCACGCTGCCGCGCTCGCCGGCGCCGACTTGGTGCTGCGCGTGAGCAAGCCCGCCGCCGAGGACATCGCCCTGCTCAAGCCCGGGGCCGTCCACCTCAGTTTCCTCGATCCCTTCAACGAGTCCGCGCTCCTGCAAAAACTCGCCGCGGCCAAGGTCTCCGCCGTCAGCCTCGAGATGGTGCCGCGCACCACGCTGGCGCAGAAGATGGACGCCCTCAGCTCGCAGGCCAACCTCGCCGGCTACGCCGCCGTCGTGCAGGCCACCGCCCGCCTAGGCCGCATCCTGCCCATGATGATGACTCCCGCCGGCACCATCATGCCCGCCCGCGTGTTTGTCGTCGGCGCCGGCGTCGCCGGCCTCCAGGCCATCGCCACGGCCAAGCGCCTCGGCGCGCGCGTCGAGGCCTTCGACACCCGCCCCGTCGTCGAGGAGCAGGTCAAGTCGCTCGGCGCCAAGTTTCTCAAGATCGACCTCGGTCAGACCGGCCAGACCGCCGGCGGCTACGCCAACGCGCTCAACGCCGAGCAGATCGCCCGCCAGCAGACCGGCATGACCAAGGCCTGCGCCCAGGCCGATATCGTCATCACCACCGCCAAGCTCTTCGGCCGCCCCGCCCCCCGCCTCATCACCGCCGACATGCTCGCCGCCATGCAGCCCGGCTCCGTGGTCGTCGACCTCGCCATCGACACCGGTGGCAACGTCGAGGGCTCCACCCCCGGTCGCGACGTCGTCACCGCCAACGGCGTGACCATCCTCGGCCGCACCTGCCTCGAAGGCTCCGTCGCCCACCACGCGACCCAGGTCTACGCCGCCAACCTCGCCGCGTGGATCACCCACTTCTGGGACGCCGACAAGAAGACCCTCAACCTCAACCCCGACGACGAAATCCTCAAGGGCTGCCTGCTCACCCGCGACGGCGCCGTCGTGCACCCCACCTTCGCACCGAAAGCCTGAAGCTCTCCACCGCCATGGACCTCATCCTCCTGCTCTTCATCTTCACGCTCGCGGCCTTTCTCGGCTTCGAGCTCATCGCCAAGGTGCCCTCGCAGTTGCACACGCCGCTCATGTCGGGCTCCAACGCCATCTCCGGCATCACCATCGTCGGCGCGATCATCGCCGCCGGCGTCGACGACAACTCCTGGCTCACCACCGTGCTCGGCACCGCCGCCGTCGTGCTGGCCACCATCAACGTCGTCGGCGGCTACCTCGTCACCGACCGCATGCTCGGCATGTTCAAAAAGAAGGACAGCGGAAAGGAGACCAAGTGATGAACTCCGCCAACCTCATCAACCTCGCCTACATCGCGGCCGCGATCCTCTTCATCCTCGGCCTCAAGATGCTCGGCCGTCAGGCCACCGCACGCAAAGGCAACGCCCTCTCCGCCGTCGGCATGTTGCTCGCCATCGTGGTCACGTTGCTCGACCACCACGTCGTCTCCTACACCTGGATCGTCGCCGGCCTCATCGCCGGCACCGCCATCGGCGTCGTCTGCGCCCGCGCGGTCAAGATGACCTCCATGCCCGAGATGGTCGCCCTGCTCAACGGCTTCGGCGGCCTCGCCTCGCTGCTCGTCGGCTGGGCCGAATACGGCAAGATCCGCGCCTATGGTTGGGACGCCTACCTCGCCGAGTTTTCCGGCAACCCCGTCTTCACCGGCCTCGTCATCTTCCTCACCATCCTGATCGGCGGCATCACCTTCACCGGCTCGGTCTACGCGTTCGCCAAGCTCGCCGGCCTCGTCAGCGGCAAGCCCGTGCGCTGGGCCGGACAACACACCATGAACATCGCCATGCTCATGGTCATGGCCGCGGCCGGCGTGCTCTTCGCCCTCACCGGCTCGCCGCAGCTCGCGTTGGTCGCCTTCACCGCTTTCCTCGTGTTGTCGCTGATCCTCGGCTGGACCTTTGTCATGCCGATCGGCGGCGGCGACATGCCCGTCGTCATCTCGCTGCTCAACAGTCTCTCCGGTCTCGCCGCCGCGGCGGCCGGCTTCGTGATCGCGAACAACGTGCTCATCGTCGCGGGCTGCCTCGTCGGCACCAGCGGCGTCATCCTCACGCTCATCATGTGCAAGGCCATGAACCGCACCTTGGTCAACGTGCTCTTCTCCGGCTTCGGCGCCGACGCTGGCGGCGGCTCCACCGAGGGCGCGTTCCAAGGCGAGCTCAAGCCCATCTCCCCCGAGGACACCTTCGCGGTGCTCGAGGCCGCGCGTCAGGTTGTATTCATTCCCGGATACGGCATGGCTGTCTCGCAGGCCCAGCACGTCGTCCGTGAGCTCGCCGAGCTGCTGGAGCAAAACGGCGCCGAGGTGCGCTTTGCCATTCACCCGGTCGCCGGCCGCATGCCCGGTCACATGAACGTGCTGCTTGCCGAGGCCAGCGTGCCCTACGAGCAGTTGGTCGAGATGGACAGCATCAACCCGCTCATGCCGCAGATGGACGTGGCCGTGGTCATAGGCGCCAACGACGTCGTTAACCCCGCCGCCGCCAGCGACAAGAGTTCCCCCATCTACGGCATGCCCATCATCAAGGCGCACGAGGCCCGCACCTGCATCTGCCTCAAGCGCGGCAAGGGCACCGGCTTCTCCGGCCTGGAGAACCAGCTCTTTCTCATGCCCAACACCCGCATGCTCTACGGCGACGCCAAGGGCACGCTCCAGGGCGTCGTGGCCGAGTTCAAGGCCCTCGCCGCGAGCTGAGCCAAAAACTGAAAGACTGAGTTTTAACGCAAAGACGCAGAGGCGCAGAGAGACGCAAAGAACCTTACGGTCCTTCAACTACCTGCTTTGCGACTTCGCGCCTTTGCGTTAAAAATTCTTCTCTCCAAACACTGAGGATGCCCCTCTGCGCCCGGGCTTGCCGAAAGCCTGACCGCGGGCTACTTTGGCGATTCGTCTCATGAAGTCCGCCGTCGAATTCAAGGCCCGCAAGGGCAAGGCCCCGATCAGCATGGTCTCGGCCTACACCCACTGGGAGGGCAAGTTCCTCGCCGCCTCGCCGGTCGACTGCGTGCTCGTCGGCGACAGCGTCGCCACCGTGGTCGACGGCGAGCCGACCACCGTCGCCGCCACGCCCGAGATCATGGCACGGCACACCGCAGCGATGGCGCGCGCTCTCGGCGGGCAAAAGTTTCTCATCGCCGACTTCCCCCTGCTCGCCGCGCGCAAGGGCATCGGCCCCGCGCTCGACTGCGCCGCGCTGCTGCTGCGCGCCGGCGCCCACGCCGTGAAGATCGAGGGCGTCGACGGCCACGAGGATGTGCTCCGCCATCTCGTGCAGTCCGGCATCCCGGTGATCGGCCACCTCGGCCTCACCCCGCAGTCCGTGCACAGCATCGGCTACAAGGTGCAGGGCAAGACCAAGGAGGGCGCCGCCAACCTCCTGCGCCAGGCCAAGGCCGTCGAGGCCGCCGGTTGCTCGGGCGTCGTGCTCGAGTGCGTGCCCGCCGACCTCGCCGCCGAGATCACCGCGGCCATCGCCATCCCCACCATCGGCATCGGCGCGGGTGCGGGCTGCGACGGACAGGTGCTGGTCTTCCACGACATGCTCGGACTCAACCCCGGCTTCTCCGCGAAATTCGTGCGCACCTTCGCCGACGGAAATAAACTGGTGACCGAAGGCCTCAAAGCCTACCACGACGCCGTCACCGCCCGGACCTTTCCCTCCGACCGCGAGAGCTACTGAGGATTAAACGCAAAGACGCTAAGCCACCAAGAGACGCAAAGTTTCTGAACAAGACACCCGCCCACACCTTCGCGCCTTTGCGACTTTGCGTTTAAAATAAAACCGTCCATGGCCGCCCAACCCAACCGCATCCTCTTTCTCCTCAGCGGCTCCATCTCCTGCTACAAGGCCTGCTTCGCGATCTCGAAGCTCGTGCAGGCCGGCTTCGAGGTGCGCACCGCCGCCACGCCCGCCGCGCTGCAGTTCGTCGGCAACGCCACGCTCGAGGGCCTCACCACCAAGGCCGTCTTCAGCGACCTGTGGAAAGCCGGCGAGGCCATGGACCACATCGACCTCGCGCGCTGGGCCGACCTCGCCGTGCTCGCCCCCGGCACCGCCAACACCATCAACCGCCTTGCCGCGGGCCTCGCCGATGACCCGGTCGGCACGCTCTTTCTCGCTTGGGAGCTGCAAAAGAAGCCGTGGTGGATCGCCCCCGCCATGAACACCCAGATGTTCAAGCACCCGATCACCCGAGCCTCCCTCGACAAACTCGCCGGCCTCGGCGTGCGCATCCTCCCGACCGGCACCGGCCAGCTCGCCTGCGGCGAGACCGGCGAGGGCCGCCTGCTCGAACCCGAGCAACTGGTGAACGAGATCCTCGCCCACTTCGGCACCAAGATCGCCTGAGTCTAAATGGCCAAACCTCGATCCCTTTAACGCAAAGCCGCCAAGACGCAGAGGTCGCAACGTTTCCAATCCTCCGACCATCTTCGCGCCCTTTGCGCCTCCGCGCCTTTGCGTTAAAACTCCGGTTCCTCGCCTTCCTGCCATGACCATCCTCATCACCAGCGGCGCGACGCGCGAACCGATCGACGACGTGCGCTTTCTGAGCAACGTCAGCACCGGCGGCACCGGCGCGAAGATCGCCGAGGCCCTCGCCTCGCGCGGCCACGCGGTCACCGTGCTGCGCGGCGAGGGTGCCGTCATCCCGCGCGACGTGGCCGAAGTGTCCACCTTCGGCTCCACCGCCGATCTGCAACAACAACTGACCGCGCAACTCGGCACCGGACGCTTCGACGTCGTCATCCAGTGCGCGGCCGTTTCCGACTACCGGCCGGACACCGTGACCGACGGCAAGCTGACCTCCTACGCCGACGAGCTGACCATCCGCCTAGTGCCCACGCCCAAGCTCCTGCCGACCCTGAAGACCCTCGCGCCCGCCGGCCGCGCGCCGCTGGTCGTCGGCTTCAAGCTCACCTCCGGCGCCGACGAGGCCGGGCGCGCCGCCGCCGTGGCCAGGCTCTTCGCGGCGGGCACGGTTGATGCCGTCATCCAGAACGACTTGCGCGAGATGGCGACCGAGGGCGACGCCCGTCCGTTTCGCGCCTACCTCGCCGGCTCGCCCCGGCCCGAGCCCCTCGCCGGTCTGGAGGCGCTGATCGACTGGCTCGACACCACGCTTGCGCCGACGGCCAAAAACCGTTGATTTAACCAGTTCGATTCCCGTGATCCGCACATTTCTCAAGACCAAGCTGCACCGCGCCACCATCACCGCGGCCGACCCCGACTACGAGGGTTCGGTGACGGTCGACCGCGAGCTCTGCAAGGCCGCCGGACTGCTGGAGTTTGAGCAGGTCGACGTGCTCGACATCAACAACGGCGCCCGCTTCACGACCTACGTCATCTACGGCGGCCCCGGCGAACTTCAGGTCAACGGCGCGGCCGCCCAGCTGGTCAACGTCGGCGACCTCGTGATCATCGTAGGCTACTGCGCGCTGACCAACGACGAGATCGCCGGCCACAGCTCCCGCGTGGTGCTGCTCAATCCGGGCAACCGGATCAAGTCGGTCGCCGACCACCCCGTGCGCCAGCCCTGAGCTGGCGCACCGCGCAACTCGACGGCCGGACCGGATTCACTTCTCCACCGGTCGCGTCGGCAAAAACTGCGCGAGCGAGTCCACAAACGGCGACAGGAACGCCGGCTCCTTGCGCTCGTAGACCACGTAGAGCGTGCCCAGCGCCAGCACCGCGAGCAGCGCGATGTAGGGCGCGAAGTCGTTGAAATCCTTCAACGCGCGCCACACGCGCACGATCACGAAGATGCCGACCACGACGCCGAGCAACGTCAGCCAGAACGACACCGGCACGTCCTGCAGCTTTTGCCACGCGTGTTCGAGATTGTTGGGCTTGTCGGCGACCTGGGCGCTCATGCCGGACGAGATTACGCGGCGGCCGCCCGTTCGCAAGCGGCCTTGTCGGGCGCGCGAGGTTTCAGAGCGCGTTTACACGCGACCGGACCGCGCGCCAGATGGCCTCCAGCGCCGCGAAGTCCGCCTCGCGGTCGGCGCTCTCGATCACAAAGTCGAAGTCACCGGCCAGCAGCAGCTCCTTCTCCGCGGTCTGCATGCGACGCTCGACCTCGGCCTCCGCCTCGGTGCCGCGTCCCGCCATGCGTTCGCGCAGGACCGGGATGGGGACATTGATGAACACCGTGCCCATGTGCCGGGCCAGCGCGGGGTGCTCTCGGGCGGCGTTGCGAAAGTTTTCCACGCCCTGCACGTCGACGTTGATGATCAGGCTGCGGCCCTCGGCGAGCGGCCCGAGCACGGCCGACGCCAGCGTGCCGTAGCGGTTTTTCTGATGCACCCAGGCCCACTCGAGGAACGCGCCGGCGGCGACCTTCGCGTCAAACTCGGCCGGCGACAGGAAGTGGTAATGAACGCCATTGACCTCGCCCGGACGCGGATCGCGAGTCGTCGCCGTCACCACGCGCGAGAACTCCGGATGCTCCGCCACCATGCGTTCGCAAAGGGTGGTCTTGCCGGAGCCCGCCGGACCGGCGAGCACGAGGAGAACGGGAGACTGGTCGGACATCGGTAGTGGTTGTCAGGATACGGCTCAGTAGGTGAACGCCACGCCGACCAGCAGCAGGCCGTAGGCGGCGAGCACGCCGCCGACCACGCGGGCGCGGCCCGGCACGCGGAACAGCCATTCAAAAAAATCGCGCAGCCGGAATGGCGACGCGCCGAGATAGATCGCCGCGGCGACCGCGAGATAAACCACGCTCACCATGAACAGGCGCTGCGGCTGGTCGTAGTGCTCGAGGTAGGCCGCGCCCAGCAGCGGATTGGCCGCCATCAGCGTGAGCACGCACAGGCCGCGCACCGCGAGGAAGTCCGGCACAAACTTGAACGACAGCAACGCGACCGCCGCGAAGCCCACGAAGAGCAGCTTGCGGTAGTCGCCAAAGTCGGCCTGCGACAGGTGCCACACCTCCCACAGGAACCACGCCGCGCCGATGCCGAAGAAGACGTAGGCCGCGCGCTGCGAACGCGGCAGTGACTTGAGCGTCGCCGTCACCAGCGAGTGGCCCGAGGCCAGCGCGCCGCCGAGGAGGAGAAGCAGGATACCGGGCAGGAGCGTGGCGAGTTGCAGGGACATCGGAGGCGAAAGGTGCGGGAGAGTTGGCTTGGATTGCGCGGGAGTGGCGGTTGTTCCCTCAGGCGTCGACCGTCTCGCCCACGCCGGAGAGCACCAGCTCGCCGTAGAGCGAGCTCACGCTCACGCGATCGATGCGCAGCGGCACGAGCTGGCCGACGAGGCGCGGGTGCGCGTCGAAGATGCAGACGCGATTGCCGCGGGTGCGGCCGGTGAAGCGCTGGCCGGTCTTGTCCGGACCCTCTACGAGGACTTCCTCGACGGTGCCGAGCAGGGACGCGTTGCGGCGCTCGGAGTTCTTGCGAAGGATGTCCAGGAGGACTTGGTTGCGATGCTCCTTCACCTCGTCGGGGATCTGGTCGCCGAGGTCCGCGGCGACGGTGCCGCTGCGGATGGAGTATTTGAAAATGTAGGCCATGTCGTAGTTGCAGGCCTCGAAGAGCGCGCGCGTCTGCTCGAAGTCCTCCTCGGCCTCGCCGGGGAAACCCACGATGATGTCGGTCGAGAAATACATGTCGGGCCGCACGGCGCGCAGGGCGTCGACGATCTCCTTGTAGCGAGCCGACGAATACGGGCGGTTCATCGCCTTCAGGATGCGGTCGCTGCCGCTCTGCATGGGCAGGTGCACGTATTCGCAGAGCTTGGGCAGACGTCCGTAGGCCTCGACGAGATCGTCCTTGAAGCCGCGCGGATGCGGCGAGGTGAAGCGGATGCGCTCGATGCCGTCGATCTCGTGGACCTTTTCGATGAGCTGCACGAAGGGCGACACGCCGCCCGTGTGCACGTAGTCGCGGCGGCCGTAGCTGGTGACGATCTGGCCGAGCAGGGTGATCTCCTTGACACCCTTGGCGGCGAGCTGTCGGCACTCGGCCACGATGTCCTCCATCGGACGCGAGCGTTCGTCGCCGCGGGTTTTCGGGACGATACAGAAGTGGCAGTCCATGTTGCACCCCTGCTGGATCGAGACGAAGGCGGTCACCTGTTTCTCCTCGGTGTCGAGGTGGTCGCGGATGGTGTTTTGCGAACCGGCCTCCTCGCCGATGTCGACGATGGTCTCGGCGATGGGCACGCCGGCCTCGCGGGCCGCGCGGAGGTTGTCGAGATAGTCGGGGACCTGGTGAAATTTCTGGGTGCCGACGATCAGGTCGACGTCGGGCAGCTTGTCGAGGAGTTCGGCGCCGCGGTTCTGCGCCATGCAGCCGAGGATGCCGAGGACGAAGTCGGGGTTCTTGCGGTGGCGGGCGGCGACATGGCCGGCCTTGCCGATGGCCTTTTGCTCGGCCGCGTCGCGCACGGAGCAGGTGTTGAGCAGGAGCACGTCGCAATCGTGCTCGGAGTCGACGATGCGATAGCCGCGGGCGCGCAGCATCGCCGCGACGGCCTCGCTGTCGCGCTCGTTCATCTGGCACCCGTAGGTTTTGATGTGGACCCGGTTCACAAAAAGAAACGCGAACCCATGCCACCCCCCCTGCCATGGGTCAAACGCGAATCCCCCCGCGACACGCCGGAAAAAGACTAACCAGATACGTTAGTCTTTTTACGAACACGCCATGCACCCACCGGCCAAAAGGAACGCGTGGACGATGGCGGCACTCGACGCTCCAGCCGCAGGGCCGGCCGAAAAAAACTAACGTAGCTGGTTAGTCTTTTCTGGGGGCAAGTCGGCGAGGACGTGGATTGGGAGCGGGAGCGGCGGGTGGTTTTGGCGTTTGCGCAGGGGGCGGGCGTTTGATTCGGTCTGCGGTTTTCAACCGTTTTCAAACGCCATGTCCGCCATTCCCAACGTCCTCGCCGAGCGCTACGCCTCGCCCCTGATCAAAGACATCTGGTCCCCGACCGGTCGCATCGCCATCGAGCGCGACTACTGGATCGCCGTCATGAAGGCCCAGCGCGACCTCGGCCTCGACATCTCCGCCAAGGCCATCGCCGCCTACGAAAAGGTGAAGGGCAACATCGACCTCGCCGACATCGACGCCCGCGAGCGCGTCACGCTCCACGACGTCAAGGCCCGCATCGAGGCCTTCAACGCCCTCTCCGGCTTCGAGTCCATCCACCTCGGCCTCACCTCGCGCGACCTCACCGAGAATGTTGAGCAACTGCAGGTTGCCCGCTCGCTCGGCGTGATTCGCATGAAAACCGCCACCGCGCTGCTCAAGCTCTCCAAGCGCGCCAAGCAATACCGCCTGCTCATGCTCACCGGCCGCACCCACAACGTGCCGGCGCAGCCCACCACCCTCGGCAAACGCTTCGCGATGTTCGGTCAGGAACTCCTCGCCGCCTTCACCGGCCTCGACGAGATCACCGCCCGCTACCCCGTCCGCGGACTCAAGGGCGCCGTCGGCACCCAGCTCGACCAACTCACCCTCTTCAACGACGCCAAGAAGGTCGCCAAACTCGAGGCCGGCATCATCAAGCACCTCGGCTTCAAGACCACCCTCAACGCTGTCGGCCAAGTCTACCCGCGCTCGCTCGACTTCGAGGTTGTCTCGGCCCTGCACCAGGTCGGCGCGGCCGCCGCCAGCTTCGCCACCACACTGCGCCTCATGGCCGGTCAGGGCTTGCTCACCGAAGGCTTTCAGAAGGGCCAGGTCGGCTCCTCCGCCATGCCGCACAAGGTCAATGCCCGCAACTGCGAGCGCATCTGCGGTTTTTCAACGATCCTCTCCGGCTACGTCACCATGCTCGGCGCGCTCTCCGGCCACCAGTGGAACGAAGGCGACGTCTCCTGCTCGGTCGTCCGCCGCGTGGCCCTGCCCGACGCCTTCTACGCGATCGACGGCCTGCTGGAGACGCTCCTCGCCGTGCTCAACCAGATGGACGTCTTTGAGGCCGCCATCGGCGCCGAGATCCAGCGGCAGCTGCCCTTCCTCGCCACCACCACCATCCTGATGGAGGCCGTGAAGTCCGGCGTGGGCCGCGAGTCCGCCCACCTCGCGATCAAGGAAAACGCCCTCGCCGCCGCCAAGGCCATCCGCACCGGCAAGGGCGAGAGCGACCTCGTGGTCCTGCTCGCCGCCGACGCCCGCCTCGGCCTGCCCGAGAAGCAACTCCGCGCGATCCTCAGCGACGCCAGCCGCTTCGTCGGCGCGGCTCCGCAGCAGGTCGACCAGTTCGTCGCCACCGTCAAGGCCGTCGCCGGCAAGGTGAAGGGCGCCAACAAATACGAGCCAGGCAAGCTGCTCTAAGCGCAACCCCGCCAAGTAGGGCCGGACCTTGTATCCGGCCGCGTGCGGCATCCACCGACATCCTACCTCGCTCACGGCTCGACCGAAGGTCGAGCCGTGCAGAATCACGCCTTCCGCAAAAACTGCACCGTCGGCTGGCGCGCGCCTTTGCCCAAGCGCTTGGCCAGCACCCAGCCCTCGGGCGGGGTGAGGTCCAGTTCGCCCGGCAGCTCGAACACGATCACCGGGTCGGCCTTGCCGGCCAGCAACTCCGCCAATCGAGCCAACAGGGCGGGCGCGATCTTCGGGATCATCTCGTAGGGCGGATCAACAAAAACAAGATCCGGAGCATCCGGCGTCCCCGCCTCGCCCGCATCCACGCCGGCCAGCACCAGCGCGTCCCCCTGCACAACGCGCACACCCGCCATGGCCGCGCCGCCGCCCAAACTCTTGCCGACCGCGTCGATGTTTTTGCGGATGCAGGCAACCGCCTTGGCGTTGCTCTCAACAAACACGCCTCCCGCCGCGCCGCGGCTCATCGCCTCCAACCCGTAGCCGCCGCTGCCCGCGAACAGGTCCAGAAACCGCGAGCCCGGCACCCACGCCGCCAGCGACGAAAACACCGACTGGCGCAGTCCGTCCGTGGCCGGCCGCGTCGCGTCGCCCTTGGGCACCGACAACGTGATTCCCCGCGCCTGACCTCCGCTGATTCGCATCCGCCCAGCCAATACCGCCCGCCCCGGCGAATGCCAGCGTCAATCCGCCCGGACCTTCTCCCGCCACGACCGCGGCAGCCCCTACCGCGAACCGGAGATCTGCAAGCGCGCCCGCGCGCTTGCGCTCATTGGACAACCTGATTGGCTCACGCGTTCAAAAAATGATCCGAGCCACCGGACAACACACCCTTGCCGTCATCGCGGAGCTGGGCGACCTCGCCCGTTTCGTCGTGCGCGGCTACGCCTCCGCCGTTGGCTCGCGCCGTCTCGGCCGCCGGCTCGTGCGCTCGGTTTACGAGCAGGGCGTGCGCTGCCTGCCGGTCATCCTGATCGTCGGCCTGTTCACCGGTCTCGTGCTCGGCCTGCAGGGCTATTACACGCTCAACAAGTTCGGCTCCACCGGCCTGCTCGGCCAACTCGTCGCCCTCACCCTCGCCCGCGAACTCGCGCCCGTGCTCGCCGCGCTGATGATCGTCGGCCAGGCCGGCTCCGCGCTCACCGCAGAGCTCGGCATCCAGCGCAACAGCGAGCAGATCGACGCCCTCGAGACCATGGGCATCGACCCCTACGGCTACCTGATCGCTCCGCGCCTGATCGCCGCGCTGCTGGTTTACCCGATCATGACGGTGTTCTTCACGCTGATCGGCCTGACCGGCGGCTGGCTCTCCGCCTCGGTGCTGCTCGCGCTCGAGGGCGGCGTGTATTGGTCGTCCGTTTACAGCGCGGTCGGCCTCGTCGATGTGCGCGAGTGTCTCGTGAAGGCCGTCGTCTTCGGCGTCATCACCGTCTCGCTTTGCTGCCACAACGGCTTCAACGCCCATCGCCGCACCGGCTCGACCGGCGCGCGCGCGGTCAGCGCCTCCACCACCCGCGCCGTCGTGCTCTCCAGCATCGCGGTGCTCGCGGCCGACTACATCATCACCTCCTTCCTCGTATGACCGCGCAGCCCCCGCTCCTCGAAGTGCGCGGACTGCGCAAACAATTCGGCGACCACGTCGTCCTCGAACACGTCAGCCTCACCGTGCCGCGCGGCAACGTCGTCGCCATCATCGGCAAGAGCGGCACCGGCAAGTCCGTATTCCTCAAGTGCCTCGCCGGCATCCTCAAACCCGAGGCCGGCGAGATGTTCTTCGACGGACAACCCCTCGGCGACGGCGACGACGAATCCCGCGCCGCCTTTCGCCGCCGTTGCAGCTACCTCTTCCAAAGCAACGCCCTCCTCGACTCGCTCACCGCGCGCGAGAACGTCGCCCTGCCCCTCGAGCAGACCACGCTCATGCCCAAGAAGGAGATCGCCGAGCGCGTGAAGCACGCCCTCGACCGGCTCGAACTCGGCGGCGACGCCCACCGCTACCCCGGCCAGATGTCCGGCGGCATGCAAAAACGCCTCGCACTCGCCCGCGCCATCGTCACCCGGCCCGAACTGGTGCTCTTCGACGAACCCACCGCCGGCCTCGACCCGATCCGCCGCAACGGCGTCTTCGAGATGATCGCGCGCTACCGCATCGAGTTCGGCTTCACCGCCGTGGTCGTCACGCACGACCTGCCCGAGGCCCTCGCCGCCTGCGACCGCGTTTCCCTGCTCGACGCCGGCCGCACCCACTTTGAGGGCGACGCCGCCGCCTTCCGCGCCTGCACCACCCAGGCCGTCGCCGCCTTCCGCGACAGCGCCGACCACCTCGAACACCGCATCGCCGCCATCCGCCGCGGCGAGACTCTGCACAACGACGACCCGTCATGAAATACTCAGCACTCGAACTGGCCGTGGGCGCCCTCGTCCTCGCCGGCCTCGCCGCCATCGCCTTCTTCGCCCTCAGCATCGGCGGCGGCACGCTCATCGGCCGCGACACCTACCTCGTGAAGGCCCGCTTCACCAACGTCGGCGGCCTCAAGCCCGGCGCCAACGTCGCCGTCTCCGGCGTCAACGTCGGCAAGGTCGAGTCCGTCGTGCTCGACGACGCCTTCTCCGCCATCGTCGGTCTGCGCCTGCACGGCGACGTCAAGCTGCCCGAGGACACCATCGCCTCCATCCGCACCACCGGCCTCATCGGCGACAAGTTCGTCGCGCTCTCCCCCGGCGGCGCGCTCGACGACCTCGCCGCCGGCGATCTCATCGTCGAGACCGAGTCCGCCGTCGACCTCGAGTCGCTCATCAGCCGCTTCGCCTTCGGCAACGTCAACTCCGCCGCCGCGCCCGCCGCCAACGACCAACCCGCCACGCCATGATCAACCGCCTCCGTTTCCTCTCCCTGCTCGCCGGCCTCGGCCTCGCCCTGCTCGCGCCCGCCGCCCTGCGCGCCGCCACGCCCGTCGAGACCGCCACCGCCACCCTGCGCGCCGGCGTCGACGAGGTGCTCAACCTCATCTACAAGACCCAGACCACCGAGGAACTCGCCGCCGCGCTGCGCCCCCTGCTCGACAAACACTTCCAGTTTGAAACCACCACGCGCCTCGCCGTCGGCCCCGGCTGGCGCCAGTTCACCCCCGAGGAGCGCGCCCGCGTCACCGAGCTCTTCGGCGATCTCGTCATCAAGACCTACACCCGCCGCCTGACCGGCGACGCGCGCCCGACCATCGCCTACCTCGCCGGCACCGACCTCGGCAAAGGCAAGCTCGAGCTGCCCACCACCGTCACCTACCAGGGCCAAGTCTACTCCGTCGTCTACCGCATGTCCGAGGACGCCGGTGCCTGGCGCATCTACGACGTCATCATCGAGGGCGTCAGCATGGTCGCCAACTACCGCGGCCAGTTCGCCGCGCTCTACAACAAGGGCGGCGCCGCCGAGATCATCAAGACCCTCGAGGCCAAGGCCGCCGAGCCCGCGCCGGCATCCTGATCCGCGTCCCGCGCGTTCTCCTTTTTCAAGACCCTCCAGCCCAACGACCGACCCAATGAAGACCCGCCTCATCCTCCTCGGCCTCGTCGCCACCTCCGCCCTCCTGCCGCGGCTCTCCGCGCAGGCCCCCGCCGCCCCGGCCAACGAACCCGATCCGCTCGACGACTACGGCAACTACGAGCGCGTCGAGGTCAGCGACCCGCTTGAGCCGGTCAACCGCGCCATCTTCAAGTTCAACGACGTCGTCTACGAGCACGCCCTCTGGCCCGTCGCCCGCGGCTACGAAAAGGCCGTCCCCGGCGACGTGCGCACCGCCGTCTCCAACGCCTTCAACAACCTGCGCTATCCCGTGCGCCTCGTCGGCTCGCTGCTGCAGGGCAAGTTCGACCGCGCCGCGCAGGAGACCAGCAAGTTCATCGTCAACACCACCGTCGGCATGGGCGGCCTCATCCGCGTCTCCGCCGACATGCCCGCCCTCGCCAACGTGCCCGCCGAGGACCTCGGCCAGGCCTTCGGCGCGTGGGGCATCGGCCACGGTCCCTACATTGTGCTCCCGATCTTCGGCGGCGTGAGCAGCCGCGACCTCGTCGGCCGCGCCGGCGACACCGTCGTCTATCCGCTCGGTTGGAAATACGTCGAGTGGGACGGCCGCGAATGGACCGGCGAGTGGAACTGGCAGACCGAGACCGCCGTCGGCGCCGCCGACACCATCAGCTCGCTGCCGCAGGGCCTGCGCATCTATCGCGAGCTGAAGGGCTCGGCGCTCGATCCCTACATCGCGGTGCGCGACGGCACCATCAGCTACCGCAACGAGCAGGTGGCGAAGTAACGCCGGCAAAAAGGGCGGGCGCGCAAGGTGCCCGCCCTTTTTTGTGAACTCATGCTATCCGCGGATTGATCGCGGGCCTTTGCGCCAAAGATTCCGACCACGGATCACATGGATGGCCACGGATACAAGCCGATCAATCCGTGCTCATCCGTGCAATCCGCGGTGAAGTCCGGGTGCGTTGAGCGCTCCTGTCAGTCGGAGTGATCCGTCGCCCAGACCGCCTCGTCGAATTCCTTTTCGCCGCGCGCCACGATGACGGACGTCACCGCGTCACCCGTCACGTTCACCGCCGTGCGCACCATGTCGAGCAGGCGGTCCACGCCGTAGATGACACCGATGGCCGCGACCGGCAGGCCGACTTGCTGGAAGACCATCGCGAGCATCACCAGCCCCACGCCCGGCACGCCGGCCGTGCCGATCGACGCCAGCGTGGCGGTGAGGATCACCATGAGGTAACCCTGCAGGCCGATGTCGATGCCGAGCGCCTGCGCGATGAAGACCGTGGCCACGCCCTGCATGATGGCGGTGCCGTCCATGTTGACCGTCGCCCCGAGCGGCACGGTGAAGGAGGCGACCGCGCGGTTCACGCCCACGCGCTTCTCGACGGTCTCGAGCGTGACGGGGATGGTCGCGTTGCTGCTCGCGGTCGAGAAGGCGAAGAGCTGCACCTTTCGCATCTTTTTGAAAAATCGCAGGGGGCTGACCCGCGCGAAGAGCGCCAGCAGGCCGCCGTAGACGACCGTGCCGTGCACGACCAGCGCCAGCAGCACCAGAAAGAAGTATTGGCCGAGCGCGAGGATCGCGCCGAAACCCTCCTGCGCGAAGGTGCGGGCGATGAGCGCGAACACGCCGAACGGCGCGGCCAGCAGCAGCAGCGAGACGAGCTTGAGCACGACCTCGTTGAGATCGGCGGCGATGGCCAGCACACGCTTGCCCGCATCGCCGGAGAGGCAGATCGCCAGGCCGAAGAGGATGGCGAACACAATCACCTGAAGCATGTTGCCCTCGGCCATCGCGGCAAAGGGGTTGCTCGGGAAAATGTTGAGCAGCACCTGCGAGAACGGCGGACTGTCGGCCACGCTGAAGTCGCTCGTGTGGTCGAGTTCGAAGCCGGCGCCGGGCCGCAACAACAGGCCGAGACCGATGGCGATGCTGATGGCGATGGCGGTCGTCACGAGGTAGAAGGCGAGGGTCTTCGCGCCGATGCGGCCGAGCCGGCGCACGTCCTCGAGCGCGGCCGTGCCGGTGATGAGCGAGAGCAGCACGAGCGGCACGACGAGCAGTTGCAGCGAGCGGATGAACACGCTGCCGATGAGCGGAAACACGTCGTTCACAAGGAAGCCGGCGACCGGTCCGTCGACGCCGACGCGATTGAGAATCGTGCCGGTGGCGATGCCGAGCGCCATGCCGACGATGATGTTTCGGGTGAGGTGGTGGGGCTTGGTCATGACGAATTTTTTTTCGGGCCGTGAAGCCGGTCGCGTGCCGGCCGGAGGGGTGTGCACAAGGTTGGGCAACGGACGCCGAGGTCAATCCTCAGAGGAGAAACCGGCTCCGGCGCGAGGGTTGTAGTTGGTTTTTAAATACGCGGTTTTTGTGGTTGGAATTCCGTTCGAAATCCGCGCGTCAATCGCAAAGCATACTTGCAATTCATCGGCGCTCATTGAAGCTCCTGCTGCGCAGCGCATAGTGCGCATCGCGTCCTCGCGGTGAAAATTTCCCCGCGCGGTGTCAGAACCAGAACCAAAAAATACCCACAGGAGAAACCATATGGCCAAAGCCAAGAAGACGGTTAAGAAACCGGCCGCCAAGAAGGCCGTTGCCAAGAAAGCCCCGGCCAAGAAGGCCGCCGCCAAGAAGGCTCCGGCCAAGAAGGCCGTTGCCAAAAAGGCGCCCGCCAAGAAGGCCGCTGCCAAGAAGGCCGTCGCCAAGAAGAAGTAAGCATCCGGTCGAGCAATCGATCCGTGCCTACCAGCCGCCCCGCAAGGGGCGGCTGTTTTGTTGTCGACGGTCGCACGCGGGGCACGCGTCGCGCAACGCCACGAGCAACCGACGCCCCCGTGGCCACGGGCGTGAGCCCGGGGATGGTTTGCGAAAGGAAACGCGCGCGCCATGCCGCGAGCGAGTCCCTCGGCTCACGCCTCGGGCCACGGGAGAGGAGGGCCACGGAAGACGTGGCGCCGGGCAGTCGACGGACGCGGCACGACGCGGCGGCGATCAGTTCTGCCAGCTGCCGACGTGCGAGGTGTATTCCTCGCCGACACCGGCGCCGACGCCGGCCAGTTCCTCGCGTTCCTCGTCGGGCAGTTCCTCGAGCGGGGCAAAGCGCTCCGAGGTGAAGCCGAGCTCCTGCTGGCCTTGGTGAAAGGGGTCGGGCGGGTTGTGCAGCTCCTCGAGGAGCAGGCCGACGGTGGCGGTGTCGCCGCCCTTCACGATCTTCTCGCGGCCGAGGAACACCTCGCGGATGGTGTAGGTGACGCCCTTGGTGGGGAGCTGCTTGTAGATGGCCCGGACGAACTCGGGGAAGGTGTCGTTGATGCAGACGACTTTCTGGCCTTTGATCATGATGCGGTCGAAACGGTTGCGGAGAGCTTGGCGCGAAGGGCGGGCTTAGTCGATGCGGCCTTCGTCGAAGTCGATGAGGTCGGGCACGCTGATGATTTGCCCGATGCGGTCGGCGCAACCCATGTTGGTCAACGCCTCGGTGAGGAACTCGCGGCCGGCGTCGGTCATGCCCTTTTGCACGAGCTCGCGGTTCCATTTCTCGGCGCGCACGTCGGCCGGCAGCAGCGCGCGCAGGCCGGCCTCGATCTCTTCGTCGGTGGTCGCGTCGTGGACGATCTTCTCCACGGCCGCGGGGTCGACGCCGAGGTGCATGCACAGGAACCGGTCGAGGCCGCGCTTGTAGTTTTTGGCGTAGCTCTTGGGCAGCGCGCCGTGCGCCTTCACGTAGGCGCACTTGGCGAGGAAGCGCGGCAGGTAGAGCAGGCCGGTCGCGGGGTGCGGCCGGTAGGGCGAGGGCAGGCAGGTGAGGACTTCGCCGGTGGAACCGGGAATGGGCTTGGAGGGCATGGCTGGGGCACACCGAAGCCGCGCGCGCGGGAAAATGCAATGTCGCGAACAGGACGCCAATCCGCGCCGGGACTTGCACGGCGGCGGGTTGGCGATTGGCTGGCGGCCATGACCCATCGCCTCGTCGCCGCCGGCCTGTGTGCGTTCACCGTGTTGTCCCCGTCCGTGTCGTCCGCGGCGGAAAAGGTCGACCGGCTCTACGCGCAATACTGCGCGTCGTGTCACGGCGACAAGCTGCAGGGCGGCGCGGGCCCGAGCCTGATCGATCCGGTGTGGAAACACGGCGCCGACGACATGAGCCTGACGCGCAGCATCCTGAAAGGTCAGCCCGACGCCGGCATGCCGGGCTTCGCCGCGCTACTCGACGAGGCGGCTGTGCGCGGCCTGGTGATCTTTATGCGCGAGGCCGCGCAACGCGCCGCCAACGCCGCCGCGCCGGCGCCCGCGCCGTTTCCCGACGCCGTCACGCAAAGCGAGGAACACGCCTACCGCCTCGAGGTGGTCGCCGAGGGGCTGGACTCGCCGTGGGGCATGGCGTGGTTGCCCGACGGACGGTTGCTCGTCACCGAGCGCCCGGGCCGGCTGCGCATCATCGGACCGGACGGCCTTGAGGAGCGCGCGGTGAGCGGCACACCGGCGGTGTGGGCCAAGGGCCAGGGCGGGCTGCTGGCGGTGGCGGCGCATCCCGACCACGCGGACAACGGCTGGATTTATCTGGGCTTCAGCGACTCGGGCGAAAACGACGAGGCGATGACGGCCATCGTGCGCGGCCGCATCCGCGACGGCGCGTGGCTCGACGAGGAGACGGTGTATCGCGCGCCGGCCGGGCTTTATCGCCGCGCGGGCGTGCACTTCGGCACGCGCATCGTGTTTCGCGACGGTTACCTGTTTTTCTCCATCGGCGACCGCGGCGCGCAGGACCAGGCACAGGATCTCTCGCGACCCAACGGCAAGATCCACCGCCTGCACGACGACGGTCGCATTCCCTCCGACAACCCCTTCGTGGAAACGCCGGGAGCCCTGCCCTCGATCTGGAGCTACGGTCATCGCAATCCGCAGGGCATCGCGTTTCATCCGACAACGGGCGAATTGTGGTCGACCGAACACGGTCCGCGAGGAGGCGACGAGCTCAACCACGTGCGCCGCGGACTCAACTACGGCTGGCCGCTAATCACCTACGGCATGAACTACAACGGCACGCCCATCACCGCCGAGACCGCGCGCCCGGGCCTGGAGCAGCCGGTGATCCACTGGACACCGTCGCTGGCGGTATGCGGCATCGGGTTCTACACCGGCGACCAGTTTCCGAGCTGGAAGAACCAACTCTTCGTGGGTTCGCTCGCCGCCCAGGAGCTGCGCCGCGTGATCATCGACTCCAACGGACAGGCCGTGCATCAGGAAGTGATCTACAAAGGCATCGGCCGTATCCGCGACGTGGCGACGGGCCCCGACGGGTTGCTGTATGTCTCGATGGAAAGCCCGGGCCGGGTGGTTCGGTTAATGCCACAATCGAGATAGGCCCATAAATACCCATTGCGAAACTCCTTTCAGACCACCCCGATAGGTGCTTAATACATTTTGATATAAAATAGGTGTTTTACCCTAATGGTGGGTAATGAAAGCGCACCAGACTTCGCGGAGATCGTCCCATGCATGGGCGATCCGCACGATGACCATGCTCATCGTGGCGCTTTCACTACTGTCCGCGCAGGAAGCCAAGGCGCAAACCACCATCGCCGTCACCGACGCCAGTTCCACGTTCACGCCAATAACGGCGAACTACGGAAGCTACATGCAGGATCCCTCAAACGATCAGCAGACAGGTCACGCCTCGGCCGACTTTGTCGGCACCGCGGGCAGCTCGGGCTTTCTGATCAAAACCGGCACCTTCGCCAACGGCGAAGAAATGATGGTCATTCGCTTCACCTTCCGCGAATACCGCACGCAAGGCTTTCAGGCCAACCTCCGCCTGGGCATCGACGCCAATGCCGACGGCGCGGTCGACCTCTACTTTGGCCCGAGCTACGGCGGCAACAGCAACGGCATCTATTTTCAGGACCCCACCGGCGGAGCCAACATCTCACCCAGCACCTCGTCGTTGACGAGCGATTACGGTGATCTGAGCAGCGGAACCGAAACACCCAACGCCTTTGTCGAAAGCGGAGCCAACGCCACCTACAGCTACGTCGACACCGGCATCAGCGGTGCCGCCGCCCAGCTCACGTTCGCAATCTCCTTCGAGGCTCTGGCCGGCACGCTGCTGGCCAAGACCGGCATCTCGATCACGCCCGACTCCTTCGTCCGCTTCATCGCGTTCACCTCGACCCAGTCCAAAGCGATCAATCGCGACATCTACGGCCTGAACGGCGGTCTCAGCAGCACGGTCCGGTTCGACGCCCCGGGCGGCGGCTTCACCGACTACGTCGACAGTTCGGGCAATCCCGTGCCTGAGCTGTCCAGCTTCGCCTACGCCGCCGGCCTGATACTCTCGGCTTTCGCACGCCGCCCGAGCCGTCGCGCGGTCGCCTGATCAAATCGATGTCGACCGCCGGATGGTTCGACTACCTTCGCCTGCCATGGGCGTATCTGTATTGGAACTACAGAAAATCGCGCTGGATCGCGCGCGGACGCGCAGGATATTGCCCGTGTCTTAATCCCAGCGACCCGACAGGCCCCGGCCAGGCCCGGTGTGAAGCCGTCATTTACTGGCACAAGCCCGAACGTTTCCGACGGGTCTGTCCGCTGCTCGTCCGGCAAGGCGACGAATGGCGCTGTTCAGGCGGACGCGCTGAAGTGAGGCCGTTTTGGACGAAGGCCGCGCTGCATCTCGGCCTCCTGTCTGGCAGCGTCCTGCTCGTGGCGATCCTCGGCATGTTCACCCTCCTGCGCGCAACCGGAGCCGACTCGATCACACCGCTCGACCTCGCCCTGCCCTGGCGCTGGGAACGGATCGGCAACGCCCGCGCCGACGCCTTCCGGCAAAACGCCCTGCGCTCACTGCAAGGCGGAGACTATGCCACCGTGCTGCTCGCACTCACCACGGCCGAGGAGATTGCGCCGGGCACCAATCTGGAAACCGGCCTGCTCGCGCTGCGACTGTCGGAACAACGCAACCAATACGTGCTCACCGACCAACTGCACCACAGGCTGGTCCAAGGCTATCCCGAGCACCGGCTCCGCATAAACGTCAACTACCGCGATGCCCTCCTGATCTCGGGTCGATGGCCAACGCTCGCGCAGCTCAGCCTCGAGCAGCTGGACCCCGAGGCTTCGGGAACAGGCCCGTGGCTGCGCACCCTGGTCCTGGCTATCGACATGCTACCGGACGCCAGCGGCTTCTCCGAGACTCATCGCCAACAGGTCGACGCGTTGCCCGCCGTCTGGCGCGGCTTTATCCAGCGAATCTTGGATGAAACGGCACCCGGTCCCGACTTTCCCTCCGGGCAGATTGAACTCTTCGCCACCATCGCCATCGAACACGCCGCCCGCACCGGCGATACCTCGCTCGCCGCCGATGCGTTTGGCGCGCTCATCATGCTGCCGGACGTGTTTCGCGACCTGAGGTTGCAAAACCGCTACCGGCTGCGCTTCCCCAATTCCACCCGCGATCCGTCCGCGCTGCGCCTCACCCTGGTCGATTTCGCAGACTCCCCGAGCGCGCTGCAACAGCTGCTCTCCGATGCCCTCCTTTCCTCGGATCCGGTCTGGCTTGCCGCCATTGCCAACAAACTGCCCGCCAAAGTCCCCGACGACTGCGCCGGCGACCTTTGGCTGGCATCCACCCTCCTTGGCCAGGATCAGCTGCGCGCAAAGGCCGAACATATGCTGCAGGAGACCGGGCGCGTTCAGTCCGAGTATTTTCAGTTCGCCGCAAGCCACGACCCCGGAGCCTCCGGCTGGTCCGAGTGGATCGCGGTTGTCCCCTGTTCACGCGAGATGCTGCTCGCCCTCGCGGAACTTCGGCCGGCAACCCGCTGAGCCGGAAGAAACCCGCTCGGGAGTTGCCGAGTGGCGGCAGACGGCCAAGCTCGGCGCGATGAAGGCCCTTCCCCTGCTCCTGGCCACCTCCCTCGCCGCCAACGCGGCCTGGTTCGCCAGCACGCTCCTCCGCCCCCCCTCCGCGGAGGCCCGGTCGGCCGCCGGAAACATCGCCGGTGCGACCGCCTCCGGGCACCCCTCCACCTCCACCGGCTCCCCCTCCGCCATCACCGCCGCCCCCTCGGACAAAACCCTCGCCCTCGCCCTCAACTCCGACGACCCCGCACAACTCCGGGACGCACTCCGCGCCGCCGGCGTCGACGACGAGACCGTCCGCCAGCTCGTCAGCCAGCGCGTCTGGAAAAAATACGAGTCCCGCTTCAAGGCCCTGCAACCCCAGACCCAGCCCGACCCCGCCATCTGGTGGAAGAACCCCGAGCAACTCCGCCACCAGCGTCAGTCCCAGACCCGCGAACAACGCGAGGCCAGCCGCGAACTGCACAAAGCCATCCGCGAGGAGACCGAGGCCCTCCTCGGCAAACCCGACGCCCCGCAGATCAACCCCTGGCAACAACGCCAATACGGCTTCCTCGCCGACGAAAAACGCGAGCTCCTGCAACGCGTCGAGCAGGACTACAACGAACTCATCGGCGAGGTGAACAACGAGACCATGGGCTTCCAACTCCCATCCGACCGCGAGCAACTCCGCTTCCTCAACGAGGAAAAACGCCGCGACATCGAAAGCCTGCTCACCCCCGAGGAACTCCGCGCCTACGACCTGCGCAACTCGCCCACCGCCCAGCAACTCCGCTGGAAAATGACCCAGATGGACGCCAGCGAGGAAGAATACCTCAAAATCTTCGACCTCCAGAAAAACTACGACCGACTCTACAACGATCACCAGAACCACGCCGAACCCGTCGAGCGCGACCAAGCCTATTGGAAAGCCCGCCAGGAAGCCGAAAAAGAACTCAAGGCCCAGATCCGCGCCACCATCGGCGACGAACGCTACCTCGACTACGTCATGAGCAACGACCACGGCTTTCAACAGGTCCGGGCCGCCGCCCTCCGCTTCGGCCTGCCCGAGGACACCCCGCGCAAAGTCTACGCCCTCCGCCAGGAGATTCCCTCCGACGCCAACCGCATCGCCGACGATCCCAATCTCACCGACGAGCAAAAACGCGCCGGCCTCACCGCGCTCGCCGACACCGCCCGCGACCAAATCCGCGCCCAGCTCGGCGCCGAGGCCGCCGAGATCATCCTCAAAAACAGCTCCTTCCGCTGGATCGGCGAACTCGAAAAAGGCAACATCACCACCTACGACGAACACGGCGGCCAACACACCCGCCGCCTGCCCAAGCCCGCGCCCGCCAAGAAACCCTGACCCGATGCTCCTCCACCTCGTCCGCCACGCCCACGCCCTCGACGAAGCCGAGAACCCCCTCCGTCCCCTCAGCCCCCGCGGCCTCGCCCAGACCCGTCGCCTCGCCGCCTTCCTCCGCGGCAACCCCGCCTTTCGCCCCGCCCAGCTCTGGCACAGCCCCCTGCAACGCTCCGCCGAGACCGCCGCCCTGCTCCTCGCCGAACTCCACCTCGACGCCATCCTCGTCGAGACCCCCGGCCTCCTCCCCGAGGACGACCCCGAGCCCCTCGCCCGCCGCATCGAGACCCACGCGGCCGACATCCCCGTCGCCCTCGTCGGCCACGAACCCCACCTCGGCGCCCTCGCCACCCTCCTCGTCCGCGGCAAGCCCCACAGCACCTCCTTCCACCTGAAAAAATCCGCCGTGCTTGCCCTCGAGGCCAGCGGCGACACCCACAAAAAGTCCGGCCGCCCCCGCTGGAAAGTTCGCTGGCAACTCAGCCCCGAACTCCTTCCCCTCGTCTGACCCATGCACATCTTCCTCACCGGCGCCTCCGGCCTCGTCGGCGGCGCCTTCGCCAAGGCCGCCCGCCGCCGCGGCCACACCGTCACCGCCATCACCGGCACGTCCACCGCCCCCGTCGCCGGCGCCAAGACCCAGCGCCGCCTCGACCTCACCAACGAGGCCGCCGTCACCGCCGCCATCCTCGAGGCCTTCCCCGACCTCATCGTCAACTGCGCCGCCGTCTCCGAGCCCGGCAAATGCGATGCCGACCCCGTCCGCTCGCACCAGCTCAACGTCGCCCTGCCCGCCGCCCTCGCGCGCGTCGCCCACCACGTCAGCGCCAAGCTCATCCACCTCTCCTCCGAGCAGGTCTTCGACGGCACCGCCGCCCCCTACTCCACCGGTTCCACGACCAACCCCATCAATCTCTACGGCCGCCAGAAACTCGCCTCCGAGGAAGCCGTGCACACCGCCGCCTCCGAGTTCGCCATCACCCTGCGCGCCCCCCTGCTCACCGGCAACAGCCCCTCCGGCGCGCGCAGCCTGCACGAGCGCCTGCTCGCCGACTGGGCCGCCGGCAAAACCCCCGCCGTATTCGCCGACGAAATACGCCAGCCCTGCACCGCCGAAAACCTCGCCGAGGCCATGCTCGAGTGCGCCGAGCGCGACGACCTGCGCGGCGTGTTTCACTGGGCCGGCGCCGAGCCCCTCTCCCGCGCCGAGCTCGCCCGCCGCATCCGCGACCACTTCAAGCTCGACGAAAAGTCCGCCCCCCTGCGCGTCGTCCGTCGCGCCGAGGAACCCGCCCTCGCCGCCGGTCGCCAGGCCGACCTCACCCTCAACCTCAAGCCCCTCGCCGGCCTGCTCAAGACCCCCGTCGAATCCTTCGACGCCCAGCTGGATCAACTCGTCCTCCCGCCCCCCGTGCGCGACTGGTATTTTAAACAATAACCCGCAGGCCGCCTGCTCGCAGGCGCGTTCATCGCCAAACCACCGGAACGATCCTCGCGCCTGCCAGCAGGCGGCCTACCCAAAACCAAGCCTGCACGCTTCGCGCCCTCTGCGCCTTTGCGCCTTTGCGTTAAAACTCCGGACCTCCGTCCTTCATACTTCTTACTTCATACTTCTCACTTGATGCAGCTCGACCTCCTCCCCGACCGCGCCGACTCCGCCGCCGGCAACATGGCCGCCGACTTCCTCCTGCTGCAGCACTACCCAGCGGCGAAGAACGCCCGCTTCCGCCACTACGACTGGCACCGCCCCTCGGTCACCTTCGGTTACTCGCAAAAGATCGCCTTCGTGCGCGACCAGTTGCCCGCGTTGCTCGGCCCCGACGCCGACCCCGCCGACCTCACCCTCTGCCGTCGTCCCACCGGTGGCGGCGTCGTCGACCACCGCGACGACTGGACCTACGCCCTCGTGCTTCCCCGCGGCCACGACCTCGCCGACGCCCCCGCGCCCGTCAGCTACGAACGCATCCACGCCGACCTCGCCGCCGCCCTCCGCGACCTCGGCCGCCCCGCCACCCTCCAGACCACCTGCCCCGCCGACGCCGATTGTCACTTAATAAGTGACAAACCCGGCCGGCCCGGCCGCGCGCCCGCCGGTCCCACCGTCTGTTTCACCCGCGCCGAGAAGCACGACGTCATCGACCCCGCCACCGGCCGCAAGCTCGCCGGTGCCGCCCAGAAACGCTCCAAGCACGGCCTCCTCTGCCAAGGCTCGGTCGACCGCGCCGCCGTGGGCGACTTCGACTGGGACGCCTTTGCCGCCGCCTTCATCGCCCGCCTAGCCGCCACACTCGCCGCCGAGGCCGTGCCCACGCCCTGGCCCGATTTCCCCGAAGGCGCCCAGGAAACCCTCGCCGACCACTACACCACCCCCGAGTGGAACACTTTCCGCTGAACCTCTCGAAAAAGGCTAACCAGCTACGTTAGTCTTTTTCGAACACGTTGCTGATAAATCTCTTCCGTCACACCGCCCATGCAAAACCCGATGAAGAAACCTGTCCGCCGCGACACCACGCTCAGCTCCGGACGCGATATTCTCAGCCGCCTGCTACTCTTGGTGCACATCGTCACGCTGGTCGGCGGCATCCTGCTCTGCCTCTACGGCTACTCGCGCCAACTGCCCGACTACACCACCACCGGCATCGCCTGCCTCGTCGCCGCCGTGGTGCTCGTGCCGGTGCGCCGCCGTTGGTTCTCCAGCGACCGACGCTCCGCGCTCTCGCCGGCCGCCACGCCGCGCCCGACCACGCCCGCGCCGCTGCACACCGCGCCGGCTCCCTCGGTCGCCACACCCGAAAACAGCGAACGCCGCCCGCGCATCCTGCTCGTCAACGCCAGCCTTGGCGGCACCGACGGCAACACCGCCGCCGCGCTCGACCACCTCGCCAAACACCTGCGGCCCCACGTCGACCTCGCCCGCGTGACCCTCGCCGCCAAACCGCCGTTCGAAAAAACCGTCGAGCTCATCGCCGCGTCCGACGCCTTCGTATTCGCCACCGGCACCCACTGGGACGCCTGGAGCAGCCACCTGCAGGCTTTCCTCGAGGCGCTCACGCCGCACGAGGGCAAGCCCGCCCTGCTCGGCAAACCCGCCGCCTGCGTCGTCACCGAGCACAGCGTCGGCGGCAAGGCCGTGCTCTCGCGCCTCCAAGGCGTGCTCGTCACCCTCGGCTGCGCCATCCCGCCAATGAGCGGCCTAGTGCTCTCGCGCGCCGCCCTCACCGCCGCCGAGGAACGCCCCGAGACCGCCACCGACTACTGGTCCGTCGACGACCTCGCCACCGTGGCCGCCAACCTGCTCGCCGCCACCCGCATGCCGCGCGAGGCCTACACCGCCTGGCCCGTCGACCGCGAACACCTCCATGACCGCTGGCTGAGCTGACTCCCATGACAACGTCACGATTACTGCGCGGTTTGCTGGCCACGCTGCTGCTGATCATTCCCTCCGTTTCGTTCGCCACAGGGCAAAAGCGCGTGGTCAGGGGCGATCCCATCGCCTTGGGCCGCATGCAAAACCCGTTTCTGACATGGGCTGGTGATCTGTCTCCGCTTCAACTGGAGTATTTCAGCGCTCCTGTCCGGAGTCAGAGCACGATAACCGGCCCCACCCCTTGGTTCATCGTGGAGATGCGTGTGGTTCAGGCGGACTACACGCCGGTCATGGGCTATCGGCCACAAGATCATGTTTATTATGCCTTCCGCTTCGACGCGACCGGACAACCCATGGATCGACGCTTGCTCCCCCAGGAGATGCGCTTCGTCCGCTTCAAACAGGACGCCCGTGCCATCTCGGCCCAACAAAACGACCGCTGGTGGGTGATTCCACACGAGGCGGCCAACACCACCTACTACGGCCCGGGCGAGGGCACCAACTTCGAAGGTTTTTACGTTTTCAGAACCGATGCCGAAGACTGGGCATTTACCAAGATCGCGTCCCGCGGCACGCCCAAGGGCATGCGGGCGATGCGACTGATCGGCGATCACCTGTTCTACGCCTACATCGACAATCCCGACGCCACCGCCAAAAGCACGGCCGATGACATTGAGAAAAAGGGAGCCCGCACCTTCGGTCTCTGCCACGTAAACTTGTCGACCGGCGAGGACACGGTCATAGCGGCCATCGGCGTCAACAAGCTCGAGACCCCGCTGCTGGCCGAGAACATGAAGATCTACCGGCGCATCATGCCCGTGGGAGACGACGCCGTGACCTTCAGCGAACAATACCGCCTGTCGGCGTATGCCTACGAGTTTGCGTCCGGCCAATGGCGACAGATGACCGCGCAGGAAGTCTCCAAGGCCAAATCCACCAGAACCGCGCAAGAAAACGCCTATGACAGCTTTCTATGGGACAAACGCTACTGGAAGATATCCTCCTCGTTTAGAACCGACCACATCAACGTCCGAGCCGTGGGGTTGGATGACATCAACCTCCCCCTCGACTTCGAAAACCACGGCATCAAGCCCACCGCCCACCCTGTCGGCGAACGCTCTCGTCTCAACCTGCTGGACCTTCACCCAAACGCCTTGCGCATCAACCTCACCCCGGACGGCATCGTCCTACACGATAAGATGGGCTCCTATTTCTGGATACCCATGGAGACCTTCCGTGCCCACGCCGAACAGTCCTACCAAGATTTGCAAGCGCTCAAGGCTCGCTGACCTGCGCGCCGATTACCACAGCCCCACCGCCGACCGGCTGATTTTGTCACTTAATAAGTGACAAACCGGCGGAGCGGCCAACGGCTGGTTGACATTGAAAATGAGTCTCAGTTGGCTCGAAGCCGTTTTCGCCGTCTCATGCCTGATTCCACGCCCGAGCGCCACCGCCCTCACGACCTGCCGCTGTGTCAGCTGCCGGCCGGCGGCATCGGGCGCGTGATGAACCTCCAAGGCGACGCTGCCTTTTGCCAACGCGTGCGCGAGATGGGCTTCGGCGAAAAGGCCCTCGTGACCAAGGTCTCCGGCAACTCCACCATCCTTTGCCAGGTCAACGGCTGTCGCATCGCGCTCAGCCACCAGGCCGCCAGCCAGATCCTCGTCGAGCAAGTCACCGGACGCCTGCGCTGAGACCCCCGCGCCTCCCCGCCCACTTCATGTCCGCCCTGCTCAAACTGTCCGAACTCGCCGTCAACCAGAGCGGCACCGTCCGCGAGATGCCCAAGGCCGGCGTCGCCTTCATCCGCCTGCGCGAGATGGGCCTCATGGCCGGCACCCCCGTTCGCCTCGTGCGCGTCGCCCCGCTCGGCGATCCCATCGAAATAAAAGTCCGCGGCTACAGCCTGACCCTGCGCAAGAGCGAGGCCGCCGAGATCCTCGTCGAACCCGCCGCCGCCAACTGAGCCACGCCGCGCCCATGTCGTCCAAACTGCCCTCGCACATCGCGCCCGCGGCCACGCCCGGCACGCCCTCCCGCCAGCCGGTCTACGCCCTCGTCGGCAACCCCAACTGCGGCAAGTCCACCCTCTTCAACGCCCTCACCGGCCTCAAACAAAAGGTCGGCAACTACCCCGGCGTCACCGTCGAGCGCAAGGTCGGCACCGCCTACACCCAGCACGGCCACCCGCTCACCCTCATCGACCTGCCGGGCACCTACTCGCTCGCCGCCCGCTCGCCCGACGAGGCCGTCACCCGCGACGTGCTCCTCGGCCGCCGCGCCGACACCGCGATGCCCGACCGCATCGTCTGCATCGTCGACGCCACCAACCTAGAGCGAAACCTCTACCTCGTCCACCAGATCCTCGACCTCGGCCGCCCCGTCATCCTGGTCCTCAACATGATGGACCTCGCCCGCGCCGCCGGCCTCGACATCCGCGTGGCCCGCCTGGAGAAGGAACTCGGCATCCCCGTCATCGCCTGCGAGGCGTCCAAGGGCACCGGCATCATCGACCTCAAGCTCGCCATGAGCCGCCCCGAGTTGCCGCTCTCGCGCCACGCCTGGACGGTCCCCGCCGCCATCGCCACCGCCGTCTCCGAGCTGCAGGCCTCGCTGCAGGACAACGACAAGAAGCCGCCCCTCATCGCCCGCGCCGAGGCGCTCCTCCTGCTCACGGATCAGGACAGCGTGCGCGTGGCCGGCTCCACCCCGCTCTCCGCGCGCACCGAGGAGATCCTGCGCGGCTGGGAAAAGCGTTGGGAAACCGAGGGCACCGACTGGGCCGGCGTGCTCGTCAACGCCCGCTACGACGCCATCGGCGAACTCACCGCCGAGGTCGTGCACACCGCCGGCGACCTCGCCGCCGGTCCGAGCGCCAGCGACCGCATCGACTCCGTGGCAACCCACCCGGTCTGGGGCTGGGTCGTGCTCGGCTCGATCATGGCCGTGATGTTCCTCTCCATCTTCACCTTCGCCGGCGTGCCCATGGGCTGGATCGAAGGCCTCATGGCCACGGTCTCCGGCTGGGTCTCGGCACTGTTGCCCGAGGGCGAACTGCACGACCTCATCATCGACGGCGGCCTCGCCGGCATCGAGGGCGTGATCATCTTCCTGCCGCAGATTTTGATTCTGTTCCTCTTCATCGGCCTGCTGGAGAGCACCGGCTACATGGCGCGCGCGGCGTTCATCATGGACCGGTTGATGAGCAAGGTCGGGCTCAACGGCCGCAGCTTCATCCCGTTGCTCAGTTCCTACGCCTGCGCGATTCCCGGCATCATGGCCGCGCGCACCATCGAGCAACCCAAGGACCGCCTCGTCACCATCCTCGTCGCGCCCTTCATGAGCTGCTCGGCGCGCCTGCCGGTCTACCTGCTGCTCATCGCCGCGATCATGCCCACCGACGAGGTTCCGATCGGCACCAAGGTCGGCCTGATGTTGCTCATGTATGCGCTCGGCACCTTCGGCGCGTTCGGCTTTGCGTGGCTCTTTAAGAAGACCCTGCTGCGCGGCGCGCCTCCGCTCATGATCATGGAGCTGCCGCCGTATCGCCTGCCGCGTCTGCGCGACGTGTTTATGCAGATGGTCGAGCGCGGCGGCCTGTTCATCAAGCGCGCCGGCACGGTGATCTTCGCGCTGTCGGTCGTGCTGTGGTTCCTCGCGAGTTATCCCAAGGTGCCGGACGATCAAAACGACACCGACGCACTCGCGCACAGCTACGCGGGCCGCGCCGGCCACGTCATCGAGCCGGCCATCGCGCCACTTGGCTTCGACTGGCGCATCGGCATCGGTCTGGTGCAATCGCTGGCCGCCCGCGAGGTGTTCAACAGTGCCATGAGCGTGATCTTCGCCGTCGAGGAAACCGGCGACGAGGACGCCGACACCGGCCACCTGCGCGACGCGATCCGCGCCGCCGAGCGCCCCGACGGCACGCCGCTGTTCACGCCGTTGATCTGCCTCAACCTGATGATCTTTTACGTCTTCTCCATGCAGTGCATCAGCACGCTCGCGGTGGTGAAGCGCGAGACCAACGGCTGGAAATGGCCGCTCTTCCAACTCGGCTACATGACCGGCTTCGCGTGGCTGGTGTGCCTCGGCGTCTATCAAGTCGGCACCGCGCTGGGCTTTTGAACCAACCGGGTGTAGGTTGATCCCATGAACGACTGGCAAACTCCCGTGGCAATGCTCGTGGTGCTCGGCGCCGCGGCCTACCTCGCGCGCTGCTGGTGGCGCGGCCGCCAAGCCCCCGGCTCCGGCTGCGGCAAGGGCTGCGGGTGCTCCGTCGACAAGCCGAAGGCACAACCCCGGAAGTAGCGCAGGCTTCCAGCCTGCCGTCGAAATCGGAATGCAGGCTGGAAGCCTGCGCTACTTTAAGCCCGTCACCCGCGCGGCCTTGGTCGCCAGCTCGCCGGCACACTCGGGCGAGCCGCGGGCGAGGTCGCGGCAGATTTGCGGACGGTGTTCGTAGATCGTGCAAAAATACTCCGTCGCGCCAGAGCCGTCGGCCGCGGGCCGGATCGCCAGCGCGGCACAGTGGCCGCCGGTCATGCGCAGGTAGGCGCGGTGGCCGATGAAGTGCGCCACGCGTTCGGCCTGATCGCCGAGACGCGCCCAGTCGTCGCCCATGACCCGCACGTAGGCCGGCAGGTCGGAGTGACAACAAACACCGCAACGCAGACAATCGGAGGGAGTCGTGGAGGACATGCGGCGGCCAGCCGCGCATCGCCGGGCTGCGTTTGACCGCGAAGCCACGCTGCCCCGCGCCGCCGAGTCTGGCAAGCAGGCGCTCCTTGGCGCGGTCGGTGTTACCAGACACAAAAAAGCCCCGGCGAACAACCGCCGGGGCCAACACGCCTGACAGCGCGTAATCTATCGAACGTGAGTCCGGTGCGATCAGCCGTTGATCGTGGCGTAGAGGGCGCCCTTGCGGACCTGCAGGAAGTAGTGCTTTCCGACCTCGAAATCGAACTTCTCCTTGAGCTCGACCTTGAGCTTCTCGAAGGCCTCCTGCTGCTCGGGCTGGGCGGCGAAGGTCAGCGCGCGCTGACGCAGGATCTGCAGCTCCTCGTAGGCCTCGGCGGTGAGGAACTCGGCCACGAGCGTGGCCTTGGACTCGTCCTCGATGGGCGCGCCCTTGTCGTCGAGCGCCTTGAGCAGGAGAGCGGCCTGCGACGGGACGAGCAGGTAGTTGTGGTTCACCGAATAGCCGTAGTTCTTGACCATGAACTCGAGGTTCTTGGCCAGGCTTTCCTGCACCTGGGCGTGCTGCTTTTGCAGGGCTTCCTTCTCGGCCGGGGCGGCCTCGGAAACCTTCTTGGCCAACTCGTCGACGGCGCGGCGCTGCTGGCCGACGAGCTGGAGATTCTGGATAAACTGGGTGTTGGCCGACGCGCCTTCGATGATCGCGACCAGCTGGAAGGACTGGTTGTCACGGATGATGCGCTGAGGGGTGCCGTTGCTGAGGATTTTGGTCATGGGAAAGGAAGGAGGAGTGAGACGGGGCTGACGCCGGCCGGCAAGGCCGGCCTGAGCCTTTAGAAGCTCAGGCCGCCGCTGACGATGACGGTGCCGTCGCCGATGTCGCCGTTGACGACGACGGTGCCGGCGGTGGTGACCGCGCCGTCACCCAGGTTGGCATCGATGGTAGTGCCGTCGTTGAGCGCGTAGGTGGCGGCGGTCAACGTGCCGGTGCCGGAGAGCGTGCCGCCGTTGCTGGTGTAGGCGGCGACGGTCTCGGTGCTGCCGCCGAGGTCGAAGGTGCCGGCGTTGGTGACGACCGCGGTGTCGACGAGGCGGTCGGACGAGGCGAGCGTGGCGGTGCCGCCGGTCGCGATGTCGAGCGTGGCCGACTGGCTGGTGCCGGTGAAGAGCACGCTGCCGCCGGTGGCGACGGTGGTGCCGCCGGTGTAGGTGCTGTCGCCGGCAAGGTCGACCGTGCCGGTGCCGTCGCCGCCGATGGTGACGGAGGCGAAGTTGCCGAGCACGCCGGTGGAGGTGAGCGTGGCCGAGCCGGTGGCGTTGAGGGTGAGGTTGCCGGTGCCGTCGAGGTTGCCGCCGAAGGTGCTGGTGGCGGTCTGGTCGATGGTGACGTCGAGCGCGCCGAAGGACAGCGAGCCGCCGCTGCCGTCGAGTCCGCTCAGGCCGAGCGTGGCGGTGTCCTCGGCGAGGGCACCGGTGGTGAGGTTGTCGACAAGGATGTCACCGTCGGTGTCGAGGGTGCCGGTGACGGTGACGTCGACACCTCGTTCGTCGTCCACGAGGCCCCCGAGATCGACGCCGAGTCCTCCCTGCAAACTCTCTTCGCCCACAACCCCACCTACCTCGCCAGCCTCGAACTCGTGAAGGCCGAGGAAGTCCGCGTCGCCTACGCCAAGAACCAGCTCTGGCCCCGCGTCGACCTCAAGGCCTCGCTCGGCTACACCGGCCTCAACGACGGCTGGACCCGTGCCTATGACGACTACGGCTCCCGCGACCAGCCCAACTACAGCGTCGGCGTCGTCGTCAACATCCCCATCGGCAACCGCGCCGGTCGCTACCGCGTCATCGAGGCCAACAACCGCAAGCGCCAGGCCCTCTTCAACCTCAAGCGCGCCGAAGTCACCCTCCTGAGCGCCTTCGACAGCGCCCGACGCGACATCTCCAGCGCCCTCTAACGCAACCGCCTCGTGCAGGATACCGTCAAGCTCGCCGCCGAGACCCTCGACGCCCAGCAACGCCTGCTCGGCTCCGGCAAGACCACCAGCTACGAAGTCTCCCAGGCCCAGCGCGACCTCAGCCAGGCCCGCTCCCGCGAACTCGCCACCCTCGTCGACCTCAACAAGGCCGTCGCCCAACTCCAGTTCGTCATCGGCACCCTCGACGAACACCTCCGCGTGCACGTCGACGCCGAGTAACCCCCGCCGTCGCGCCACCCGCCACCACGCACGCCTCCCCGTCGATGAAATCCCTCCAACGCACCCTGCGCCACGCCCTCCCCGTCCTCGCCTTGCTCGCCGGCGGCCTCCAAGCCGCCGACGTCCGCCTCGACGGCCTCGTCCTCCCCTTCCGCGAGGTCGTCGTCTCCTCGCCCGTGCAAAGCACCCTCACCGCCCAACCCCTCAAGGAAGGCGACACCGTGAAGGCCGGCGACACCCTCGCCACCCTCTACAGCCGCATCGAGGAACTCGAGATGCTCCGCACCAAGGCCGCCCTCGAGAAGAAGGAATTCGACAACCGCAGCGCCGCCAACCTCTACGCCGACAAGATCATCTCCGAGGACGAGGCCCTCAAAAACAAGATCGAGCTCGACCTCGCCCGCCTGCAATTCCAGCAGGCCGACGAACTCTACCGCCAGCGCACCGTGCTCGCCCCCATCGGCGGCCTCATCGTCGAGCGCAACCGCGAGGTCGGCGAGACCGTCACCGCCTCGCAGCCCCTCTTCCGCATCGTCGACATCTCCAAGCTCTACGTGCAGTTCTACGTGCGCGCCGAGGATGCCCGCGACCTGCGCACCGGCCAGATCCTCAAGGTCCGTTGCCCCGTCGTCGACCCCGAGCGCGTCTTCACCGGCAAGATCGACTTCATCGACCCCCGCGTCGACGCCGCCAGCGGCCTGCTCCGCGTCAAGATCCTCCTTGATAACGCCGACGTAGCCCTCAAGCCCGGCCTGCGCTGCCAGATCGAGCTCTGATCCCGCCCCGTGCCCCGGCAGCCCCCCGCGCTCCGGCAGCCTCCGTGGCCCCGAGCGTGAGCTCGGGGACCCCGCGCCACCCTACCCGCGACAAGATCGCGCCGTCCCGCCGCCCGTAGCGGAACGGCGGAGCCGTTTCGCCTCCGCGCCCCGTGACACCAAACGCCACCCGCTGTCGGACCGAATTCGCAGCCTGCGGGTAGCGCAGGCTGACGACCCAAGGTGGACGCGGACCTCCGGGCCGCGTCTCG
>JAUWBF010000083.1 GCA_030601755.1 Verrucomicrobiota bacterium | reverse complement strand
GGCGGCGGCGCGCTGGCGGGCGGCCTCGGCGGCGGCGGCCTCGGCCTCCTGGCGGGCCTGCAGGGCGGCGAGGCGCTGGGCCTCGGCGGCGGCCTCGGCCTTGGCGCGCTCGGCGGCGAGCGCATCGTCCTCGCCGGCGGTGGCGATCTCGGGCGTCGCGCCCTCGTTGGAGTCATCAAGCCAGAAGAGGCGATAACCGATCACCGCGATGACGACGGCGAGCAGGAAGATGAGGGCCAGGAACAGGGTGCGTTTCATGTTGGTCGGGACGATAAGGTCGGGTGTGGGTCGGGCAAGGTGCGTTTGTAAAATCCGACGTTGCATTATGCACGTTCCATACCAGCAGGCAGTTGGCCGCTGATGATGTCAGCGGCGGCCCGGCCGGTAGAAGATGTAGTCGGCGAGAAAGCCGAGTCCGAAGATGCCGCTGAGCGTGCGGATGTTGCGCATGGCGCCGACGACGTGTCCGACCGAGGCGGCCGAGGGTTCGCGCACGCGCAGCAGCAGGAACGCGCCGGCGATGGCCAGCGCGGGTTGGAACGCGAAGCAACCGTGATAGACCGTGAGCGGATCGACGCCGCGGGCGAGCAGGGTTTCGAGGACCCGGCCGCCGAGCGCGGGCGCGATCGCCGCCACCAGCGAGGTGCAGGCGAGGTTGACGCCGATGGCGAGGTTCTTGGCGCGGGCGGGAATGAGCTTGAGCTGAAGCGTGAAGAGTCCGAGCACGAAGCCGGCGCTGGTGATGCCGCCCCACGCCCACATGCCGTAGAGCAGGTGTTTGTTTTCGGGAGTGAGCAGGCACCACATGAAGTTCTGCGTCTGCCAGAGCACCAGCGACACGGTCATCACGGCCTTGTTGCCGAAGCGGTCGAGCAGCGCGCCCCAGCCGGGCATGGACAACGCGCCGCCGAGCGCCGCGATGGTCGCGAGCAGGCCGACCTGAAAGGCCGACATGCCCAGCTCCTGCAGCATGAAGACGTGGTAGAACGGACCAAAGCTGTTGGCCGCGAAGGACCACACCGCGCCGAACAGCACGTAGGCGAGGAACGACTTGGCGTCGACGAGCAGACGCGCCTGTTCGGCGAGGCCGATGCGGTTGTCGCCGGCGTCGAAACGCGGCGCGGTCGGCATGCGGAGTTGCAACCAAATCGACCACGCCCGCAGCACCACCGCGCCGAGCGCGAGCGCCTGGAAAGCCGGGATCGCGTAGTCCCAGTGCGAGAGCGCCCAGCCCGCCAGCAGCCAGAAGCACAGGCTGGACAACTGGAGCAGCCGGTTGCGCCTTCCGAAGTATTTGCCGCGCAGGCGGGCCGGCACCCATTCCTGCACCCATGCGTTCCACGAGACGCCGCAGACCGAGCCGCACAGGCTGGTGCAGAAAAACCAGATAGCGAACCACCGCCCGGCCTGCTCGCCGGCGTCGGGCGGTAGGGTTTGCAGCAGGATGATGAACCCGACCCAGCCGAGCAGGTGCAGGCTGGCGGCGATCAGCGTGATGAACTTGGGTGAACGCCATCGCGCCAGCAGCGGGGTGAAGCCGACCTGCAGAAAATTGCTCACGAAGGGCAGCGCCGCCAGCAGGCCGATGGTGGCGGTGGGCAGCGCGTAGACCTTGGTGAACAGCGCGGCGAGGACCACGTTGACCGGCAGCGACATCGACACGATGGGCATGGCCGCGATGCCCTCCGCGGTGCACAGCCGGAAGGAGGTGGCGAGGGCCTGCTTGCGTTCGCCGCTGTTGGTCGGGTTTGCGTTCAAGACGAAAGAACCGCTCATCTTGCCGCATGCCGCGCGTCTTGAAAGCCAAAGAATGGGAATCTCGCGACACCGTCGCCATCGCCCGCGGGCTGATCGGCCGCCTGCTCGTGGTGCGCGCGGGCGGGGCGGACGGCCCGGTCGTGCGTCGGCGCATCGTGGAGACCGAGGCCTACGACGGTCCCGAGGATCTCGCCTGCCACGCCAGCAAGGGTCGCACGGCGCGCACGTCGGTGATGTTTGGTCCCGCCGGCGCGTGGTATGTGTATCTCTGCTACGGCGTGCACGAGATGCTCAACCTCGTCACGGGGCCCGTCGACTGGCCGGCTGCGGTGCTGATCCGCGGCGTCGAGGACGCGGTGGGGCCGGGAAGATTGACCAAGGCGCTGGGCATCGACCGTCGGCTCAACGCCGCCCTCGCTGCTCCGGTCAGCGGACTGTGGGTCGAGGATGACGGCTGGGTGTTGCCACCCGGCGCCACGATCACAGCGGGGCCGCGGGTGGGCGTGGCCTACGCGGGTCCGGAGTGGTCGGCGAAACCATGGCGGTTTCAACTCCGGCCGTCGGCTCCGAGTGGCCGGTGAGCAGCGCCACCGCGGTGCCGACCTTCAGCTCGACCTCGAGGCGCACGGGCAGGCGGCTCGCGTCGTCGGCCAGCCACACGCGGATGGCGCCGCCGCGTTTGAACATGCCCTTGGGCTCGCCGACCGGCTCGGGCGTGATGCGCAGCGCGGTCGTCTTGCCGTCCGCCGTGTCAACCGTCTCGTAGTCGCCGGCGCGCAGGCGCAGCTCGTAGATGTCGTCGTCGAAGAGCACCGAAACCACGCGGTTCTCGCCGGGAGCGAGCCCGTAATCGCGGGCGCGGATGAGACTGGAAATGAGTTCCTGCGGCGGTTCGCCGGGCAACTCGATGACGGTGTTGCGGCGCGGCTCGAGGTGGTCGGTGTAACGCGCCTCGTCGGCCGCATAGTCGAAGACGATGCTCGCGTCGGTCGACTTGCGCCGACTCTTGGTGCGGGCGGTGGCGCGCAGCAGGTTGCCCGCGTCGCGGTCGAAGACCGACACGGCGCTGCCTTCAAAGGGAAACGTCAGCCGCGCGAGGCCCGAGGTGCGGGTGTCGACCGCGACGGCGGTCGTGCCGGGGGCGTCGGTCGCGGTCTCTCGCACGTTGATCTCGCCGACCTTGCCCAGCAGGCCCCAGCTCACGCGAAAGGTGAACGCCTCGCCAGGGCGCAACGCCGGCTGCGCGTCCAACGGGGACAATGCGAGCGCGAACGCGAGGGCGGCGAGCGGCAGGTAGAGGCGACGGGGCATGGTCGACAACGACAGCGAACTCGCCGGCGGGTTTCAAACTTTCCTCGCGGCGGGCTCCGCGCCGGCCAGCCGCCGGCAGGTGTCGAGCGTGTCGATCTGCGCGGGGGTCTTGTCGTCGCGGATGCGCACGATGCGCGGAAAACGCAGCGCGTAGCCGCCGTCGTGGCGGTCGCTGGGGCGGATCGAGTCGAACGCCACCTCCAGCACCGTGTCGGGTTCGACCAACAGACGCCGGCCGCTTTCGCCGACGACGCGCGCGAGGAAGTGTCCGGTGAGCGTGGCGATCTCGGCGTTGGTGAGGCCCGAGTAGGCCTTGCCGATGGTGAGCAGGCGGTCGTCGTCCTCGGCGGCGCGCACCGCGAAGGTGTAGTCGCTGAGCACACCCTTGCGTTTGCCGTGGCCGTATTCGACGGCGACGACCACGACGTCGAGCGTGGCATGGGCCTTCTTCAACTTCAGCCAGGCCAGCCCGCGGCGGCCCGGCGTGTAGGGGCTGGCCGGGTCCTTGGCGATCAGGCCCTCGTTGCCGCGTTCGCGGGAGCGCAGGAAGGCCGCGTCGACGGCGGTCTCGTCGGCGGCCTCGGTCACGGGGGCGGCGCGCAGCCCGGCGGGCCAGGCGAGCGTATCCATTTCCTGGCGACGCGTGCGCAGCGGCGACTTGAGCAGCGGGCGGCCGTTGATCCACAGCAGGTCGAACGCCGAGAACGACACGGGGATCTCCGCGCCGAGAAAAAAGTCGTCGCCGCGCCGGCCGAGGCGGCGTTGCAGCTCGGCGAAGGGCAGGGCGCGTCCGTCGCGCCAGGCGAGCAGCTCGCCGTCGAGCACGACGTCGGCCGGCAGCGCGCGGGCCGCCGCGGCGAGGTCGGGGAACTGCGCGGTGATGTCGTGCAGGTCGCGCGAGTAGAGCGCCACGCGGTCGCCGAGCTTGTGCAGCTGACAGCGGATGCCGTCGTATTTCTCCTCGAGCCAGACGGGCGCGCCGAGGCGCGCGATGATCGCGGCCGCGTCCGGCTCGGGCGAGGCGAGCATGCACTGGAGCGGGTTGAAGACGCGCAGGCCGATGTCGGCCAGCGTGCCCTCGCGGGCGGCGCGGGCGACCGCGGCGATGTCGCCGCACAGCAGGTTGGCCTCGCGCACGGCGGCCGCGGGCACGTCGTGGGCGGCGGCGATCGCCTCCTCGACGAGGCCCTCCTTCAGGCCGATGCGCAGGTCGCCGGTGATGATCTTGAGCAGGTATTTGCCGGCGCGCGGGCTGAGCGCGGCGAGGCGGGTTTTTAACGTGTCGATCTTGACCAGCGGCGCGGCGGTGCCGGCGATGCGCGCGAGGTCGGCGGCGATGTCCGGCAACGTGGCGGGCGCGGACCGGGTGTGGCCGGCGAACAGCAGCTCGGCCGTCTCGCCGCCGTCGCCGGTGCGTTGGTAGGCCTGCCGGTAGTCGCCGGCGTGGCGGCCGGTGAGTTCGAGGATGGTGCGCTTGAGCGCGGCCCAGCCGAGGTTGAGCGTCCGGTCGGAGGCCTGCGGAAACGCCCGGCCCGTCAGGTAGAGCGCGGCCAGCGCCGCCGACTCCGCGGGCAAAGCGCGCAACAACTGCGCGACAAGTTCGACCTTCTCCAGCTTGGCCGGCGTGACCTTCACCTGCTCGGCGGTCTCGGCGAACCGCTCGAACTCCGACGCCTCCGGCAGATTGTCACTTATTAAGTGACAATCTGCCGATGCCGCGGCTTGCGCGGCGGTGGTGACGACGACGCGGGGTGGGGTGGCGAGGGGGATCTCGAGCTGGTTGTCGCGGCCGAGGGCCCAGGCTTCGATGCCACGGGCGCGGAGGTCGCGGGCGAAGTCCTCGGCGAAGCCGTGCACGGTGAGCACGCGGGCGGGTTGCACGAGTTCGACGAAGCGCAGGAGGTCGGGGTAATCGGCGTGGTCGGAGAGCGGGAAGACCTCGTCGCATTGATAACGGAAACGCGCGCCGGGATCGAGGGCCCAGCCGGTGATGGCGGCGGTGCGGCGTTTTTTGATCTTTTTCAAAAACGCGGAGCCGGCCGACTGCGGCGGACAGATGACGACGTGGCCGGCGAGTCGCGTGGCGTCGAAGGCGGCGTAGGCGGGGAACGCCATGCCGAGTTCCTCATACACGCGGGTCAGTTCGAGGGTGCGCGGGTGGAGCATCAGCGGCAGGCCGGCGGCGGCGAGTCCGCTGAGCAGCTCCTGGCTTTTGCCGAGACTGTAGCCGAAGAGCACGGGTGTCTCGCCGTCGGCGAGCGCGGCGCGGCAAAAGGCGGCGACGGCGGCGAGCACCTCCTCGGTGGGCGGAAACGCGTAGTGGGGACGTCCATACGTGGTCTCCATGATGACCGTGTTGGCGCGCGGGGTGGCGCAGGGCTCGGCGGAGCGGCCGGGGCGGAGCTTGAAGTCGCCGGTGTAGAGCAGGCGTCCGTGCGCGACGTGTTCGAGAAGGATTTGCGCGGAGCCGTGGATGTGGCCGGCGGGGTGCAGCGTGGCGGTGCAGTCGGGGGTGATTTGTTCGGTCTGGCCGAAGGGCAGGACGTGCTCGACGCGTTCGGCGGGCAGGCGGGCTCGCATCAGGCGGGCGGTGCCGGCCGAGCAGATGATCTCGCGGTGCGCGGCGAGGTGGTCGAAGTGCGCGTGCGAGACGAAGCTGCGCGGGGCGGGATGGTGCGCGTCGAGCCACCAGCCGATCTGCGGCAGGTGAATGCCGTTGCGGGGGACGACGTGCCAGGTCATCGCGCGGGGCGGGGTTGATGGACGTTGACGCGGCGCGGGGTTAGCCGCGGGCGTCGAGCGAGTATTTGCCCGGCCCGGTCAAGAGCAGCGCGAGGCACACGATCAACATGGCGACGGGGTAGGCGGCGGCGTCCCAGCCACCCAGAATCTCGGGAAAAAACTTCCAGATCGAGGCGACGAACATCGTGATCGAAAGCGCGAGCGCCGCGGGCCGGTGCATGAAGCCCAGGATCAGGCACACGCCGCCGACAAACTCGGCCATGGCCGCGAGGAAGCCCCACAGTGGGTAGGCGAACTTGATGCCGAGGTAACTGACGGCCTTGCCGACGCCGGCCCAAGTGTCGATGCCGCCGGCGAGTTTTTCCCAGCCGTAGAGACAGACGAACATCAGGCCGATGCCGACGCGGAGGATGAGCAGGCCGAGGTCGTGGAAACGGTCGAGTTGGGACCAGCGCAGGTTCATGCCGGCAGATGAAGTCGGTGGCGCCGATTAAAGCAAACCCGCGACGTAGAGAATCGCGCCGATCAACAGGGCCAGCGCGACGGCGGTCCAATACCAAGGCAAGCCGGTGTCGGGATCGCGTCCGAGAGCGTGGCGATCGTTCGCGCGGCGTGCGTTGGCGTGGCGACGGTTGGAGGCGGTGTCGTCGTCGTCATCCCAGGCGGAGTCGGGCAGCTCGAGGCCGTCGTAAACGTTTTCCTCGCGCCAGCCGGTGCGTTCGTCCGCGCCGCACTCGGGACAGGCGCGGGCGTTGCGCGGGATGTCGGCGCTGCAGTTGGCGCAGGTTTCGGGCGGCGGTGGCGGGCGGCGCATCGCGGGATCAGGCGGCGCCCTTGGACGCGGAGGAGCCGGGGATCGCGGTGAAGTATTTGCGCTTGGCCAGACGCCAGGCGGTCACGAAGAACGCGGTCAACGGGATGGCGAGGATCATGCCGAGGATGCCGTTGAGCGCCGCGCCCCAGAAGAAGATCGAGACGATGACCATCACGGGATGCAGGCCGGTGCGTTCGCCCATGATCTTGGGCGTGAGGAACCAGCCCTCGATGTTTTGCACGATGACGAAGACGACCGAGACCCAGATGACCAGCGACCAGCCGCCACCGGGCTGAAGGAAGGCGAGGGGCAGGGCGATGCACAGGCCGATGATCGTGCCGAGGTAGGGCACGATGTTGAGCACGCCGAGCATCAGGCCGATGAGCAGGCCGAACTTGAGGCCGACGACCGTGAAACCGATCGCGAGCAGCACGCCCATGATCAGACCGATGAGCAGTTGCCCGCGGAAGAAGGAGACAACGATGTTGACGAACTCGCGGGCGAGGAAGACGACATCGTCGCGCTTGTCATCGGGAAGAAACGTCAGGTGTTCGCCGAGGTCGCGGGTCGGGTCGGTGCGGCCGGAGAGCAGGAAGAAAAACAGGTAGATGGGGAGCACCGCCAGATTGGTCAGGAAGCCGAAGACGTTGAGGATGCCGACGCCGGCGGACTTGAGCGACGGGAGCATTTGCTTGAGAACGTGCTGGGCCTCGTTGAGCGCGCCCTCGACCATGTTCTTGATAGTGGGATTGGCCATGCGACGCTCGGCCAGCGCGACCCACTCGGGGTAGTGGTTTTGCACGTAGTTAAGGGCATTTTGCCAGAACTGCGGGATGAACGCGATGAAGTCCAAAACCTGCTCGACCACGGTCGGCGTGATGGCCAGCGCGAGTCCGGCGAGCACCAGCACGAAGGCGGAATACAATAGAAGCACGGCCCAGAGGCGCTTCATCTTGCCCTTGGTCTCGAGCAGGTGGACGACCGGCTGCAACATCAGCGCGAGAATGCCGGCCGCCGCCAGCGGCCAGATGACGCCGTAGAATTTGCCCAACAGTTCGCCGATCTTGCCCAGCGCAACGGCGAGCATCCAGATCGTGCCCAGGAGCGCGAGCACGCCTAGGGCGAAACCGACGAGACGTTTCTGAGTAGGCGTGAGCAGCGGTTCACCGGCGTCGGTCGAGGGCGTGGACATGGGTCAACGCCTACTCGCGAGCGGCGCGGAGGCCAGCCGATTTGCGTGTTTCGGCCTTACAACCTTGCGCCGGTTGTGGAATGGATAACGTGCCGATTACCATCATGCAGGTCGCGACGCACATCCACATCAAGGGCGCCCGGGAGCACAACCTCAAGAATCTCGAGGTCCGCATCCCGCGCGGCAAACTCGTCTGCGTCACCGGCCCGTCCGGCTCCGGCAAGTCCTCGCTGGCCTTCGACACGCTCTACGCCGAGGGCTACCGCAAATACATGGAGTCGCTCTCCACGCAGGCCCGCCAGGTCCTCGAGCAACTGAAGCGCCCCGACGTCGATTTCATCCACGGCCTCTCGCCCGTGCTCGCCATCGAGCAACGCACCGGCGGCGGCTCGCCGCGCAGCACCATCGCCACCGTCACCGAGATCGCCGATTACGCCCGCCTGCTTTGGGCTCTGCACGGTGAGCAACGTTGCCCCAAGGACGGCGGCCGCGTCGTGCGCCGCTCGCTCGACGACAACATCGACCGCGTGCTCGCCGAGTGCGCCGGCCGCCGCATCATGATCCTCGCGCCCGCGCTCACCGCGAAACCCGCCGTGCTCCGCGACGAGTTGCCCCGCCTCCGCCAACGCGGATTTCAACGCGTGCGCATCAACGGCGAGATCATTACCCTCGACGACCTGCGCAACCTGCCCACCGGCATCGTGCCCGTCGCCGTCGACCTCGTGGTCGACCGCCTCGTCGCCAACCCCGACCAACGCAGCCGCCTCGCCGACTCGCTCGAACTCGCCTTCCGCGAGGGCAAGGACCGCGCCGCCATCCTCTCGCAGGCGAACTCCGCCGACCCGTGGGCCGAGCTCCAGCTCAGCCAATCTTTGGCCTGCGAGATCTGCGGCGACGTCTTCGAAAAACTCACCCCGCGCCACTTCTCCTTCAACCACAGCGAGGGTGCCTGCCCGACCTGCGGCGGCCTCGGTCGCAAACTCCGCTTCGTGCCCGAGCTCATCGTGCCCGACGCGTCGAAGTCCGTGCGCGAAGGCGCGATCAAACCGTGGCGCATCGGCGGAAAAAATCTCATCATCAAGCACAACGCAGTGCTCAAGCAGCTCGCCGAGCAGTTGCCCTTCGACCCCGAGACGCCTTGGAACTCACTGCCCGCCGCCACCCGCGACCTGCTCATGAACGGCGCCGGCGAACGCCTCTTCGCCTTCAAGCTGAAACGCATGCGCGAGCCCAAGGCCATGGCGTTCCCCGGCATCATCGCCGATCTTGAGGAAAGCTACCGCGAGACCGACAGCGACGGTTTCCGCGCGCGCTTGTCCACCTTCATGATCAGCGGCGCCTGCCCCGAGTGCCACGGCTCGCGCCTCAACGCCCGCAGTTCCAACGTCCGCCTGCCTGCGCCGAACCTCACCGGCCTCGACGCCGACGGCCTCGCCATCACGCGCTTTTTCAAACTCGACGTCGCCGCCGCCCACGCGTTCGTCACCCAACTCGCCGCGCAGCCCGTGCCCGCCGGCCAGTCGTCCGCCGCCCGCGAGGAGATACTCACCGGCATCGAGCAACGCCTGCGCTTCCTGCTCGAGACCGGCCTCGGTTACCTCGGACTCGACCGCGACTACGACACGCTCTCCGGCGGCGAGGCCCAGCGCGTGCGCCTCGCCACCCAGCTCGGCATGGGCCTGATGGGCGTCATCTACGTGCTCGACGAACCCAGCATCGGCCTGCACCCGCACGACAACCAGAAGCTCCTCGACACCCTCCGCGAGCTGCGCGACCGCGGCAACACCGTGGTCGTCGTCGAACACGACGAGGACACCATGCGCCTCGCCGACGAGATCATCGAACTCGGCCCCGAGGCCGGCACCGAAGGCGGCAACATCCTCTTCCAAGGCACGCCCGCCGACCTCATTAAACTCGACCCCAAGCTCACCCGCACCGGCCCCTTCCTCGCGCGCAAACTCGCCGTCACCCGCGACGCCAAACCCAAGAAACCGCGAGGCGAATTCCTCACCGTGCGCGAGGCTCGCGCCAACAACCTCAAGGGCATCGACGCCCGTTTCCCCGTCGGCCTGCTCACCTGCGTCACCGGCGTGTCCGGCTCCGGCAAGAGCACCCTCGTCAACGACATCCTCGCCGCCGGCGCCGCACGCACGCTCAACGGGGCAAAAACGATCCCTGCCGCCCACCGCCACATCGAGCACCTCGAGTTCTTCGAAAAACTCGTGCAGGTCGACCAGTCGCCCATCGGCCGCAGCCCGCGCTCCAATCCCGCCACCTACACCAAGCTCCTTGACCACCTCCGCGACCTCTACGCGCAGGTGCCGCTCGCCAAGGTCCGCGGCTACAAGGCCAGCCGTTTCTCGTTCAACGTCCGCGGCGGTCGTTGCGAGCGCTGCCAAGGCGACGGCGTCATCAAGCTCGACATGCAGTTCATGGCCGACGCCTACGCGCCGTGCCCCAGTTGCGAAGGCAAACGCTTCAACCGCGAGACGCTCGAGATTCTCTTCCACGGCCACTCCATCGCCGACGTGCTCAACATGACCGTGCGCGACGCCATGGTGCTGTTTCGCAACATCCCCAAGATCATGGACCGGCTCGAAACGCTCAACGCCGTTGGCCTCGGCTACCTCACGCTCGGCCAGTCCGCCACCACGCTCTCCGGCGGTGAGGCCCAGCGCATCAAGCTCTCACTCGAGCTCAGCAAACGGCAGCAGGGCGATACGCTCTACATCCTCGACGAGCCCACCACCGGACTGCACTGGACCGACATCCAGCACCTGATGGACCTGCTCTTCAAACTCCGCGACGCCGGCAACACGTTGATCGTGATAGAGCACAACCTCGACGTCATCAACCTCGCCGACTGGATCATCGACCTCGGTCCCAACGGCGGCACCCAAGGCGGCGAACTCATCTACGCCGGCGACCGCGCCGGCATCGAAGCGGAGCCGCGCAGCCTCACCGGGGAAGCGCTCAAGCGCTGGCGCGAACAGGGCGGAGTTTAATTAATCACGGAAACACGGAAGCACGGAATTTTTTGAATGTGGAACTCAGGAAAGCCGGAATTCGGAAGTTCTGTTTCCTGTGTTCCTGAGTTCCTTATTATAATACGCCGATTCTTTTCCGTGCTTCCGTGTTTCCGTGATTAAAATCTCAGTTTCCTGCATTAAACTCGGAAGATCGCCCCGAGTTTTTTGCCCATCAGCACGGTCATGCCGATGATCGTTGTGCCGAGGAAGACCATCGCCCACACGCCGAGCGCGCTGGCCACGAACTGGCCGTCGCCGAGCAGTTGGAACAACTCCAGGATGGCCTTGGTGATCGGGTAATACGCCTGCTTCTGCGCCAGTATCAATGAATCGGATACCTCCAGCATCGCGAAGGAGAACGCCAGCAAGCCGCCCGCGATCAGGTTGGCCGCGATGAGCGGCAGCGTGATCTTCAGCGTCGCCTTGAGCGGCGGACAGCCGAGGTTTTGCGCGGCCTCCTCAAGCGTCACGCTGGTCTGCTCAAACCCCGCCGACGCCGACCGCACCACGTAGGGCAGGCGGCGCACCGAGTAGGCGATGATCAACAGCACGGTCGGGTTCTCGATCGGGTTGAGGAACGCGAAGAACTTGCCCTCCTGGCTCATCGCCAGATAGCCGAAGGCCATCACCAGGCCGGGCACCGCCAGCGGCATCATCGCCAAAAAGTCCAGGATTTGCCGCCCGCGCAGCTTCGTGCGCACCACCACGTAGGCGATGGCGATGCCGAGGATCACGTCGATCACCGTGGACGCCGCCGCGAACTTCAGGCTGTTCGCGATGGCCGGCACCGTGAGGTCGTGGCCGAGCGCGATCTCGAAGTTTTGCAGCGTGAACTCCGCCGGCAACACCGAGCCATACCAGTCCTGCGCAAACGCCATCAGCACCACGCCGAGGTGCGGCAGCACCGCGATGCCGGTCACGCCCGCGAAGAGCGCCGTGCATGCCCAGCCCGCCGCGCCCGGCAGCGTGCGCGCGCCGCCCGTGCTGCCGGCCTTTGACATCATGGCGTGGCCCTGACGCCCGAAGACCACCTTGCCCAGCAAGTAGAGGATGGTCGTGCTCGCCAACAGCACCGCCACCAGCGCGTAGGGAAACGGGTTGCCGCCGATGTCCTTCAGGCCGTGAAAAATCTGCACCGACGTCACCCGCGGATAATCGAAGATCAACGGCACGCCCAGCTCGGTGAACGCCCAGATGAACACGATCGTGCCTCCCGCGAAGAGACCCGGCCGGATCAGCGGCAGCGTGACCTTGCAGAACCGCCGCAGACCCGTGCAGCCGAGGTTCTCCGCGGCCTCCTCCATGGCGGGGTCGACGTTGGCCAGCGCCGCCACGGTGTTCAGGTAGATGATCGGGTAGAGCGAGAGCGCGTTGATGATCGCGATGCCCCAGAAGGGACTCGCCGCGAACCAGTCGTAGGTCCACCCGTCCGGCACCAGGCCGATCTGCGCGAGAAAGGCGTTGAGTGCGCCGTATTGACCGAAAATCTGCTTCAACCCGATCGCCCCGACAAACGGCGGCAAGATCATCGGGATCAGGATCAGCGAGCTCAGCAGCCCCTTGCCTGGAAACGCGAACCGGTCCGCCGCGAACGCCAGCGGCATGGCCAAGGCAAACGACAGCGCCGTCGACGCCACCGCCAGCATCAGCGAGTTCCACAAGCCGTCGCGGTAAATCGGGTCCGCCAGCACCGCGCCCAGATAAGCGAGGGTGGGGCGCCCGTCGGCGTCGAAAAACCCGCCCTGCAGGATCTGCACGATCGGCCACACGAAAAACGCGGCGAAAAACAACGCCGTCAGCAAAAATACTCCCCGGGCAAACGCCTGCGACATGCCCCGACTCCATGCAGGCACCATGCCGACAACAAGTCGCATTTGCCCACGTCACCAGAAAGTCGCCGCGGTCCTACCAGCCGTAGGGGCCTCGCTCGCGAGGCCC
>JAUWBF010000120.1 GCA_030601755.1 Verrucomicrobiota bacterium | reverse complement strand
TCATGGTCGCGATGGCCAACTACCGGCTTTCGCCGGCGACGCGTTTTCCCGGCTGGCTCGAGGACGCCGCGGCGGCGCTCGGCTGGGCGCTCGACCACGCGGCCGGCCTCGGCGCCGATCCGGACGCGGTGTTTGTCGGCGGCAACTCCGCAGGCGCCTATCTCGCGGCCATGCTCACGGTGGACGAGCGCTGGCTGAACGCCATCGGCCACTCGATCAATGAGCTTGCCGGAGCGATCCCGATGAGCGGGCAGATGATGACCCACTTCACCCTGCGCAAGGAGCGCGGCGGTTGGAACGGCCGCTCGGTGAGCGCCGACGAGTTCGCGCCGATCTTTCATGCACGCGCCGACTGCCCGCCGATGATGTTGCTGATCGGCGACTCCGACTGGCCCGCACGGTTGGAGGAAAACCAGTTCTTCGTCGCCACCTTCACCAAGGTCGCCGAGCATCCGGACATAACACTGCGGGTGATTCCGGATCGAGATCACGGCGGCATTTTTGCTCGTTGTCTCGAAGAGGGAGATCCCGCCGGCGATGCCATGCTGAACTTCATGCAAACCCGCGTGCGAACGCAGCGGCAGAAATAAAAAAGGCCGCCCGACAAGGGCGGCCTTCGCGGTGAATGACGGGGTAAGCCGCTTAGCGGGCGGGCTTCATCGGCGCGGCGGGCGTGGTGGCCGCGCCGCCGACCACGGCCTCGACCGCGCGCAGGAAGCTGTCGCTGAGCAGGTTCACGGTCATGTCCTGCGGCAGGTAGCCGGAGATGTTTTTGAAGGCATCGCTCATCGACTTGGCGACCTCGATGCGCACGAAAGCCTCGGAGCCCTCGGCCGAGTAGGCGCCGAGCTTGAGCTTGGTGGCCTCGGCCTCGGCCTTGCCGAGCGCCTCGATGGCCTGGGCGCGCAGGAGGGCGGCCTCCTGTTCGCCGGTCGCGGCGAGCACGTTGCGGTTTTTGTCGGCCTCGGCGGCGAGCTCGACCTGCTTGGCGGCCGCGGTGGCGGCGAGCACCTGCTGCTCGGCCTGCTTTTGCGCGGAGAGCACGCCGACCTCCTTGTCGCGCTTGGCGTCGACGAGGGCCTTTTCGTAGGAGGCCTGGGCCTCGGCCTTGGCGCGCTCGGCCTTGGCCTCGGCGGCGCGGGTTTCCTCGATAGCGCGCAGACGTTCCTGCACGGCGACCTGGCGGGCCTTGATCTGCTCGACGTAGGACGGGTCGAGGCCGATGTGCTCGATGACGAAGTTTTCCACGATGACGCCGCGTTTGCGGAGCTCGGCGTCGGGGGCCATGAGCGCGGTGGAGATGTCGCTCTGGAGTTTGACAAGGCCTTCGCCGGAGTAGGCGTCGAGCGCGGTGCGGGTGGTGGCCTGGTCCTTGACGACGCGCATGAGCTCGGGGCGAAGGATCTTCTCCTCGACGTTTTCGCGCACGGTCTTGTGCAGGTCGACGACGTGGCCGGGGTCGCGGCGCCAGCGGACGTTGAGCGAGATGCGCATGTCCTGCCCCTCGGAGGATTGCACGAGGTAGCTGTCGCGACCGCGGCCTTCGCCGTAGGTGTTCATCGCGGCGTCGTTCATCACGAAGACCTGCGAGGACATGTCGTATTTGAAGATCTTCTGCGTAAAGCCGGGGAAGAGCACGTAGGTCTTGGGCTGGAGCGGCTCGGGTTCGACGCCGCCGTCCCACGTCTCCTTCACGCCGATCTGGTTGCCCTCGACGGTGGTAATGTCGACGATGAAGAGGCTGGCGATGGCGAGCGCGAGAATGACGACGCCAGCGATGACGAGTGATACGATTTGTTTCATGGCAGTGTGTGGCTGGAGGGAGTTGGGTTATTTGCGGTTTTTGAGAAAGAGCACCGTGCAGACGGTGAGGTAGGCGAGCAGCATCACCGCGAGCAGCGGCATGAGGATGCGCAACATCGGCCAGCGCAGCTCGATCAAGGCCACCAAGGCGATGACCCAGCCGAGAGCGAACAGGCCGACGATCTTCCAGGAGAACACGCTCTTGGGTTCAAGTTCGATGGGGGGATCGGTGCGTTTCACGCGAAGGACGTTTGCGGCGCAGCCGATTGCTTGCGAGCGAATTACGAACACGCGGCGTTACAAGCGCGGAGAAATACTGTAACCGCGCGTCCCTCGTCGCCGGCGCGCAGGCTTTTGGCAAAGGACGCGTGGCCGTCGGCGAACCTTGCCGGTAAGCTAAGGGTCCGATGAGCAACCAGCGTCGAAGCACCCGGCCAAGGAAGGCCGCCGCGGACCCGGGCCTTCTGGCCGGCGGGAGCGACGCGATCCGCGGCGTCGTGCGGCTGGCCGAGCAGGTGGCGCCGCGAGATGTCACCGTGCTCATCGAGGGCGAGAGCGGCACCGGCAAGGAGCTCGTCGCTCGCCTCATCCACGCCCGCAGTCGCCGGGCCGGCAAGCCCTTCATCTTCGTCAACTGCGCCGCGCTCCCGGAGAACCTCGTCGAGTCCGAGCTGTTCGGCTACGTGAAGGGAGCCTTCACCGACGCGCGCATGGACAAGCCGGGACGTTTCCTGCTGGCCGACGGCGGCACGCTCTTCCTCGACGAGATCGGCGAACTTTCGCCAAAGGGGCAGGGCGACCTGCTGCGCGTGCTCGAGGACCGCGCCTTTCGCATGATCGGCGGCACCGAGATGGTCAGCGTCGACGTGCGCGTGATCGCGGCCACCAACCGCGATCTTCGCCGGGCCGTCGCCGAGGGCAGGTTTCGCGAGGATCTTTATTACCGCCTGCAGGTCGTGCCGATCGTCACGCCGCCGCTGCGCGAGCGGCCCGAGGATCTGCCGTGCCTGATCGAGGCGTTTCTCGAACACTTTCTCGCGACGCACCGGCGCGGCCGCCTGAGGTTCACGCCGGACGCGGTCGCCGCCTGCCAGCGCTTTCCGTGGCCGGGCAACGTCCGCCAACTCCGCAATCTGGTCGAGCGACTGGTCGTCACGCACTCCGGGGACGCGGTCGACGAAGCAGATTTGCCCGCAGCCATTCTGCAACATGAGCGGCTGGCGCCGGAATTCGCCGTCCGGGTAGGCATGACCATCGCCGAGGTCGAGCGCCTGCTCATCCGCAAGACGCTCGCGCAAGCCAACGTGAACCGCGAGGAGGCCGCCCGGCTGCTCGGAATCAGCCGCCGCACGCTCCAATACAAACTCAAGGCCTACGGCCTGCACAACGACGTCTGACCACGTGCAATTTCTGCGCTTTTCACCGCCCACCGTCGGCGTCCCCGTCGCGGGGCCTCGCCCGAAAAACATTTTATGCCTTTATGTTAAAACTGCTTAACCGACTGCTCCACCCGCGTGGAACATCGCCTGCGACAAACAGCGCCGCCATGAACCCAGACATCGAGCGTCTCCTGGAACTGCAGATAGTCATTCAAGCGTCCGGCCCGCAAACGCCGGCCCGCACCAACCGCGAAAAGGAACTGCGGGAGGCCGTGCAACCCTCCCTGCTCAGCTACTTCGACCGCCAGCTCAAAGGCCGCGGACGCGCCGTCGCCAAGGTCGAGCACGGCGTTTGCGGAGCCTGCCACATGCGTCTCCCGCTCAGCGTGAACGCCGCGCTCGCCCGCGAGGACAACGTGGTGCTTTGCGAGACCTGCGGCTGCTACCTCCTGATCTCGACGCAGGAGGACGAGGAGCGCCGCCAGGCCTTCCAGAGCCGCCGTCTCGAGCGCATCCGGCGCTCCGCCCGCGTGATCCGCGCCTGACCACTCCGAAGACTTACCGGCGAGAACCGGTCAACGGTTTCCCGGTCGGATGATAGCCCGCTGAGGGTTCGAGCCCCTCTCTCGCCGACACTTCGCATCCATACCCGACGCGCCCGGTTCCTCGCCGGGCGCGTCTTGGTCACGGCAAACGCCGTATCCGCCCCCAAGGGTTCCCGTTGCGAAAACCACGCCTCCGCGCAGCGTCTCTTCAACATGATCGTCAGAAAACGTCTGCACTGGCTCCGCATGCTGTTCGTTTGGCGCGGCTCCGTCCTCAAGAAGGTGCTGCCGCAAATCGGCCTGCCCGTCGCCTGCGCCATCGTGCTCACCGTCGCGGCCCGCGCGAACGGCTGGCACCCCGGCCTCAGCGCGCAGCCGTTTTCGCTGCTCGGCATCGCGCTGGCGATCTTCCTGGGCTTCCGCAACAACGCCAGCTACGAGCGCTGGTGGGAGGCGCGCAAGGCCTGGGGAGCGTTGCTCAACGACTGCCGCAGCCTCGCCCGCCAGGTCTGCACCCTGGTCGATGGCGACACGGCCCGACATCGCCGGCTCGTGCGGCTGCTCATCGCGTTTGCCCACGCCCTCCGCCACCAACTGCGCGGGTTGCAGGCCCCGACCGAACTCGCCCCTCTGATCGAGGACGAAGCCGCCCGCGCACGCGTGCTCTCGGCCCGTTTCAAACCCGCCGCGTTGCTCGTCGAGTTTTCCCGCGAGCTGTCCGCCGCGCGCCGAGCCGGCGAGATCGAGCCCATCCTCGCCGCGTCCCTCGAGCCCGGCATCGCCGCGCTCTCCACCGTGCTCGGCACCTGCGAACGCATCGCCAACACGCCGATTCCCTTCACCTACACGGTCATCATTCACCGCGTGATCTGTCTCTTCGTCTTTCTGCTGCCCTTCGGCCTGGTCGAAAGCGTCGGCGCGTGGACCCCGCTGATCACCGGTTTCACCGCCTACATGTTCTTCACGCTCGAGGCGCTGAGCGACGAGATCGAGGAGCCCTTCGGCCTCATGCCCAACGACCTCGCGCTCGACGCCATGTCGGTCAACATCGAGGCCACACTGCGCGAGACGCTCGGCGAAGCCAACCTGCCCACGCCTCGCGCCCCCGTCGACTTCGTGCTCACCTGAGCAGAGTCCCGCAATTTCAACTCACGACTCCCTTCGCCCACGCGACATTCAGCCCGCCCGCCCATGCACGACCTGCCCGAGCCCAAACAACTCCTCGCCGACATCGAGACCATCATCCGCGGCGCGGGTGAGATCGTTATGCGACACTTCGCCAAGCCAGTTGCCACCGCGCTCAAGTCGAGCCGCATCGACGTCGTCACCGAGGCCGACCAGGAGAGCGAGGCCTACATCGTCGCCGAGTTGCTCAAGCGCTTCCCCGACCACCACATCGTCGGCGAGGAAGGCGGCGGCCAAGGCGCGCCGGCCGCCGACGCCGACTACCACTGGTTCGTCGACCCGATCGACGGCACGGTCAACTTCGCCAGCAAGCTACCCCACTTCTGCATCAGCATCGCCCTTGCGACTGCCGACCGTGATCCACTGCTCGGCCTCGTCTTCGACCCGACCCGCAACGAACTCTTCGCCGCGACCAAGGGCGGCGGCGCCACGCTCAACGGCCGCCCCGTGCGCGTCACCGAGACCGCCGAGCTGATCGATGCGGTCGTCACCAGCGGCTTCCCCTACGACAAGCACACCAACCCCGACAACAACGAGCGCCAGTGGAGCGCATTCCTCAAACGCATCCGCGGCGAGCGTCGCCTCGGCAGCGCCGCGCTCGACCTATGTTACGTCGGCGCCGGCCGACTCGACGGCTATTGGGAAAAGGACCTGAAGACCTACGACGTCATGGCCGGCATGCTCATCGCCCGCGAGGGCGGCGGTCGCGTCACCGACTACGCCGGCGGCGACCGGCCGCAACGCGAAGACCGCGGCCGCTACGTCGCCAGCAACGCCCGCATTCACGACGAGATGCTCGCCGTGCTGGCGAGCACTTTGGAGTAGCCCAAAAGTAGCGCAGGCTTCCAGCCTGCCGTCGTTTAAAAAAATGCAGGCTGGAAGCCTGCGCTACTCTCCAGAAGCCTGCCGGCATGCGTCTAGGGCTCACCACTCGCGGTTATCTTCCGCACCTACAGGTCGACGGTGGCAGCTACTTCGTCACCTTCCGTCTGGCCGACTCCCTGCCCCGCGAAGCCATGGAACGCCT
>JAUWBF010000047.1 GCA_030601755.1 Verrucomicrobiota bacterium | reverse complement strand
CCGGTGGCGATGACGATGTTTTTGGCGGTGAGGGTCTGGTCGCCGACCTGCACGGTGGAGGCGTCTTTGAAGGAGGCCTCGCCGGTGATGACGGTGACCTTGCGGGCCTTGGCGAGGGCGGCGACGCCGCCGGTGAGCTTGGTGACGACGTCGTCCTTCTTCTTGAGCATCTTGGCGACGTCGATGGTGACCTCGCCGGTGCCGATGCCGTGCTCGGCGGCGTGCGACTTGGCGAAGACGAACTGCTCGGAGGAGTGGAGCAGGGCCTTGGAGGGGATGCAGCCGACGTTGAGGCAGGTGCCGCCGAGGGTGGGGCGTTTCTCGATCAAGGCGACCTTGAGGCCGAGCTGGGCCGCGCGAAACGCGCAGACGTAGCCGCCGGGACCGGCGCCGATGACGATGAGATCGAAGGAAGTGGTAGCAGAGGAAGACATTTTAGTCACAGAGGTCACAGAGCTCGGACACAGAGAGCACAGAGTTCGGAAGCAGAGGTTGGGCTCTGTGAACTCTGTGTTTGGGCTCCGTGTTCTCTGTGGCGAAGATTGAGAGGTTTAAACGTCGAGGAGGAGGCGGGCGGGGTCCTCGATGGCCTGCTTGACCTTGACGAGGAAGGTGACGGCTTCCTTGCCGTCGACGAGGCGGTGATCGTAGGACAAAGCCAAATACATCATCGGACGGATGACGACCTGGCCGTCGACGGCGACGGGACGGTCGTTGATCGAGTGCAGGCCGAGGATGGCGCTCTGCGGCGAGTTGAGGATGGGGGTCGAGAGCATCGACCCGAAGATGCCGCCGTTGGTGATGGTGAACACGCCGCCCTCGAGGTCGGGCAGGGTGATCTTGCCGTCGCGGGCCTTCTTGGCGACGTCGGCGATGGCCTTCTCGATGCCGGCCATGCCGAGCTGGTCGCAGTCGCGGATGACGGGGACCATGAGGCCCTTCTCGGTGGAGACGGCGACGCCGATGTCGTAGTAATGGTTTTGGATGATCTCGTTGCCGTCGATCATCGCGTTGATGCCGGGGACTTCCTTCAGGGCGTTGACGACGGCCTTGGTGAAGAAGGACATGAAGCCGAGCTTGAAGCCGTTCTTCTTCACGAACTGGTCCTGATACTTGGCGCGCAGGGCCATGACGGCGCTCATGTCGACCTCGTTGAAGGTGGTGAGCATGGCGGCCTCGTGCTGGGCGGCAACCAGGCGCTGGGCGATCTTGGCGCGCAGCGGGCTCATCTTCTTGCGGGTCTGGCGCTCGCCGGTGGCGGCGGGCTTGGGGGCGGGCGCGGCGGCCTTGGAAGTTTCGGCCTTGGCGGGCGCGGGGGCCTTCTCGACGGGCTTGGACTCGGCGGCGGCGAGCATGTCGCCCTTGGTGACGCGGCCACCCTTGCCGGTGCCCTCGACCTTGGACGGATCGACGCCGGTTTCCTCGGCGAGGCGGCGGACGGCGGGGGACTGCTCGGAGGACTTGGCGGCGGTCTCGGCCTTCGCGGGGGTGTCGGATTTGGCGGGGGCGGAGTCGGCGGTCGCGGAGGTGTCGATGGTGGCGACGACCTCGCCGATGCCGACCTCGGCGCCCTCGGCGGCCTTTATGGAGATTTTGCCGGCCTGCTCGGCGACGCCTTCGGAGGTGATCTTGTCGGTTTCCAGTTCGAAGAGAGGCTGGTCCTTCTTCACGACGTCGCCGTCGGCGACGTGCCACTTGGCGAGCACGCCGGTGCTGATGGATTCGCCCATGGGCGGGATTTTGACTTCGATGAGAGACATGAGATGAAAATGTTTTTTTAACCACGGAGTTCACGGAGGACACGGAGATGAGTTTCCTCAGTGCTCTCCGTGCCCTCCGTGGTGAAATAATCAGAGCGTGAAGGCGTCCTTGAGCATGGCGGCGAGTTCGCGCTTGTGGAGGGCGAGGGCGCCGACTGCCGGGGAGGCGGAGGCGTCGCGGCCGACGTAGACGGGCTTGCGGCCGAAGATGTCCTCGAGCTGCGGGGCGATGAAGCTCCACGCGCCCATGTTCTGCGACTCTTCTTGGGCCCAGACGAGCCTGGCCTTCTTGCCGACGGCCTTGGCGATGGCCTTCAGCTTGTCGGTGTGGAGCGGATACAGCTGCTCGACGCGGATGATGGCGGTGTCGTCGATGGCGTTGGTGACGCGGTAGTCGTGGAGGTCGTAGTAAACCTTGCCGGAGCAGAGGATGACGCGCTCGGGTTTTTCCGGGGCGTGGCTGTCCTCGATGATCTCCTGGAAGGCGCCGGCGGTGAACTCCTCGAGGTGCGAGGTGGCGCCGGGGTGGCGGAGGAGCGACTTGGGCGACATGACGACGAGGGGCTTGCGGTAGTCGCGCTTCATCTGCCGGCGGAGGGCGTGGAAGAAGTTGGCGGGGGTGGTGATGTTGGCCACCTGCATGTTGTCCTCGGCGCAGAGCTGGAGGAAGCGTTCGAGGCGGGCCGAGGAGTGCTCGGGGCCCTGGCCTTCGTAGCCGTGCGGCAGGAGGAGGACCATGCCGCTCATGCGCTGCCACTTGGACTCGGAGGAGCTGAGGAACTGGTCGATGACGACCTGCGCGCCGTTGGCGAAGTCGCCGAACTGAGCCTCCCAGATGCAGAGCATCTCGGGGTAGTCGAGCGAGTAGCCGTAGTCGAAGCCGAGCACGGCGGCCTCGGAGAGCAGGGAGTTGTAGACGCAGAACTTGGCCTGCTGTTCGTCGAGGTTGAGCAGGGGGACGTATTTGTCGCGGTTCTCCGTGTCGTAGAGCACGGCGTGGCGGTGCGAGAAGGTGCCGCGTTCGCAGTCCTGGCCGGAGAGGCGCACGGGGGTGCCGTCAAGGAGGAGGGTGCCGAAGGCGAGGGCCTCGCCGAAGCCCCAGTCGATGGGGCCGCCGTTTTTGAAGGCCTTGGCGCGGGTCTCGAGCAAGCGCTTGATCTTGGGATTGGCGTGGAAGCCGTCGGGCACGGTGGTGGTGCGCTCGACGATCTTCTGGAGCACGGTCTCGTCGACGCCGGTGGGCACGGCGTCGTGGTTGTAGCCGGGTTGGAAGATGGCGGTGGAGCCGCGGAAGGGGTTGCCGGTCTCGCCGGCGGCCTTGCGGGCGGTCTCGGCCTGCTTGGCCTTCTCGAAGGAGGCGTCCATGGCCACGGCGTAACCGTCTTTGATCTCGTCGGACTCGGCCTGGGTGAAGCTGCCTTCCTGGACGAGCTGGGCGGTGTAGATGGTCGAGACGAGCGGGTGGGTGGCGATCTTTTTGTAGAGGACGGGCTGGGTGAAGGCGGGTTCGTCGGACTCGTTGTGGCCGTGCTTGCGGTAGCAATACATGTCGACGACGACGTCGCGGTTGAACTTCACGCGGAACTCGAGGGCGAGTTGCACGACGTGGCAGACGGCCTCGGGGTCGTCGCCGTTCACGTGGAAGACGGGGGCCTCGATCATCTTGGCCACGTCGGTGCAGTAGCGGGTCGAGCGGGCGTCGGCGGGCTGGGTGGTGAAGCCGATCTGGTTGTTGATGACGAAGTGCACGGTGCCGCCGGTGCGGTAGCCGGGCAGCTGCGAGAAGTTGAGCGTCTCGGCCACGACGCCCTGGCCGGCGAAGGCGGCGTCGCCGTGGATGAGGAACGGGCAGACGCGGCGGCGGTCGACGTCGTTGCGGATGCGCTGGCGGGCGCGGGCGCGGCCCTCGACGACGGGGTTGACGATCTCGAGGTGCGAGGGGTTGGCGGCGAGGCGGACCTGGACGTCGGCGCCGGAGGTGGTCTTTAGGAGGGAGTCGTAGCCGAGGTGGTATTTGACGTCGCCGTCGCCGGAGACGGACTCGGGGATGTAGTTTTCCGAGAACTGCTCGAAAAGCACGTCGAAGGGTTTGCGGAGGATGTTGGCGAGCACGCTGAGGCGGCCGCGGTGGGCCATGCCCATGACGATCTCCTCGACGCCGAGGTCGGGGGATTTTTCGATCATGGCGTCGAAGGCCGCGATCATGGTCTCGCCGCCTTCGAGCGAGAAGCGTTTCTGACCGACGAAGCGGGTGTGGAGGAACTTCTCGAAGGTCTCGGCCTTGTGCACGCGGCTGAGGATGCGCTTCTTCTGGTCGCGGTTGAACGACGGGGTGTTCTCGGCGGCCTCCATGCGAGCTTGCAGCCACTCGCGGGCCTCGTGGTCCTGCACGTGCATGAACTCGACGCCGATGGTGCGGCAGTAGGTCTGCTTGAGGGCGCGCTGGATGTCGCGGAGCTTCTTTTGGCCGCCGCCCTGGAAATTGGTGAGGGTGAAGCTCTCGTCGAGATCGCCGTCGTCGAGGCCGAAGTGGGCGAGGTTGAGCTTGGGGTGGGGGGCGGGTTTTTCGCCGAGGGGATCGAGGTGGGCCTCGAGGTGGCCGTGCGAGCGGTGCGCGTTGATGTAGCGGATGATCTGGGCCTGCTTGTAGCTGTCGACGATCTTGATGCCGGAGGCGGCGGCGTGGCTGATCGGGGCGCCGTTGTTGCCGAGCGTGAAGCCTTGGAAGAAGGCGCGCCAGGTGGCGTCAACCGAGTCGGGATTGTCCAACCACGCGGCGTAGGCCGCCTCGATCACATCTGAGTTGGCTCGCGTGGGCAGGGTCGTGGGATTCATGGTTTTGGTTCTCGGCGATCCGTCGGGAAGGGGTTGGCGGATTGATGCCGGGAGAGATTTATTACGGCGTGTTATAGAGAAAAGAATGTCCAAGCTGCACCGAAGGCCGTTGGGGCTCAAGCGTCTTCGCCGATAAGCCGGCTTCCGGCCTCGGGTTTGAGTTTTACTAAAGAGCTGACAGGCGACCCTTAATCGGAAGTTATCGGGCTCATGGAAGCTGAGATCAAAGCGGCGCTGGTCGCCTTGCTGGACGGAATCAAGGCCGCGGACGGTCGGGTGATCGCCGCGGAAATGGCACGGCTGGATGATTTTGCCGAACGTGGCTGCGCGGGCTTGCATCCGCAGTTGGTGCACTTTCTGGAGCGGCGCAGCTACGCCAAGGCGCTGATGTTTCTGGGTGGCGAGCAAGACATACCGGTGGGCGTCTGCGGCGGTCGCGCGGGCCGGACGGAGAACTGAGCCATGGCGAAAAACGATAAGATTTCCACGAGCGGCGGCTCTGATCTGGGGCAAAATCCGTTTGGCGCGCTGGGCGGGCTGAACCTGCCGAGCGCGCCGGCTCCGGCGGCGTCGCAGTCGACGTCAGCTCACCAATCGACGAACACGCAACCCGCCGCCGGCGGCAGCGAGCGCGACCAGCCGAACCGCAATCGAGGTCGCGTAGACATCCGCCGCAGCACGGCCGGACGCGGCGGCAAGACGGTGACGGTGGTCGACGGCTTCGTCGGCATCGGTCTGCCCGAAAAGGAGCAGCTCGCGAAGACCATGCAGAAGGTCTGCGGCTGCGGCGGCACCGTGAAGGACGGGCGGATCGAGATTCAGGGCGACAAGCGCGACGCCATCGCGAAGGTGCTCAGCGACGCGGGCTTCCGGCCGGTGATGGCGGGCGGGTGAAAATCGCAAAATCCAAATCCCAAACGCCAAAACTCAGAATTTAGCTTTGGGGTTTGGGGCTTTGGAATTTGGTGTTTGGCCACCTATGCGGCCAGACCGGCGGCGAGGGCGAGGGCGCTCTTGGCGCGGTTGAGGATGTAGAGGTGGTAGCCGGGCGCGCCGTGGGCGAGCAGGTCGCGGATCTGGTTGAGCGTCCAATCGATGCCGATGATCTCGACGACGTCGGGGTTGCTCTCGGCGACCTCAAGACGACGGGCGAGGGCGGTTGGCAACACCGAGCCGGACAGTGTCGCGATGCGTTGGATTTGCTTCACCGACAGCACGGGCATGAGGCCGGGCACGATGGGCACGGTGATGCCGGCGGCGCGGCATTTTTCGACGAAGCGGTGATAGATGGTGTTGTCGAAAAAGAGCTGCGTGGTGATGAAGTCCGCGCCGGCGTCGACCTTGCGCTTGAGGTTGTCGAGGTCGACCTCGAGCGAGACCGCCTCGGGGTGCTTTTCGGGATAACCGCCGACGCCGAGGCAGAAGTCGGGGTGGCGGGCCTTGAGCAGCTCGACGAGTTCGTTGGCGTAGCGCAGGCCGTCGGGCGCGGGCGTGAAGGTGGTCGCGCCCTTGGGCGGATCGCCGCGCAGGGTCATGATGTTGCGAAAACCGTCGCCGTGGATCTGGTCGGCCAGCGCGACGAGCTCGGCGCGGCTGTGACCGACGCAGGTGAGGTGCGGCATCACGGTGAAACCGAACTCGTCTTTCAACAGCCGGCTGACCTGCGCGGTGCGCTCGCGGGTGGTGCCGCCAGCGCCGTAGGTGACCGAGACGAAGTCCCACTCGATCTTGCGCAGCGCCTCGGCAGCTTGACGCAACGCCTCGACTCCGGCGTCGTCTTTGGGCGGGAAAAACTCCAGCGAACGCAACGGACGTTGCTCGGCGAACAGGGCGGAGATGGGACGGTCGGCTTTCATTTACGCATCAACGTATTTGGATTCATTGATGCGAGTAAAGCACCGAACGTTATTCCGGCACGGAATCTCCGGTGGTCGGCGCGGCCGGCTCGGATGACGCGGACGCGGCGGGCTCGACGGGCTTGGTTTCGAACAGCCCCTCGCGGTTCGCGGGGAGCGACGTGAACACGAACTCGGCGACCTGAAACGCGCGGCGTTCCATGCGGCGGTTGATCAGGGCGTCGGCGTCGGACGACGAGACGAAGGCGTAAACGGGGCCGGCCGGTTCGGTCGTGGTGGCGGCGGCTGGGGTGTCGGCGTCGTCGCCGGCGGTGGTTGCTTCCGGTGTCTTGGTCTCGGCGGGACGGCGGCCGAGGGCTATGGTGAGCGTGGCGCCGTCGAAGGTAGTGAGCTTCACGGTGCGGGCGTTGGCGCGCGCGGCGGTGACGTCGGCGGAGTCGGGCGCGGCGGTCTCGGTGAAGCGCAGGCCGGTGAGCGAATTGAGCAGCGAGGTGACGGCTCCGGTTTTCAACGTCTCGCCGTCCTTGGCGTCGGGGCTGGCGAAGACGTCGTCGGCCTTCTCGCGGGCGGCGGTGATGGTCGCGCCGTCGGGCAGGGCGATCTCAACGCGGGCGATGTCGGCAGGCTTCAGCGACACGAGCGCGGAGTCGGCCCAGTTTTTTGCGACGGGGTCGATCCAGGCGTTGAGGCGGGTAAGGTAGGCGGGGCCGTCGTCGCCGAAGCGCACGAAGCGGCCGCCGGTGTCGGCGGTGCGGCCGAGCTCGGCGGTCCAAAGCGCCCGGCCGTCGGTATCGGAAAACTCGATACGCGTTTGGTCGAGGCCGAGGCGTTCGATTTTTTCCGGGGTGGCGGTGACGAAGCGGTCGACCTTGGCGTCGAGCAGGGCGCGGGTGAGCGTGGCGAGCTTGGCGAAGTCGGCGGGCTGGTCGTGGTAGCTGGTCACGATCCAGCCGGCGTCTTCGCCGTCGGCGCGGGCGAGGGTGACGGTCTGGCCGTTGTCGGTGATGGTGACGCGCGCGGCCTTGGCGAGGGTGTCGGCGTCGGCGAGCGTCTGCCCGACGCGCGGATCGCGGTCGGCGGGATGCGCGTCGGGGCGCGTGGCTAGGCGCACGGCGACGGAGGCGGCGATGAGCAGGGCGACGACGATGGCGAGGTTGCGGAGCTTCATGGCAAAACGGGCGGAGCGGGTTCAGGCGGCGCGGCGGCGGTGCGAACGGAACCAGAGTCCGAAGGCGCCGACGAGCACGACGGGGAAGGCGAGGTTGGCGGCGAGCAGGGCGTTCTCGAGGCGGTCGATCTCAACGCGCAGCGAGCGGCGGATGTCGCGGCGCTCGCGACGCATGGCGGCCTCCTGTTCGCGGAACTCGTCGATGGTCTTTTGCATCTCGGGCGTGGCGACGAGGCGGCCGTTTTCCGAGGACTTCGACTGGAGTTCGGAGAGCTTGGACTGGACCTGGAGCAGCCGTTGCTCGAGGGCGTCGAGCTGGTCTTGGTAACGCTGCTGGGCCTTGACCTCCATGGCCTGCACGACGGTGAAGGGGCGCTGCGAACTGGTCTTGCCGCGCAGCGAGATGAGGTCCGAAGAGCCGGCGAGCGCGTCGAGGAGATTCGCGGCGAGGGCCAGGTTGTCGTTGAGCGGCTCGACGAACTCGTTGCCCAGGAAATTGCCGCGGCGCACGCTGTAGTCGTCGAGCAACCAGTCGGTGTCGGCGATGACGACGAGCGTGCCGCGGCCTTCCTTGAGCGAGTCGGTCTTGGCTGTGTCGGTGGCGTCGGGCGCGGTGGGGTCGGCGGGTTGTTCGCCGTCTTTTTCGGCGTCGGCGGGCTTGGGTTTGCCGTCGGGAAAGGCGGACGTGAAGGGGCCGGTGATGATGGCGGCGAGTGTCTTTTCGCCGGTGCCGACGAGTTGCGAGGCGAGGGCGTTGGGTTCGGCGAATTGGAGCGTGTAGTTGGGCGTGGTCCCGGATTTGTCGGTGGCGCGGATGAGCGGGGTGACGGTGCGGCCGTCGCGGGCTTTCACGCTGATGCTGCCGCCCTCGATGAGGAGCAGCGAGCGCAGCTGGGTGGTGGCGGGCGAGTCGGCGTCGAGCTGGTCCGCGGTGAGCGAGAGCCACACGGGCATGCGGGCGATGCCGCGGCCGGTGTTGACGGGGGTGGCGAGGTTGGGATCGCCGACGACCTGCTGCGGATCGTAGTCGACGCCCCAGGCTTTGAAGAGCGCGGGCAGGTCGCTGGTGAGGTTGGGCGTCATGCCGCCGAACATGGCCTGCTGGCCGGCCTGCATGCGGAAGTGCGCGGATGCGGGATCGACCGCGACGAACACGGGGTGGTCGGCGAGCAGGTATTGGTCGACGGCGTATTGCAGCGACTGGCTCAGGCCCTGCGGGTGGATGATGGCGAGGGCGTCGAGGCGCTCGGGCAACTCGGTGGCGGAGGACTCGACGGGCACGATCTCGTAGGTCTGCTCCCATTGCGAGACGACGAGTTGGCCGGGCTGCGGACGGCCGCCCATCATGGGGTTGAAGGGCCGGCCTTGGAGCGGGAGGCTGGTGATGAGGCCGAGGCGGGGTTTTTCGATTTGCTGCACCGAGTGGATGAGCGTGGAGACGTCGTATTCGAGGAGCGACTCGCGCTGCGGGCTGAGCACGGGCAGCGATTTTTGCTGGTCGGCCTGGATGGCGACGAGGCCGAGGTAGACGGGCTCGCCGGTGGGCAGGAGCTGGGGTTGCAGGCCGGCGGCGGCGGCGCGCTCCTCCTCGGGGGTGTCGGGCTCGGGGTGGACGATCTCGAGGCGGACGCCGCCGCCGGCGGCTCGCACGTATTGGCGGAGCATCTCCTCGGTGCGGCGGGCGTAGTTTTTGTAGGAGACGGGCAGGCCCTCGACGTCGCGGGTGTAGTAGAGCTGGAGGGTGACGGGCTCCTCGATTTTCTTGAGGATGGCGCGGGTGCCGTCGGAGAGCGTGAAGGCGCCGCCGGCGGTGGCGTCGGCGCGGAAGGGAAGTTGCGAGGCGAGGTAGTTGACGCAGACGAGGCCGGCGCAGAGCAGGCCGGCGGCGAGGATTTTTCCGGCGGGTTTCATGGCGGGAAACGGGCGGGTTGACGAAGTGGTTTGGCGGGCGGCTCAGCGTTCGAGCGCGAGCACGTTGAGAAAGAGGGAGAAGCCCGCGACGGAGAGGAAGTAGACGACGTCCTTGGGGTCGATGATGCCGCGGGTGAAAGCATCGAAGTGCGACGCGAAGCTGAAGTTGGCCAGCAGGTCGGCGAGCCAGACGGGGAAGGCGGCGTAGAGCACGTCGTTGAAGACGCTCCAGCCGAGGAAGAGCAACACGAGACAGGCGATGACGCCGAGCACGAAGCTGATGACCTGGTTCTTGGTGAGCGACGACATGAGCGAGCAGACGCCGAGGTAGGCGCCGGCCATGAGCAGGCTGCCGAGGGTGCTGCTGATCATCACGCCCCAGTCGGGATCACCGAGGTAGCCGACGGTCGCGGCCATGGGCACGACGCCGAGCAGGATGGCGATGCCCAAAAAAATCCACGCGGCGAAAAACTTCGCGAGCACGGCCTGCAGCGTGGTCACGGGCAGCGTGAAGAGCAGCTCGACGGTGCCGGTGCGTTTTTCCTCGGACCAGAGGCGCATGCCGACGGCCGGAATGAGGAAGAGGAAGAGCCACGGGTGAAACACGAAGTAGCTTTCGAGCGAGGCCTGGCCGTTGTCGAAGAAGCGGCCGACAAAGAAGGCGAGGCCGACCGAGGCGGCCAGGAACACGACTAAGAAGACGTAGGCGACGGGCGAGCGGAAGTAGCCGAGAAACTCGCGTTTAAGAACGGGGGTTATCGGGGACATGGATGTGGCGGAAAATGACGAATGAGTAATGACGAATGACCAATGCCGAGCGGTGGATGCGCGGAGATCGTGTTCAGGCGTCGGCGGTGGTGAGGGAGCGGAAGATCTCGTCGAGGCGGGCACCGGGGCGGCGCGCGCGGAATTGTTCGGGCGTCTCGTCCACGACGACCTTGCCGTGGTTGATGATGATGACGCGGGTGCAGATGGCCTCGACCTCCTCAAGGATGTGGGTGGAGAGGACGACGGCCTTGTCGGCGGCCATCTTTTTGATGAGCGAACGGACCTCGTGTTTTTGGTTGGGATCGAGTCCGTCGGTGGGCTCGTCGAGGATGAGCACGGCGGGATCGTGGAGCAGGGCCTGGGCGAAGCCGACGCGTTGTTTGTAGCCTTTGGAGAGGGTTTCGATGGCCTGGGCGCGAACGGACTCGAGGTGGGTGAGGTTGATGGCGCGCTCGACGCGTTCGCGGCGGGCGGCGGCGTCGCGGTAGCCGCGGGTCTCGGCGATGAAGGCGAGGAATTCGGCGACGGTCATCTCGCCATAGGCGGGCGCGCTCTCGGGCAGGTAGCCGAGGCGGCGTTTGACGGCGACGGGGTCGCGGGTGACGTCGTGTCCGTCGACCACGGCCGTGCCCGCGGTGGGCCGCAGGAAGCCGGTGATCATCTTCATGGTGGTGGACTTGCCGGCGCCGTTGGGGCCGAGAAAGCCGAGGATGTCGCCCTTGCGCACGGTGAAGCTGACGCCGTCGACCGCGCGCTTGGGGCCGTAGTTTTTGACCAGGCCGTTGACTTCGATCATGGGGAAAATGAAGGGAGTAAGGCCGCCTTGGAAAAACGAACCGGCCAGCTGGTTCCAGAAAAAAATACGGAGCCCCTTTCGAGGGCCCCGTGGCGGTGATGCCGATGGCGCGGTGGGCGCCGCCGGGAAAAGTGTCACTTATTAAGTGACACTTTTCAGTGCTCAGAGGGCGGCGGTCTCGCGGTCCTTCTCGGTCTTGAGGCGGAGCTGACCGCAGGCTGCGTCGATGTCGTGGCCTTTCTCGCGTCGCAGCGTGACGGATACGCGGGCCTTGCGGAGGACGTCGGCGAACTTTTCCTGGCGGGTGATCGAGGGGCGTTTCCACGGGAGGCCCTCGACGGTGTTGTAGGGGATGAGGTTGACGTGGGCGTGCACGTCGAGGGCGATGTCGCGGAGTTTCTCTGCCTGGTCGAAGCTGTCGTTGACGTCTTCGATGAGGATGAACTCGAGGGTGACCATGCGACCGTGTTTTTCGGAGAAGGTCTTGATCGCCGGGATGAGTTTTTCGAGCGGGTAGGCCTTGTTGACCGGCATGATCTGCTGGCGGACTTCGTTGGTCGCGCCGTGCAGGGAGATGGCGAGGCGAACGCCGACCGGTTCGTCGGCGAGCTTGATGATGTTGGGCACGAGGCCGCTGGTCGAAAGGGTGATGCGGCGGGCGCCGAAGCCGAGGCCCCAGTCGGCGTTGATGATGGTGAGGGCGCGGGTGATGGCCTCGTAGTTGGCGAGGGGCTCGCCCATGCCCATGACGACGATGTTGTCGAAGGAGACGAGTTCGGCGCGGGCGCGCTCGGTGCGGGCGTCCTCGCGGTAGCAGACGTGGAGGAGCTGGGCGACGATCTCGCCGGCGTTGAGGTCGCGCTTGAGGCCGGCGAGGCCGGACGCGCAGAACTTGCAGCCCATGGCGCAGCCGACCTGCGTGGAGATGCAGATGGTCTTGCGCGAGTGCTCGAGGCCGACGCCTTCCTGCGGGGCGCGGATGACGACGGTCTCTATGAGGGACTTGTCGCCGAGTTCGAGGAGGAGCTTGTCGGTGACGTCGAGCGACTGCTTGCCGTGGACGAGCGAAAGGGGGAGCAGTTCGAAGGTCTCGTCGAGCCAGGCGCGCAGGGGCTTGGAGAGGTTGGTCATGTCGTCCCACGAGCGGGCGCGCTTTTTGTAGAGCCACTCAAGGATCTGCTTGGCGCGAAAAGCCGGCTCGCCGCGCTCCTTGAGGCGGGCGGTGAGGGTGTCGAGGGTCTCGCCGGTGAGCGGCGGCTTGGCGGGAGTGAACTTCATGCTTGGAAAGCCTGTGTTTACGGAGAACACATGGGATTGCAGGCCGAAACATGCACCTTCTTCACCGACATATTTTTTTCAGCGTGCTGACGACGTGCCTGGCGGCGGTGGGATTGCTCACGTTCATGGTGATCGCGGGCCTGAGTCTGCGCGAGCTGCTGGGCTATGTGCTGGCGGGGCAGTTGACGCCGGCGACGCTCATCAAGCTGGTCCTGTTGATGATACCCTACGCGTCGGTGATCGCGTTGCACATGGGCATCATGACGGGCGTGCTGCTGGTGCTGGGGCGGTTGTCGGGCAACAGCGAGATCACCGCGATGCGCGCGGCGGGCCTTAGCCTGGGCTACGTCGCCCGGCCGGTGTGGGTCGTGGCGGGGCTGGGCGCGCTGGCGGCGCTGGCGGTGAATTTTTATTACATGCCGCTGGCGCGCACGGCGTATCGCGAGACGCTGGTCGAGGCGGTGCGGTCCAATCCGCTGCGGCTGTTGGTGCCGCGGACCTTCGTGCGGGATTTTCCCGGCGTGGTGGTTTACGTGGGGTCCAAGGAGGGCACGCGGGTGGAGGACTTTTGGATCTGGGAGCTGGACGACGCGAAGCGGGTGACGCGGCTGGCCCACGCACAGCGCGGACGGGTGGATTTCGACGAGGACGAGAACAAGCTCGTGCTCGTGCTGGAGAATGTGTCGGTGGAGACGCGCAACGGGCGGAACCCCGAGGATTTTTCCCTGCCGACGCCGATCGCGACCATCGACTCGATGGCGGTCGACCTGAAGTTGGACAACCTGCTCGGCACCGGCTGGAAGAAGGAAAAGCTGGGCTGGCTGACGCTGGGCGAGTTGTTGAAACTGCGCGAGCGGCTGGTCGCCGAGGGGGCCGACGCGGCCCAGCGGGTGAAGGTGCAGATGACGATCAACGACAAGGCGGCCAACGCGCTGGGTGTGCTGGCGTTCGCGATCATCGGGGTGCCGCTGGGCATCAAGGTCTCGCGCAAGGAGACGTCGGCCAACCTCGGCCTGGCGCTGGTGTTGTTGATGACGTATTACTTTTTCTCCAAAGGCGTGGTCGGGTGGCTGGAGGCTTATCCGGCGCTGCGGCCCGACCTGTTGGTGTGGTTGCCGCCGCTGGCGTTTTCGGCGGTGGGCGTGCTGTTGTTCCGGCGGCTGGGGCGGAACTGAGCGGACGCAAAAAAGCCGCGTCCGGCGAGAGACGCGGCTGGTGTTGAGGCTGGATCGGGAACGTCGCTCGACCAGCGGACTCAGCCGGCGGCGACGAGGCGGTTGATCGCGCTCACGACGGCCTTGATCGAGGCGAGCTCGATGCTGGTGTCCATGCCGGCGCCGAAGTAGAGGTGCCCGCGCGGCGTTTTTATCTGGATATAAGAGACGGCGAGCGTGTCGGCGCCACGGCCGAGCGAGTGCTCGGTGTAACCGACCAGCTCGAACGCGGGCAGGCCGACCGGTCCGAGCGAGCGCACGAAGGCGTCGATGGGGCCGTTGCCGCGTCCGGTGATGGTCTGCTTCTCGCCGCGCCAGACGATCTTCACTTCGCAGGCGACGTCGCTGTCGCGCTCCGTGGTGCGGAACTGCTCGAGCTTCAGGTGCTCCTGGCGGTCCATGTATTCCTTGACGAAGACGTCATGAATATCGGTCGCGGTGAGTTCGGTGCCCTTGGTGTCGGCGAGCTGGTTGATGACGCGGCCCAGCTCCTTGTGCATGGCCTTGGGCACTTGGTAACCGAACTCGGTCTCGAGGATGTAGGCGACGCCGCCCTTGCCGGACTGGGAGTTGATGCGGATGATCGCCTTATAGCTGCGGCCGATGTCGGCGGGGTCGATCGGGATGTAGAGCACGTCCCACGGGCGGCCGGGCTGCTGGTGCGGCCAGGATTTCTTGATGGCGTCCTGATGCGAGCCGCTGAACGCGGTGAACACCAGATCGCCGCCATAGGGTTGGCGGGGCGGCACCTCCATGCGGGTGGTGCGCTCGTAGATCTCGCGGATGTGGTTGAGCTCGCTGAAGTCCAGCCGCGGGTCGATGCCGTGGGTGTAGAGGTTCAGCGCGACGGTGACGATGTCGAGGTTGCCGGTGCGCTCGCCGTTGCCGAAGAGCGTGCCCTCGACGCGGTCGGCGCCGGCCAGCAGGCCGAGCTCGGTCGCGGCAATGCCGGTGCCGCGGTCGTTGTGAGTGTGCAGCGAGACGAGCGTGAGGTCGCGACGGGTCAGGTGCCGGCACATCCACTCGATCTGGTCGGCGTGCACGTTGGGCGTGGCGTATTCGACGGTGGCGGGCAGGTTGAGGATGATCTTGTTGTCCGCGGTCGGTTGCCAAACGTCGGTCACGGCCTCGCAGATTTGCAGGGCGAACTCCAGCTCGGTGCTGGTGAAGCTCTCCGGCGAATACTCCAGGCGGATGCGCGAGCCGGCGGCGACCAGCGGCTGCATCTTTTCCTTGAGGAAGCCGACGGCGTGGGTGGCGATGCGCACGATGTCCTCGCGGCTGGCGCCGAAGACGTATTCGCGCTGCTTGGGCGAGGTGGAGTTGTAGAGGTGGAAGACGATGTTCTTCGCGCCTTGCAGGGCCTCCAGTGAGCGGCTGATGAGGTCCTCGCGGCACTGGCAGAGGATCTGCACGGAGACGTCGTCGGGGATGCGGTTCTCTTCGATGAGGCGGCGGCAGAAATCGAACTCGATCTGCGAGGCCGAGGGGAAACCGATCTCGATCTCCTTGAAACCGATTTTTACGAGCATCTCGAAGTATTCGAGTTTCTCCTCGACGCTCATGGGTTGGGCGAGGGCCTGGTTGCCGTCGCGCAGGTCGACGCTGCACCAGATGGGCGCGCGTTCGTGCACGCGGTCGGGCCACTGCCGGTCCGGCAGGTTCACCGGGGGGAAGGGGCGGTATTTGTTGGCGGGGGAAAACGGCATGATGTTTGAAAAAGATTCCTGGGTTGCGAAATAAACGACTGCTCGTCCGAAGTCCGCCGGGCTGTGTCGCCGGGGCCGGACAAATCCACTGGTTTCAGACGCACGAACGTCAACGCCGCGGCCCGGTCGGCCGGGCGGCATCGTGCGTCTAGGTAAGTCGAAGGACCTGTCGATTGGCGGACATTTCGCGGAGGGAAGGGGACAAACGTGCGGTTTTCGTCGGGCCAAGTCAAGGGAGCGTATGGTGTAACCCGCACGGCGGGAGGGACGTCTTGATTGTCGTGCCCGCATGTTTTTCCATGACGCCATGCCCCCCGATGAAACCCCGTTCGACTACCCCGGCTGCCTGCAGCGGGTTCGCGACGGGGATCAGGCCGCCGCGCGCGAACTGGTCGACGACCTCTATCCGCTGGTCATTCGCATCGTGCGGGCCCGCCGCCCACGCCGCGTCGCCGAGGAGGACCTCGCGCAGGACATCTTTCTCAAGATGTTCAGCCGCCTCGCCCAATACCAAGGCCAAGTCCCGTTTCCCCATTGGGTTTCCCGTATCGCCGTCACGACCTGCATCGATCAACTGCGCGGCCAGCGCCGCCGCCCGGAACTGCGTTGGGCCGACCTCGGGGAAAACGAGGCCGCCGCCCTCGAGTCCTGCCTGCGCGACGACGGTGCCGACGCCGCGCCCGACGCGCTCGCCGCGCGCGAGCTGGTCCACACGCTGCTCGACCAGTTGCCCGAGGCCGACCGCATGGTGCTGCAACTCCTCGACCTCGAACAAAAAACCCTCGTGGAAATCCGCGAACTCACCGGCTGGAACCTGACCCTCATCAAGGTCCGGGCCTTTCGTGCCAGACGCAAATTGCAAAAACTCTTCACCGCCCTACAACAAAAGGAACGCTCATGAAACCCGCCGCCCACCAACCTTGGAACCGCCTCGTCGCGGCCGCCCGTCGCGCGCCCGCCGACGCGTCCGGTGATCTCGCGTCGCCGTTCGGTTTCTCCGCCCGCGTGGTCTCGCTCGCCGACCTCTCCGCCGCGTCGACCGCGGGCGTCACGGTCCTGTTGGAGCGGTTCTCGATGCGCGCGCTCGGCTGCGCGTTTGCCGTGCTCATGGTCAGCGCCGTCTGGAGCGTCGCACCCACCGCCACCGCCGCCTCCCGCGATGACCGTTCGCTCGACCTGATCGATCCCGTCGGCGAAGTCCTCCAAGTCGTCCAGACCTCCCGATGAACCGCGCCCTGAAAATCTCCCTCGTCTTTGTCGGCATCTTCGCGGCCGGCGCGGCCAGCGGCGTGCTCGGCACCATGCGTTACCAGGAAATGAAGCGCGAGGCGCGCCGCGCCAACGCCGACTCCTTCGGACCAACCCAGATGCAGCGCTTCGCCGGTGCCCTTGATCTCACGCCCGAGCAACAGGCCAAGCTCCAGCCGATCCTCAACGAGACCGCCGACGCCCTGCGCAAGCTCCGCCGCGAGAGCTTCCGGTCCGGCGCCGCGCTCATCGCCGACATGGAGGCCCGCATGGCCGAGTTGCTCACACCCGAGCAACGCGAACGCCTCGCCGTCATGCAGGCCGAGCAACGTGAACGCATGCGCCAACGCTTCGGCGACCCCTCGCGCCGTTCCGAGGGCGGCGAGCGTGAACGCGAGCGTCATCAGCCGCCACCACCTCCGCCCGACGCACAGCCCTGAACGTCGCCAGTGGGACACCTGCTTTATTTTGCCTACGATCACCACATGGACGAGGCCGCCCTCAAGCGGATCGCCCCCGGCACCGAGCCGTTCGGCCCCTCCAGGCTGCCCGGCCATGCGCTCGGTCTGACGGCGGCCGGCGACATCGAACCCGCGCCGCGCGCCGGCGAGACCGTGTGGGGCATGCTCTGGCTCGTGCCCGCCGAGCACCTCGCACACCTCGACGACGCGCACGGCGTCAACGCCGGCCGCCGCGTGCGCGACACCGTGCGCATCATCAGTCCGGCCGGTCCGCCGACCCAGGCCATCTGTTATTTGCGGACCGACGGCGCGAAATCCGCCGGTGCCGCGGCGTCCTCGCACGACACGGACTGGCCGCTGCTGCTGGCCGCCGCGAAACAACAACGCCTGCCCGACGACTACCGGCGCGGCCTCGCGCGACTGGCCGCCGACGCCGCGAAAATTTCCCGTTAGTTTCGCATTGAACCCCGTCCGCACGCGGCCCACGGTCCGCATCGGCCAGGCGCCATGCATGGGCAGGCGCGTGAACTCCGCCAGGACCGGAAGGTAGCAACGGTAACGACGTTCTCCCAGTGCCGTGGAGTGCCTGGCCACCTCTCTTTTTTCGATTTCGGGTTTGAAATCCGCGCCCCGAAAACTCCCCTAAGCAGCCCGTGTCCTCGAACAACTACCAAGTCATCGCCCGCAAATGGCGTCCGCAGACCTTCGCGGACGTCGTCGGGCAGGACCACGTGGTTCGCACCCTGCGCAACGCCATCGCCCGCAACCGCATCGCCCACGCCTACCTCTTCGTCGGCCCGCGCGGCACCGGCAAGACCTCCACGGCGCGCATCTTCGCCAAGGCTCTCAATTGCACCGACGGCCCCAACGCCGACTTCGATCCCGCCGATCCCGTCGTCAAGGCCATCGCCGACGGCTCCTCCATGGACGTCATCGAGATCGACGGCGCGTCCAACAACTCCGTCGACCAGATCCGCGACCTGCGCGACGACGTGCGCTACGCCCCCACGCAGGGCAAGTTCAAGGTCTACATCATCGACGAGGTGCACATGCTCTCGAACCAGGCCTTCAACGCCCTGCTCAAGACCCTCGAGGAGCCGCCCGAGCACGTGAAGTTCGTCTTCGCCACCACCGACGTGCAAAAGGTGCTGCCGACCATCATCTCGCGTTGCCAGCGTTTCGACCTGAAGCCCATCCCGGCGAAGCTCATCATCGAGCGCCTGCGCAAGATCGCCGTCGAGGAAGGCATCAACGTCAACGATGAGGCCCTCGCCTGCATCGCCCGCATGGCCGACGGCGGCATGCGCGACGCGCAGTCGATCTTCGACCAGATGATCTCCTTCTGCGGCACCGATATCACCGAGCCGGACGTGCTCGATGTCTACGGCCTCGTCTCCGCCGACCGCATCGCCGCGCTGGCGGGTGCGCTCGCCTCGGGCAACCACCAGTCCCTCGTCGCCATCGTCGAAGAGTGCGACGCCGCCGGTCGCGACCTCGTCCGTCTGCTGACCGACCTGCAGGTCATCGTGCGCGAGGCCCTCCTGGATGCCATCGCCAAGGGCGGCTCCACCGACAAGCTCGGCGGCGTGCCGCTCACCACCGAGCAGGTCACCCGCATGCTTGACGCCCTCCGCGAGGGCGAGGCCGGCGTGAAGCTCGGCCTGTCCGACAAGATCAATTTCGAGGTCGCCCTGCTCAAGGCCGTCGAGGCCAGCCGCGCCCGCGCCATCGACTCGCTCATCAAAGAGCTGACCGCGCTCACCGCCGAGTGCGCCGACGTCGCCCCGGGCGACGAAAAAAAAAAGACCTGATTGAGCGCCTCGAGGCGAACCTGACCGCGGCCATTGCCGCGCAAGCCGCCTCGGCTCCGTCGACCCCCGCGCTGTCCGCGTCGTGGCGCCCGCTGGAGCGCTCCACGGTAGGCGCCGAGCGGCGCGGCGGCGGTGACGATGTCGAGGATGCCGAAGAGGCTGTCGTGGTCGCACGCGGCGCGGCGACCGATCACTTTGGCTCCGGCGGCGACGAAGGGTTTTCCGACGAGGACGGTCCGCGTTGGCCCGACGAGAACGAGGAGGCCGCGGTGCTCGCCGAGCGCGCCGCGCCGACGACCATTCGCGAGCAGATCGATCACGCCGAGGCCGAGCGCCAAGCCGAGGAGGCCGACTCGGTGCGCGACCTGCCCGAACTTGATGCGCTCGTCGCGCGGTTGCCCGCCGCGGTCCGCGACGGCTTGGAGGAACTGTTTCGCGCCAAATACACCAAGGTGCGCCGCCTGCCCAAGCGCGTGTTCAGCCGTCCGCCCGAGGCGGGTTGAGCGCGGGGTTGCATCGCGGCCGGCGCCTGCCCACAACCGTTCCGGTCCCTTCCCCGGTGCTCAAACGATTCTTCATTCAAGGACTTGGCCGCTACCTGCTGCTGTTGCCCGTGCCGCTCGTGTGGATCGCGCTCGGGTGGGGCGGGGGACTGAAGCCGCTGCGCGACATGGCGGCCGACTGGCGCTTTCGACTGCGCGGGCCGATCGAGCCGCCGGTGCGGCTGATCTATGTCGACATCGACAGTCCCTCGATCAAGACGCTGGGCAACTTTCCGTGGAACCACGAGCTGTTCGCCGAGGTGTGCTCGGCCTTGGTCGACGCGGGCAAGGTAAAGGCGGTCGGCATCGACGTGGTCATGTCCGACGGTGGCGTGCCCAACGTCGTTGATCGCGCCGCCTGGAACGCCGGTCACGTCAAGTTTGGCAAGCTGCTCTTCGGCGGCGCGCCCGTGGTCATGGCCGCTTCCTACGCGGGCATGCAGCGCGAGGGAACCGACGGGAAAATCATCGAGGTGAGTCCGCTGCTGGCCGACACGCCGGTGGACAAACTCGAGCCGCCCGAGACCGCCGAGTGGCGGGTGCGCAACGGCATGGTGCTGAATCCGCCGCTGGTCGGCCTGATCGATTCGTTGGGTGGCGACACGCGGACGGTGCCGCTGCATGTGCCGTTGCCCGGACGACCGCTTTATCACCTGGGACTCGAGCTGGCGCGACTGGAACGTGGTTTGCCGCGGGACGGCGTCACGGTGCTCGACGACCGTATCGAGCTGCGCGACGCGGAGGGCGCGCCGGTGCTGACCGTGCCGATGCGCGACGGGCAGTTGCTGGACATCAATTGGTTTTCGCCGTGGGGCTCCGAGCAGGACTTGCACGTCAGCTTCAGTCACGTGTTGAGCTACGCGTTGATGCGCCGCTCGGAGGATGCCGAGGCGCGGACCGCGGCGGAAGCGTTCTTCGCACAGGAGGGTTTTGCGGACGCGATCGTGCTGATCGGGCCGGTCGACCGGTTGCTGCAGGACCTCGCGCCGACGCCGTTCGACGACGAGCCCGTGCCCAAGGTCGGCGTGCACGGCAACGTGCTGAAGACGATCCTCTCGGGACGCTTCATCAAGACGCCGCCGATGTGGGTCGAGGCGTTGATCGCGCTGACGTTGACCGGCGTGGTGACCGCGCTGGTGTTGTCCGCGGGGCGGCGCGGCCTGTGGTCGCGGGTGGCCGCGATCGGCGTCGCGGGCGGTTACGTCGCGGGCGTCTTTTTGGCGTTCGCCAAGTGGGACTTGATCCTGCCGATGGTGGTGCCCGTGGGCGCGGCGCTGAGCACGAGTTTCCTCGGCGTCATGGTGCAGCTCATCATCGAGGAAAAACAAAAGAGCCGCATCAAGGGCATGTTCGGCACCTACGTCGCCCCCGAGCTGGTCGACCGCATGATCAGCTCAGGCGAGGAGCCGAAGCTCGGCGGCGTCGAGGCGGACATCACGGCCTACTTCAGCGACATTCGCAACTTCTCGACCTTTTCGGAAAAACTCACGCCGCCGCGCCTCGTCGAGTTGATGAACGAATACCTGAGCGCCTGCACCGACATCGTGCAGGCCGAGGGCGGCACGCTCGACAAATACATCGGCGACGCGGTGGTGGCCATCTACGGCGCGCCGCTACCGTTGCCCGATCATGCCTTTCGTGCCTGCGAGGCCGCGCTGAAAGTCCAGGCCAAGGTCGCCGAGCTGCGCGCGAAGTGGACCGCCGAGGGCGACAAGTGGCCGGGCATCGTCAAACAACTTCAGACCCGCATCGGCCTCAACAGCGGCCCGGCCGTCGTCGGCAACATGGGCAGCACCACGCGCTTCAACTACACCATGATGGGCGACACCGTGAACCTCGGCGCCCGCATGGAGACCGCCGCCAAGACCTACGGCGTGTTCACCATGGTCACTGACGCCACCAAAACCCAGTGCGAACAGCACGGCGGGGACCGCATCGTGTTTCGTTACCTCGATCAAATCCAGGTCAAGGGCCGCGCCCAGCCGGTGCCGATTTACGAGGTCATGGGCTTCAAGGACGAGATCCCCGACGCTACCCGCGAGTGCATCGCGCTGTTCGAGCAGGCGGCCGAGCTTTATCGTCGTCAGCGTTGGGACGAGGCCGCCGTGCTGTTTCGCCGCAGCGCCGACCTGGAGCCGAACTACCCCGGCATCACCGCGGGCGTGTCGACCAACCCTTCGCTCGTCTTCGTCGAGCGTTGCCTTTTCATGAAGGACAATCCTCCGGTCGGCGACTGGGACGGCGTCTTCGTGATGACGACCAAGTGAGCCGTCGGGCGATCACTCGCGCCACTCCATGCCGACCACCGGACGCCCCTCGGTCGGGCCCAGATAAACATACGCGTCGACCGCCAGCGTGTCGTGAGGCGGCCGGAGCTTGATCGGCCGACGGGCGTAGAGCCCCTCGTCGACACCCTCGAACGCGTCGAGCCGCCGCAACGCCCCCGCGTCCACCGACCACACCTCGCCGAGCACGCCTTCGCGGTCGGCGGCGTCCGGCACCAACCCCGGGTAATCGCCGAGATCATGCAGCCGGTAACCCGCCTCGCTGTGCGCGTCGGCCAGCCAGGTTTGCCCGGTCATCTGCGCGTGGTTTTTGCAGCCCCGCTTGAGGGTCCCGTAAACGAAGATCAGGTGCATCGTCGAGGCCGCGCTTGCGCAGGGACCGTGCCGCCCACGGGACGTCAGGCGTTGGCGACGACCGGAGCGGGCAGCACCTCGATCACGACCGCGGTGAGGTTATCCCGTCCGGAAACCTCCAGCGACTCGCCGATCAGGCGCGGTGCCGGCGTGCTGGCCGACTGGGCGAGAGTGGGGGTGCGCAACAGCTCCTCGATGTTGCGATCCCAAAGCCCGTCCACCAACCCGTCGGAGCACACCAGGAACCGGTCGCCCGGTCGAAAACCGACCGAGCCCACCTGAGGATCGACGAATTGATGCCCGGCGCCCAGCGCGTGCTGCAGCGAGTTTTTGCCCGGATGGCTGCGGGCCTCGCGCTCGTTGATCTTGCCGCTGCGCCGCAGCCAGCCCACGTGGCTGTGGTCGTGGGACACCTGCGTGATGCCGCCGATGGCCGGCAGGTAATAAATGCGCGAGTCGCCCAGATGCGCGAAATGCATCCAGTCCGGAGTGAACCAGCAGAGGCTCAACGTCGCTCCCATGCCCTGGCACTCCTCGTAAAAACGTCCGAGGTTGATCAGCTCGCGGTGGATCGTGCTGAACAACTCGCCCAGCAGATCGACATGGCCGCCCGCCAGCCCCATCGCTCCGATGCGAAAGCTCTTGGGCAACAGCTTCGTAATTTGGTCCACGGTGACGCGACTGGCGAACTCGCCGGCCTTCGCGCCGCCCATGCCGTCGCTCACGGCGAAGATGCAGTCGGGCCCCGGACTGGTCAGCTCGCCCTCCTTGCCCAGATAACTCACGCCGTGACCGTCCAGTGTCATGGCGAGAAAGGTGTCCTCGTTGTTTTGGCGATAGCGGCCCCGGTGAGTCATGCCGGACCAGCGCAAGCAGGGAGGTTGAGGGGGGAGGGCGGAATCAGGACCCATGAAGGTGTGCAAAAATAGACAGTGAACCGCGCTCAGGCGGCAGGGGCGGGGGAGTCTTGGGGCGGCTGGTCATTTTTGTCCAGCAGCGTCGCCAGCTCAAAGTCGATGATGCAAAAACGTCCATCCGACTGCCGGTAGGTCACGTTGCGCATGAACGCGTCGTCGTGCCGCACGCCGTATTGGTGCAACTCCTCGTAAAGCTCCTGCATGCGGCTCTCCGAGAGGTGGTCCACGCGCGAGCCGCAGTTGGTCGTCACGACCCGCAGCTCGTCGTCGTAGGTCTCCAGAACCTTCGGCACAAACGTGCAGCCGCGCTCCTCCAGGTGGCGCAAGACCCTCACTTCGTTGCGATAACGTTCCTCGGCGGCCGGACCGCGGAAGGTCTTGTGAACCCGGCCGTCGTAGCCGATGCGGACGAGGGCGCGGCGAGTGTCTTTGACTTCGTGCATGGCGATCGCTCCGTCCAAGAGAGAAGGGAAGCCGCGCCGTTGCAAGGTCAGCGTGCAAGCAGTTCAAGCGCCTCATGTCAGCCAACTGCAAGAGCCGCGGGAAAAGGCGCGTTTTGGCCAAAGGTTCCCATTGCTTCTGGCATGCAAGGTGCTCATAGGTATGAGCGAGTTTACTAGATCGGTGACCCGCAAAATTGCCTCACCTAGTTTCAACTCTTCCCAAACCAAACCAACCATCCATGGCCAAATACAAACTGGAATACATCTGGCTCGACGGCTACACGCCCGTGCCGAATCTGCGTAGCAAGACTCAAATCAAGGAGTTTGCCAGCTTCCCCAAACTCGAGGAGCTTCCCAACTGGGGTTTCGATGGCAGCTCGACCAAGCAGGCCGAGGGCCGCAGCTCTGACTGCGTGCTCAAGCCGGTGGCCGTCTATCCGGACTCCACCCGCAAGAACGGCGTTCTGGTCATGTGCGAAGTCATGATGCCGGATGGTGTCACCCCCCACGTTTCCAACACCCGCGCCACCATCATGGACGATCCGGACACTTGGTTCGGTTTCGAGCAGGAGTATTTCCTCTATCAGGACGGTCGCCCCCTCGGTTTCCCCGAGTTCGGCTATCCCGCCCCGCAGGGTCCCTACTACACCGGCGTCGGCTATAAGAACGTCGGCGACATCGCCCGCCAGATCGTCGAGGAGCACCTCGACCTCTGCTTGGACGCCGGCATCAACCACGAAGGCATCAACGCCGAGGTCGCCAAAGGCCAGTGGGAGTTCCAGATTTTCGGCAAGGGCTCCAAGAAGGCCGCCGACGAGATCTGGGTCGCCCGTTACATCCTCACCCGCCTCTGCGAAAAGTATGGCGTGGACATCGAGTGGCACTGCAAGCCCCTCGGCGCGACCGACTGGAACGGCTCCGGCATGCACTCCAACTTCTCCACCAAGTATATGCGTGAAGTCGGCGGCAAGGAATACTTCGAGAAGCTCATGGGCGCTTTCGAGAAGTTCGCCAACGAGCACATCGCCGTCTACGGCCCGGACAACCACATGCGCCTCACCGGCCTCCACGAGACCCAGTCGATCGACAAGTTCAACTACGGTGTCGCCAACCGTGGCGCCTCGATCCGCGTCCCCCACAGCTTCGTCAACAACGGCTACAAGGGTTACCTCGAGGACCGTCGTCCGAACTCCCAGGGCGACCCCTACGCCATCGCCGGCCGCATCCTCAAGACCATCTCCACGGTTCCGACCGCCTGAGCGAACGGTTCTTGAGACCATCCTTTGCGAAGACGCCGCCCGTGAAGGCGGCGTCTTTTTTTGCACCCAAGCCGGCGTTTTCCCCTCTGAAAACCACCGTTTTTGCTCTTGCGGGAGGATTTTCCCTCTGAGACGGTTCACCCTTCGCGACATTTGTCAGGTCCGGCTGGTGCACGTCGCGGTGCTCCCATCAGCCTCTCAACGTCAGTCAACCATCAACCAATCGGTCCCGCCTTCAAGCGGGGTCATCCACGGAAAGCCACGGCGGCGGAGCAAGCCACGGAAGTCCGTTTACAGTCCATGAGTTCCATAATGCAAGAACTGCTCGCCCAGTCCTCCTTCGACAAGCTGAAGGAAGGCTCCATCGTTTCGGGCGTCATCACCGAGATCCGCCAGAACGAGGTCATCGTTGACATCGGCGGCAAGTCCGAGGGCGTCATCCCCGCCAACGAGTTCCTCGACATCGGCGAGCTCCAGATCGGCTCCAACATCGACGTCTACGTCGAGAAGCTCGAAGACAAGTCCGGCCTCCCGGTCCTCTCCTTCGACAAGGCCGAGCAAAAGAAAAACTGGGACAACATTCTCACCAAGTTCCCCGAGGGCTCCGTGGCCGCCGGCCGCGTCAAGGCCAAGGTCAAGGGCGGTCTCATCATCAGCATCGGCGTCGATGCCTTCATGCCCGCCTCGCACATCGACATCCAGCCCCCGAAGAACCTCGATCAATACGTCGGCCAGACCTACGATTTCAAGGTCCTCAAGGTCAACCTCGAGCGCAAGAACATCGTCCTCTCCCGCCGCGAGCTCATCGAGGAGCAGCGCGCCACCAAGCGCCGCGAGCTGCTTGAGAGCATCCAGCCCGGCCAGGTCCGCAAGGGCGTCGTCAAGAACATCACCGACTTCGGCGCGTTCATCGACCTCGACGGCATGGACGGCCTCCTCCACATCACCGACATGTCCTGGGGCCGCATCACCCACCCGAGCGAGATGCTCAAGCAGGGCGAGGAGATACAGGTCATGATCATCGAGGTCAACCGCGAGAAGGAGCGTGTCTCCCTCGGCCTCAAGCAGACCACCAACAACCCCTGGGACGCCATCGAGCACAAGTTCCCCGTCGGCGCCAAGGTGCAGGGCAAGGTCGTCAACCTCGTCCCCTACGGCGCGTTCATCGAGATCGAGCCCGGCGTCGAGGGCCTCGTCCACATCACCGAGATGTCCTGGACCAAGCGCATCTCCAAGCCCTCCGAGCTCCTCAAGGTCGGCCAGGAAGTCGAGGCCGTTGTCCTCGGCATCCAGAAGGACGATCAGAAGATCTCCCTCGGCCTGCGTCAGCTCGAGCCGAACCCGTGGGACATGGTCCGCCACAACTACCCGATCGGCGCCCGCGTTCGCGGCAAGGTCCGCAACATGACCACCTATGGCGCCTTCATCGAGCTCGAGGAAGGCATCGACGGCATGGTCCACGTCTCCGACATGAGCTGGACCCGCAAGGTCAACCACCCGTCCGAGGTCCTCAAGAAGGGCGACGAGGTCGACGCCATCGTTCTCGATGTCGACGCCTCCCAGCAGCGCATCAGCCTCGGCATGAAGCAGCTCGCCAACGATCCGTGGTCCGACATCGACAGCCACTTCAAGATCGGCGACGTCGTCACCGGCAAGGTCACCAAGATCACCACCTTCGGCGCCTTCGTGGACCTGAAGGACGGCATCGACGGCCTCGTGCACATCTCGCAGATCAGCGAGGAGCGCATCGAGAAGGTGAAGGACGTGCTCAAGGTCGACCAGGAGGTCACCGCCCGCGTCATCAAGATCGACCGCGACGAGCGCCGCCTCGGCCTCTCGATCAAGGCCGCCAACTACTCCGAGCAGCAGCTCGCCGCCGAGACCGCCTCCTTCGAGGCCCTCAACCGCGACAGCTCCGGCGACATGATGAACCTCGGCGACATCCTCGACGCCGCCTCCGACAAGAAGGACTGATCCGGTTCCCCGCGAACCACGGTCGTTCATCATCCGTAGTTAAAAACTCACGACGTCCGGTCCCTCGAGGGGCCGGACGTTTTTTTTGAAACGCCGTGGCTGTCCGGTTGCCGGGTAACCAAGTCCGAGGTGGAACGCGGCGTCCACGGCGCGTTCGAGCGACCGCCGCCCAACATCGAGCTGGGCACGCCGAGGACGTCGCGTTCCACCAGGACAATCACGGCCTTGCTCAAGACCGCCCGCAAGCGCTCGACCGCTTCGCCGCACGCGAAAAATCGGCGCGGAACGCTATATCGCCGGCTCATGTTCTCGGAGCTTGGTGGACGGATTTTAACGCAAGGACGCCAAGGCACAGGGGCCGCAAAGTCACAAAGACACGAACGACGTCATTCGGCATCTTTGATCCGGTTCGCCGCCACATCCCGCCGAGCCCGAGCCTCCTCGAACTCACGCGCGGGTCCACGGATCTGGGCCACGGCCCGTGGCCCGAGGCGTGAGCCGAGGGACCCCACGTAGCGCAGGCATCCTGCCTGCA
>JAUWBF010000116.1 GCA_030601755.1 Verrucomicrobiota bacterium | reverse complement strand
TCAGATTCATTGGCGGCATATCGTTCCGGCATATGCGCTGCCCGTCGCGACCGGAGTGGTCCTGAGCACGTTTTTCTGGACCGAGGCCGGAAACTTCGGCTGGTGGCGTTCGATCGCCACCGTGGCCAACGCCGACGATCTCAACGAACTTTCCTCGCGCCGGCTCGACATCTGGCGGGCCTGCGTGGACTTCATCGCCGAACGCCCGCTGCTGGGTTGGGGGCCGGACGGCTACCGGTTTTTGTTGCCGAAAATGGATGGTCAGCAGCCCCACAATCTCGCGGTTCAGGCTCTGGTCAGCTGCGGTGCCGCCGGATTGCTCTGGGGGACCTTGGCCGCCTGCTGGCTGCTCGTGCCCGGCAGAGGCGCACGACGGTATCCCGCCGGCCAGACCGGGGCCTTGGCGATGCTGGTCGCGACGCTGACCGGCGGACTGTTTGACGGCACGCTTTATCACGTGCTGTCCACCGCCGGACTCGCGCTGGCGGTGGGTCTTGTCGTTTCGGCAAAAGTCGCGGACCACTCCCGACCATACGTGACCACCACCCGATCCATCGTGCTCCCACACGTTCTGGGCACCGGTATATTGGCGATGTTCGCCCTGCATTTTTATGTGTTTTATCGGCTCGGGCCATTGAGGGAAATTCCTCGCCCGAACGACATTTCCGCTCGGATCGTGCGGATTTTCCCCTCAACCACCATCGGACTGGATCGCTGGCTGGACAATTGGTCCATCGCACAACCCGAAGCCGCGCTCGACTGGGCTCGCTGGGCGCAATCCCATTCAGCCTACGCATGGAATTATCACGCTTGGGCGGCACGACATCTGGCCGGCCAAGGCCGACTGGAAGAAGCCCGCATGGAGGCGCGTCTTTTTCTGGAAACCCAGCCCAAGGCGTTTCGCGAACGGCTCGCCCAACCCGTCGCAGCGACCGAGGTGCGATCCTCCCCTCCTGAATCCCATCAACGCTCCGCACCACCCTCCCACGCTTCATCCAGATAGATGCCGGCTCCCGTCCTCATGCCACCTCGCCACACAATCACTCCGATTAGCCTGCTCGTGGCGTTCCTGACGCTCATGGCCTTCGGCACGCTGCTCCCAATCGACTATGACCGCACTATCGCAGCCCTTGGCGTCGGCCTGCTGCTGTTTGCCCGTCATCCGGCCTCCACGACACGCACCGACCTGATTGATTCGACGCTGCTGTGCGCGCTCGGGATGACCGGCCTGGTCTCGGCACTGCTCAGCCGGCACATCGCGGTGTCCTTGGTCGCTTGGTCCAACTGGATGTTCATCTGGAGCATCGGCATCGTCGCCGCACGCCAAATTCGGAGCGCATCCGCCATGGAACGCATTTTCGCGGCCATCGCCATCGGAGGCGTGCTCGGCACCCTCTACGTATGGATCGCCCGAAGCTTCACCGCCCCCGGCACCCCTCTGCCACTCTATATTCACCCTCGCCTCATGGGTATGCATCTGACGGCCGCCACCGTCGCCGCGCTGGCGTGGCTGCATTTGGCCCCCCGCAAGGGCGACCTGCGCACCGCCCAGTGGCTCGTCGCCATCGTGTCATGCGCCGGCATGCTCTGGTCCGGCGGACGCTCCCCGATCCTCGCCCTCGGCGCGGCGCTCGGCATGCTGCTGCTGCTGGACCCCGGGCGTGATCGCCGCGCACTGCTGCGTCAAACCATCCTGGTCGGCATCGCCGCCCTCGCGCTATCGGCGGCCAACTGGACCGACAACCCCGGGTTGGGCTGGTGGCACGCCATCTCCCGCAGCACCGCGGCCACCGACATGTCCCAGCTGACCTCCAGCCGCACCGACATCTGGAAACTCGTCTGGTCCCGCATTCAGGAGGCCCCGCTGCTCGGCCACGGCCCCGGCGACTACCGTTTCATGCGCCCCAGACAAGACGGGCACCAACCCCACAATTGGATACTACAATGGCTGCTCGAAAGCGGAGCCGTCGGGCTGGTGCTGTTCACCACCATCACGAGCCGAGCCGTCGCCCGCGCGCTGCGCATGCCTCGCGACGAGCCGACCGCCCCCTGGAGACTCGCCGCGGCCACCGGCCTGTGCGCCTGCCTCGCCGGCGGCTTGTTCGATGGCTATTTCTATCACGCCCAAATCTACATCTGCGCCGCCCTGTTCGCCGGCCTGTGCCTCGGCGTTCCCGGCCCGGCTCCCGCGCCAGCCCTCCATCCTCGCCGCCAACTCTGGCTCGGCATGCTGCGACGCAGCGCGCTGGTCGTCGGCTGTCTGCTCATGCTCATCCACAGCTTCTTTGTCCTGCGTTTTTCCAAATGGGCGCCAATCCCCCTCCCTGACAGCACCACCGCCCGGCTCGTCCGGGCCTTCCCCTCGTGGAACTACGGACTCGAGCGCTGGCTCGATTCCTGGGGGAAGGACGATCCTCGCATCGCCATCGCCTGGTCGGACTGGGCCTGTCGGCACGGCACCGACGCCGATTTTTTCTACCTCTACGGCGCGGTGCAGTGCCTGCGCATCCAACGCCCGGACCTCGCCGCCGAACGCCTGGACGCGGGCCTCCGCTGGACCCACCGCAAATGGTGGCCCTACCTGCGCAACCTGCGCCACCAACTCCCCGCACAACCCGCCACCGGCACCACCGATGCCGACAAACCTAAGCTTCTGAACACCAATTCGTAAAACCATCCAACGGGACTCCCGCACGGCGAACTCACCGCTTGCATCGTCGCAAGTTACGACATCATCCTGCCTCCAAAAAATGGCTTCGTCTCCCATCCCTCGAACCGCCGCCAATCTCAAAAGCGCCGGTCGCGATATTCTGATCACCTCAGCGGCAGTGCTTTTCCTGGAACTTGCCATCATCCGCTGGGGGAGCGCCCAGGTCCGGGTGCTCGCCTACTTCCCCAACCTACTGCTGGTCGCGTCGTTCCTCGGCCTCGGGTTGGGCAGCCTCAGGGCAGGGAACAAGCCCTTGATCGGATGGTGGGCTGCCTGCCTGACGTTGCTCGTGCTGGTGTTCGCCGGCTTGGATCGTGTCATTTTCACGCAAGAGTCTGCGGAGGAACACCTGTGGTTGCTTTATGCCGATCTGCCCAAGACCGCCCCGGTCGTGAACAACGTCTGGCTGCCGATCATAACCTGCTTCGTGTTGACCGCCCTTTGCTTCGTGCCCCCGGGCCAGTTGATCGCGCGTCGACTGGCCGCTTTCAAAAACGCGCAAGTCCCGCTGCGTGGTTATTCTTGGGACCTGCTCGGATCACTCGTCGGCGCCAGTCTCTTTTCACTGGCGGCGTTTTCACACCTGCGACCTGAACACTGGTTCCTGATCGGAGCCGCCGCGGTCGTGTGGTTGGACCGCGACCGATTGAGAAACCTGATGATCAGCGCGTTGCTTTGCTCCGTCACCCTGGCCACGGTTTTCATCTCCGATCGAGAAGATGTCTATAGCCCCTACTACGGCCTGAGTCTCAATCGGATTGCCAACACCCCTGGCGCAATCACGGCCAATGGCTCGCTGCACCAGCAGATGATCCCCATGTCGCTGCCGCCGACATTACGCACGACCGCGGGCTATGCGATGCCCTATGCCCTGTCCGGTCATCACCCGCGCCATGCGCTCGTGCTCGGCGCGGGCAGTGGCAACGATGTCGCCATGCTACTCCTGCAGGGCGCGAAAACCGTCGACGCGGTGGAAATAGACCCTGAGATCATCAATCTCGGTCGTGCCCACCATCCGAACCGTCCCTATGGCGACCCGCGCGTCACCATCCACAACACCGACGCCCGGGCTTATCTCAATCAATGCGAGAAGCGCTACGATACCATCGTCTTCGGCACACTGGACTCGATGACCAAAATCTCCGCGCTATCCAACGTGCGTCTGGACAACTTTGTCTACACGACGGACTGCCTGCGCGCCGCCAAGCGCCTGCTCACCGACGACGGTGGCATGATGCTCTACTTCATGACCCCGCGAAACTTCATCGACGATCGCATCGACATGATGCTGACCTCCGTCTTCGACGAACCGCCGGCGATTCATTCGGGCAACTACCACCTGTTCAACAAAGTTTTCATGTCCGGCCCCGCCTTCGCCGCGCTGCAACGCGATAGTCGCGACGCCAGAATGCAGGTCTACACCCCGGAGACCTTGCGCCTCTTTGAATTACCCGACGACGACTGGCCATTCCTCTACCTTGCCAGCCGTTCAATCAGTTCGTTCTACCTGACCGTCATCGCGTTGATAGGAGTCATCTCGACGGTGGCTATTTTTGGCATATCCCGCGACCTGCGCCACAGCCTGAGCCTGGGGCGAGGGGCCGACTGGCCGATGTTTCTCTTTGGATTTGGCTTTCTGCTGCTGGAGACCCGCTCAGTGACCGCCATGAACCTCGCGTGGGGCACCACTTGGCTGACCAATGCCATCGTGTTTGCTTCGGTCCTGCTGACCATCCTCGTTGGCACATTGATCCAAGCCCGTCGTTCGCTGCCGCTGGGCTTGGCCATCGTGGGCTTGGCTTGCAGTTTGCTGGCCCTGTATTTCACGCCCCCCGCTTGGCTGCTGGAAGCCGGTGTGACCGCCCGGCTCGGCCTCTCCCTCATCGTCGTAGGACTTCCCATCCTGTTCGCATCGTTCGGTTTCGCCGGCCTGTATTCCCGGAGCGACAATGTAGGTAACGCCTTCGGCTGGAACCTGCTGGGCGCGGTGGCCGGCGGGCTGGCCGAATTCCTCTCCATGATCACAGGCCTCCGGGCCCTGTTGCTGCTGGCACTTGCGGCCTACCTTCTCGCCTACATTGTCAGCCGTCGGCGCAAATCCGCCAAGCAAGCCTCTCTCCAACTTGAGGCTTCCCCCACCCTCTGTATCTGAACACTAGTGTTTCTCCGATGAAGCTTTCCGTCGTCATCCCCTGTTACAACGAACGCCACACCATCCGCGCCTTGGTCGAGCGGGTGAAGGCCGTCGACCTGGGTGACGTCGAAAAGGAGATCGTCATCGTCGACGACTGCTCGCGCGACGGCACCCGCGACCTGCTCCGCACCGAGATCGCCCCCCTCGTCGACCAGATCGTCTATCACGAGGAAAACCAGGGCAAAGGCGCCGCCATGCGCACCGGCTACCAGGCCGCCACCGGCGACATCATACTGGTGCAGGACGCCGACCTCGAATACGACCCGGCCGAATACCCGCGGCTCATCAAACCCATCATCGACGGCCACGCCGACGTGGTCTTCGGTTCGCGCTTTGCCGGCGGCGACGCCCATCGCGTCGTCTACTTCTGGCACATGGTCGGCAACAAGTTCCTGACCCTGCTCTCGAACATGTTCACCAACATCAACCTTACCGACATGGAGACCTGCTACAAGGTCTGCACCAAGGAGGTGATCCGGCAGATCAACCTGGTGGAAAACCGCTTCGGCTTCGATCCCGAGCTCACCGCCAAGATCGCCAAGCTCGAAAACGTCGTGATCTACGAGGTCGGCATCAGCTACCACGGCCGCACCTACGCCGAGGGCAAAAAGATCGGCTGGCGCGACGGCTTCCGCGCGCTGTATTCGATCGTAAAATACAACCTGGCCGGAAAGTGACCCGCCCCGCGGGCAGTGTTCTTTCCGACATTCCAGCCGCAGGCTCCGGCGCGGCCTCTGCCTCCGGACCATTTGCGCCCGCCCCGCGATCGACCGCCATGTTTATCCTCGTGCCCATCGGCCCGCTGCCCGCCGCCACGAGGAATCCCACACCGACCGAGTCCCTCCCATGATCCCCGCCCAACGCGTTTTGCTGGTCATCCCCGCGTATCGGGAAGGCAAACGCCTGCCTCGATTCCTGCCCGAACTGGTCGCTGGGCTCTCCAACCGCGCGCATAAGGTGGATGTTCTCATTGTTGACGACGGTTCAGGCCCCGAAGAGCAAGCCGCGGTGACCAAACTCGTCGCATCCATTTCAAGCGACAACCCCCGCCTGCTGCCGCCCGCACTGTTGCCCGCCAATCTCGGCAAGGGCGCGGCGATCCGGCACGGCTGGAACACCGCCGCGGCAGCCAACGACTATGACCGGGTCGCCTTTGCCGATGCAGACGGCGCCGTCTGCGCCTCGGAAATCCATCGCCTGATCACATTGGCCACTACGCTACCGGCCGGCACCACGGTGTTCGCCAGCCGCGTCAAGATGCTGGGCCGACGCATTGAACGCTCGTTTGCCCGCCACCTCAGCGGACGCGTGTTCGCAACATTGGTCGGGACATTA
>JAUWBF010000119.1 GCA_030601755.1 Verrucomicrobiota bacterium | reverse complement strand
GCGGTTGGTGCCGTATTCCAACATGAACTGCTGGCCGGCGGCGTCGAGCTGGCGGAGATTGTTGATGATGGCCTTCTCCTGCGAGACCGCCCGGACTTTTTGGAAGGCGGGGATGGCCATGGCCGCCATGAGGCCGATCATGGGAATGGCCGCGATCATCACGTAGCCCATGATCAAGCCGGCCAGCGCCATGCCGTTGCCGGTCTTGCGGCCGTTGGACTTCTTGATTTGCGACTGCGCCAGATGTCCGCAGATGACGGCCGGCAGCGCGGTGACGAGGGTGAAGAGGCCGGCGATGCCACAGATCAGGCTGCCGATGGCGAGTCCGGAGGTCTTCGCGGGCTCTTGAGGCGAGGCCGTCTGCGCCGGCAGCGGCGGCGGGGGCGTGCCGCCGGCGGTCACGGAAGCCACCACGGTGGACACGGCGCGCCAGCCGTCCCAGCCGGTGGTCCAGCACAGGTCGGTGGGCTTGAGTTCGCCGGCGGCGAGTTTTTGGCGAAGCGTTTCCGCGGGAAAGGGGCCGGACGTGACGCCGTTGACGGCGATGTGGTAGTTCATGGCTGGAGGGAAGTTGACCATGTTGAAGGGGGCGTGAAACGGAAGACTGTTTTTGGCCGTAAACGTCTTGTTACCTCCGCTCGACGTCGAGTCGTCGAGCTGGGCGGGACAGGCGTCAGGTGCTTGAAGATTGCCCCCGCGTGACGACGCCGCTGAGTGGAGTAGAGTGAACCCCGCGCCGCATCGCCCGCCCGATATCGTCTGGATCGTGACCACGCAGTGGCGCGCGCAGGCGTGCGGCTACGCGGGCGACCCCAACGCCCGCACGCCAGTCCTCGACGCGCTGGCGGCGCGCTCGGGCGACTTCGCCGAGGCGGTCACGCCGCATCCGTTCGGACCGTTTGCTCGGGCCGCCTTGCTTACCGGCGTGCCGTCGCCGGCCAACGGCATTGCGGACTACTGGGACGCGTTGCCCGACGACGCGCCGACCATCGCGCAGGCGCTCAACGCGCGCGGCTACGCCACCGCCTTTGTCGGCAAGTGGGGCGTCGGTCGCCGCGACCGTTCGCTGCCGCTGGTCGGCCAGGCGGCGGCCAGGGTTCTCGTGCCGCCGGAGGCGCGCGGTGGCTTTGGTTGGTGGTCGGGTTTCGAGGGTGGATTTCAACTCAACGACCCGTGGCTGCACGGCGACGACCGCCCCGCGCCGGAGCGCGTCGCGGGTTATCAAAGCGACGTGCTTGTCGACGAGGCGGTCGCCTGGTGGCGACGGACCGCGACGAGCGCCGAACGCCCGCGCTTTCTGTTGCTCAGTCTGGAGGCGCCGCATCCGCCCTATGGCGCGGCGGTGCCCGCGGAGGTCGCGCGGCCCCGGCCCGAGGACATCGTGCTCGCTCCCAACGTGCCCCGCGGCGGCGAAGTCGAGGCGCGGGCCCGGCGCGAGTTGGCCGGTTACTATGCGCACATCGCGGCGACGGACCGCGCGGTCGGCCGGTTGCTTGCCCGGCTCGGAGCCGCGGCCGCGTCGCGTCCCGTGGTGACCGTCTTCACCTCGGCGCACGGCGACATGCACGGCGCGCACGGACACTTTCGCAAGGGCTGGCCCCACGAGGAGAGCGTGCGCGTGCCGCTGCTGGTCGCGGGCTGGCCGGGCCGTCCCGGAGGCTGGCGATCACGCGAACCCGTGTCGTTGCTCGACCTGCCGGCCATGACGCTGGCATGGGCCGACGGCCGCGACTGGCGTTGCTCCCGCGACCACGCGGAGATCTCGATGCCCTGCGTGGTGACGTTGCCCGACCAATGCGACCGCGCCTGGCGCGGCGTGCGCCGTCCGGGCGGAGGGAAGACGCTGTTCGACGCCGCCGGCTCTCCGTGGGTCTTGCCTGAGGGCGGGGATTCCTGCCCGCTGGCGTGAATGGGCTGGGGTTTCCCCTTGGACGCTCGCTGTCGCTTCGGCGTGTGTTCTAGGGATTTTGCGGAAAAAACTAACCAGATACGTTAGTTTTTATTCTGCGCTGCAGTCGAGATTGAGTGCGGGTGGCGGGAGACTGTTTTCCCCTGCGGGAGTGACGGTTGGCGTGGCGTTGTGGTTTGCTCAGATCGAGCCGAGGCAGCAAAAATTCCACGCAAACGAGGAGAAAAGACTAACCAGATACGTTAGTTTTTATTGGGCGGCGGTTGGCTGAGGTTGGAATGGGTGGTTGGGGGCGTTTTTTGGCCTGCCAAGTCCTTGGTTGTCGTTTGGCTGGTCGTCCATGCCGCTGACCATCTGGACCAATACCCTGTTCTCGCCCCGCGCGCGTCTGCGGCTGGAGGCGGGTATCGGCGAACATCGCCTCATCGAGGCGCCGCGGCTGAGCGCCTCCGTGCTGGAGGCCGCGCCGCCCGATCCGCGCCTCGCCGAAGCCGACATCGCTCTCGGCCAACCCGACGCGGAGGACTGCCGGCGGTTCGCCAACCTCCGCTGGATCGCCGTGACCAGCGCCGGTTACGGCCGCTACGACCGGCCTGAGGTTTTGGAGGAGTTGCGCGCGCGCGGCTCCGTGCTCACCAGCATGTCGACGGTCTTTGCCGAACCCTGTGCGCAACACGTGCTGGCCATGATGCTCGCGCTCGGCCGCCGTTTGCCCGAGTCACTGGCCGAGCAGTTGGGCGAGCGCTCATGGCGGTTTCACGAACGCCGCGCCGGTTCTGTTTTGCTCAACGGCCAGACCGTGCTGTTGCTTGGTTACGGCAACATCGCCCGTCGCCTGACGGAGCTGTTGCGTCCCTTCGGCATGAGGGTGTTTGCCGTGCGCAGGCGTGCCTATAGCGAGCCCGGAGTTCACATTATCGCCGAGGACAGGGTCACCAGTGTGCTGGGTGAGGCGGACCATGTGGTCAACCTGCTGCCTGACAACGAGGCCACGCGCAACTACGTCAACGCCCGCCGCCTGGCCGCCTGCAAGCCCGGGGCGCGTTTCTACAACATCGGCCGCGGCACGACGGTCGATCACCATGCGTTGGCCGAGGCGCTCGAGTCGGGGAGGCTCGACGCTGCCTACCTTGATGTCTTCCCCGAGGAGCCGTTGCCCCCGCACGACCGCCTCTGGGGGCTGCCCAACTGCTGGATCACGCCGCACTCTGCGGGCGGCCGGCGCGACCAGGACGAGGCGATGGTCGATCACTTTCTGGGAAATCTTCGTCTTTTCGAGGCGGGAGAGGGTGGAAAACTAACGGACCGGGCTGGTGGCGTGGCGTAGGTTTCGCAGGTGGCTTTTGGGTGCTGTCCCGACCGTCAGGATTCAAATTGACCTGCAAACGCTTTTCGCTATCCTTCCGCATCTGCATGCACTCGAAGCTCCGTTACTCTCTCGCCGCAGGACTTTTGGCGGCCGCGCTTACCCCCCTTTCTGCGCAGTCCGTGACGACCACTCCGGTGGGGGCGGTGAGTATGGAGGCTTTGGCCAATTCCGACACTCCTTATGTTCCTACCTTGGTTCGCCCCGCTGCATACGAAGGAAGTATAGCTGGGGGCGGGGGCGGAGAATATGCCTTGGCTTCGGCAGCCTTTCAGGTCGGTGCTTTAGAATATTCTGAGGGGGAGCAGTCTAATACGTATTACCTGCAAATACTTAGTGGCCAAGCTGCGGGTCATCACTCTACCGTTATATCGAATACCGAAAATTCGGTCACTCTGGAGTTTGAGTCCGATATTTTAAGTATGATTCAGGTGGGTGATCGCGTAGTGATCAGGCCGTATTGGACATTAGCTACCCTGTTCCCTCCCGCCGAAGCCGGCGTTTCCTATTTTGCGTCTACTAGTAATCTTAGCAGCGGAAGGAAGACGGAAGTGATTTTTCCGGATGTCTCGGGGGTGGGAATTAATAAAAGTGCTACGGCAATCTACTACTATAATCAGTTTTGGCGGCGTGTGGGGAGTTCTACTATAAACCGCGGTGACGTTATTGTGCCGTTGGATGCTTACGTGGTTATACGGCATAATAATGTAGCTGAGAACTCCCGCATTACCTGTGTCGGTGAGGTGGATCTTGGCCAATTTTTTATTCCACTAGGTGCGGTTTCGGGTGGTCGCAACGATAATTTGGTCGCTTACAACAGGCCTGTTGATTCAACTCTTGGCCAGCTTGGCTTAGAGTCTGTATTTACTCCCAGCACCAGTAATTTGTCGTCTGGGCGTGGCGACGAACTTTTGGTTTTCGATCCGTCTATTCCAATCAAAAACCGTCCTGTTTCTGCTATATACTACTATAACCAATTTTGGCGAAAAGTCGGACAGTCCTCTCAGGATCAGGCCGATGCTGTTATCCCGGCAGGTAGCGCGCTCGTCATACGGAAGCAATCGGTGGTAGCGGGAAGCGTTCAAGATTGGGGAGTTCCTGTTGTGGGTAATAACTGAATTGTATAATGTTAATGCTTATGAATAGAGTATTTTTTTCGACTATTTTAATGTCCGTTGTCGCGGCGGTTTCACTGCGCGGGGCGGTAAGCTTTACCTTGGACGGCGGTTATCTTTACGGCAGCGATGTATCTACCCCGTTGTCGGATGGAAGCTAGGTCTATGCCGTCACATCCGTTACCAATACATTTACTGGGCCTGTGCATGGTTCTTTTACATCCGGCGATGAGGTGCTTTTAGGTTCATGGTCAACGGATTCGGGATTTGCGGGTGAGGGGTCCTACGAGGTTTTGCTGTCGGGAATCGAGTTGTCTCCTTCTATCGCGGCGGGTTCTCGTATTGCCATATATTGGTTCAGTGGGCTTAGCCTCGGTGTCGAGTCTCCGTCCGCAGGCGATGCATATGGATTCTACAGCGATCCCGCTTGGGTTATACCAGCAGATGGTGCTCTGGCAGTTTCGTATACGCTAGAAACAGAGTCTATCGGAGGCTCTATCCCAAACAGTATGGCACTGGCTAGTTTCGTGGTCTCCGCCGTCCCCGAGCCCTCGACCTTTGGTCTGCTCTTCGGTCTGTCTGCGCTGGGATGGGTCACTTGCCGTCGTGGCAAGCGCGCTTAAGTCCGGCACATTCACGCGAACCAATCCGCTTCCTCATTGCCTGCCCTTCGGGGCAGGCTTTTTTTTGGCCTTCAATTTCGTCCCCGCCCGTGAGCAATCCGTCTCCCCAGCGCAGCCCAGATACTTCCAAGGTTTCACCCACCGCCGTGGAGGTCTCCACGCTGTTGGGGCTCGGTGGGCTGTCGCCTTATCGGATCGAAAAGACCGAGCACGCCACCTCTGTGCGCGTGTTTTGGGGACGGCTGGCGGTGTGGCTGGTGATGCTGGTCGTGGCGGGCTGGCTGGCGTTGGCGGGGGGGATTTATGCGTTCGTCAAATACCGGCGGGGCTTCACCGACGTGCGTTATGTTCACATCCTCGCGTTGCCGCTGGGAGGGGAAGATTATCGGCGGGCCAAGGGCGAATTTTTGATCCGCCAAGGTTTGGCTCAGGCAGAGGAACAGGAGTGGCGGGCCGCGTTTTCGTCGCTCAGGGCCGGTTTGGTCAATGTGCCTGAGCACCAAGAGGCCCGTCTGCTGGTCGCCCGTATTTATCTGATGGCGGCTCGTCCGGATGCGGCGTCACAGGTTTTGCTCGACGGTCTGAAAATTCATGGCGAGGAGCTCGATTACCTGCGGACGGTGCTGGGATTTTTCTTCGGACTGCAGGCGGATAGCACCGTGATCGAGTTTACCACGGCATTGGGAGAGCGTCTGGAGCCGGGCACCCCGGTGTTTCGCATGGCCTACACGGCGCGTGCCTACGCGTTGTTCAATCGCGGCCGTCATGTCGAGGCGCTGTCGGTGCTGCGGGAGCATGGTTTGCTTGAGTCTCCGGAAGGCCGCTTTGTCGCGGCGCGCATCGAGTGGGCGCGTGGTCAGCGTGATGGCGCTCTGGACCGTTTGCGTGAGCTGACCCAGCGCGTGCCGGAGGACCAGGAAATCCATCGCACGCTGGTGCACTACCTTGGCGAGCAGGGCCTGTGG
>JAUWBF010000139.1 GCA_030601755.1 Verrucomicrobiota bacterium | reverse complement strand
AGACAATGACATCAAAGGGAGTGTGGTTAAACAGCATGGGCAAAGGCACAGGGGTAGGGGAGGGTGCCGCCTCCGTAAAGCCCAGACCCCATGCCCCAACGCCGCCCCAATCCGGCACCGGTCACTTGCCGATGCAGAAGGCCTTGAAGAGGTGGTCGAGCATGCGTTCGTTGTCGACACGCCCACTGATCTCGCCACAGGCGTCGAGCGCTCCGCGCAGGTCACTGGCGAGCAACTCCACCGGACCACCGTCCAGCAGTTTGGTCTGGGCCGCGCGGAGGCAATCACCCGCCCGGCGCAAGGCGTCGGCATGACGGGCATTGATGGCAATCACCTCGTCCCCCTGCTGGCCAGCGAAGGCGTCGGCCCGGGCGGCAATCATGGCGGACAACGCCTCCACGCCTTGGCCAGTGAGAGCGGAAACATCCACCACCGACAGGCCCGCGGGCGGCTGGCAAATAGCGCTTAAATCACATTTATTCCTTACTAACAACGTATTACAACCATTCAGGCGCTCGCGGACCTCAACAGGTAGATCAGGGCAGGGCCTGCTTGCATCCACCACCCACAAAATCAGATCAGCCTCGGCCGCCCGCTCCAGCGCCTTGTCCATACCGAGCCTTTCCAGCTCCTCGGGATCGGGATTGAGGCCGGCGGTGTCGATCAGACGAATGGCGTGCGGCCCGATCAAGATGCGCTCCTCGATGAAATCGCGCGTGGTGCCGGGGCGGTCGCTGACGAGGGCACGGTCCCGACCGACCAGACGGTTAAGGAGGGAACTCTTGCCGGCATTGGGCTCGCCAAGAATGACGGTTTTCAAACCGTCCCGCAGAACATCTCCATAGTGGCTGGTGGCGAGCAGGCGGTCCGTTCCACGTAGAACAACGTCGAGATCAGCCAGCACCACGGCCCGATCCTCGGGCGGGAGATCCTCGTCGGGGAAGTCGATATAGGCCTCGATGCGCGCCAGCACCAGCAGCAAAGCCTCGGTGAGCCCGTTAAGATGGCGGCCGAGGCTGCCTTCGAGTTGGCGACGGGCGACGGCCAGCGCGCGCTCGCTGCGGGCGTGAATGACATCCATCACAGCCTCGGCCTGGCTCAGATCGAGACGGCCGGAAAGAAAGGCCCGGCGGGTGAACTCGCCGGCTTCGGCGGGGCGCAGGCCGCGGCCAAGCAGGTCCTCCAGAACGTATTGCGCAATGAGCGGGTTGCCGTGCGTGGAGATTTCCAGCGAATCCTCGCCGCTGTAGGAGTGCGGGCCGGGAAAGAAGGTCAGCAGCACGTCGTCGAGCACGCGCCCGCCGCCGGCCGCGCGGTAGAGGCAGTAGTGCGCCTGCCGCGGGGTAGGGGAGCGGCCAAGGATCTCCGCGGCCACCCGTGCGCAATCAGGACCACTGGCCCGCACCACGGCCAGGGCGGCGGTGCCGACGGGCGTGGCAAGGGCGGCGATGGTATCGGCGGAGTTGTATTCGGACATGCCCCGCAACCAACCTCCGCCCACCGCCCGCGCCAAGCGAAAAGGCGGTCGGGTTTCCGTGGCGGCGACCCACAACCGCGGCCCAGAGGCACGCAAGACGCGGGATGGTTAAGGACCCCGGCAGGGATAGACCGCCGGGCCGTCCGCGGTTGCCTCACGGAACCGGCCACGCCGCCCCGGACGGGCGGCCCGGCGGCCTAGCCCTACCTTGGAAAATTCAAATTCACACCGCGCGCGGCGAAGCCGTCAGTCGTATCAGCCGTCGCAATCCGCCGCCACGGGCAATAACCCGCCCGGCGGACGCGACGTGCGCGAATCATTGGCTGGCCTGCTCACCGGACTGCTTCAGCATCATCGCGAATTGGCCCAGGCGGGCGCTTTGCGCGATGAAGGGGTAGGGCAGGGTGAAGGTCATGCCGACCTTGGCCTGAGCGCCGGAGACGGTCAGGCGGGGCGGCGTGGCGGCGGCATAACCGTCCCGGAGGGTCTTGACCTGCGCCTGCACGTCGGGATCGGCGAGGTCGGCCCCGGCGGACTTCACCACCATGTCGACGATGCGTTCGCCGCGCAGTTCGCCGACGAACAGGTCGTCGGGACCGAGCGGGATGTTCACGGGGTTGGCCACGGCCTCGCGCGCCAGCACAGCCGGCAGCCGGGCGGTCAGCCGGTCGGCGTCGGTGCCCATGATGAGGAGACCGTCGGACACGCCGTAGTATTGCGTCGAAACGACCGGCGGAATGCCCTCGGTGACGGTGGTGGTCGTGACAGCGCCAAAGGGAACTCCGGCGATGGTGGTTTGCTCGCCGTTGAACTCCGTTTTGACCGTGGGCATGGCCGCGGCGCCGGCGGGGGTGAGGGAAGCGAGCCCGGAGAGCAGGGCGTTGGAAAAGCGGTCGGACAGCACGGCGGTCTGGCGGTAGTAGTCGTTGACCGTCTCGCGCGTGAAGTCGCCGTCATACACCATGAGCAGGTCCACCTTGGGTGCCTGACCGGCGGTGTCAGCGGCGGGCAGCTCCATGTCAAAGGTGGCCACGCCGCCACGTTTGCCGGCCTCAACCAGCGCCATGAAGCTGGGCTGCACCGCGGTGAGCGCCTCGCGTCCGCGCGGGTAATCGACCGCCAGCAACGCGGCGAAGACGCCCTTGAACAACTCCGACTGGGCGTCGGGGTTGGCGCGCAGGATCAGGTTAAACAGGCCCTCGGCGGGCACGGACCGGTTGATCTGCGGATCGGCTCCGGGAGAATGCCGCAGGAAGACGCCCAGCGGCGTCTCGGGTTGAAACTGGGCGAAGTAGGCGAGGGCGATGCCTTGGTCGTTGAGATCCAGCGAACCGCCGGCGGAGTGGATTTGCGTGAGGTAGCTCCAGGCGACGTCGACGTAGGCGGTCACGGCGGCGCGGTCGGCCTCCGGCAACTCGGCGAGCTGGGCCTCGATCGCACCGCCGAGACGCGTCTTCAGGTCGGCCAGCAGCGCGGGGCTCAGGCGCCCCTCGAAGCGAATCTCCTCGGTCTGCGGGCGAGCGATGCGGGCGGTGATGGCGTCGGGCGCGGCGACTTGGGCAAAGGCGGCGGCATCGCGGGCGATCCAGGTCCATTCGCCGCGCTGCTCGAGCACGAGACCGGCCGCGACGAGGGCCTTGGCGATCTTGCCATCGGGCCTGAGCTTGGCGAAGCCGACAAAG